>NZ_QUML01000023.1:0-88103 GCF_010907025.1 Rhodopseudomonas sp. BR0G17 | reverse complement strand
GGGTGGGGTGACAGCCTCTCGTCCTGGGGATCGACTAACCTCCGGCACGGTTGCGCTCTGCCATGGAGGGAAGAAGTCGACTTGGCGTAGTGAAGCCGGGGTGGGGCACTTCTGCGTAGCTGAGCTTCCGTGCCTGCGTCGCCCTCACCCCGACCCTCTCCCGCAAGCGGGAGAGGGGGCGCGCCTCGCCGGGCTGCGCTGCTGTCCCACGCCGCTGGCGCCACATTCAGCGCCAGCGGTTTCTGAGCCCCAGTCCCTGCTTTTGCACGGCAATGCCGATTGACGCCGGGCTCAAGTGATTGTTATGATCTATAACTATTCTGCACAGGACGTAATAAGTGCTCACAGGAAACGCTCAGGCCGCGACGCTCGCGGACCCGTCGACGCTTGTCGTCGATACCGTCGGCCCCGTGCTGACGATCGGTCTCAATCGCCCCAAGAAACGCAACGCCCTCAATGACGGGCTGATGGCGGCGCTGAAGGACTGTCTCACCGACATTCCGGATGAGATCCGCGCGGTGGTGATCCACGGCATCGGCGATCACTTCTCGGCCGGCCTCGACCTCTCCGAACTGCGCGAACGCGACGCCACCGAAGGGCTGGTGCATTCCCAGACCTGGCATCGGGTGTTCGACAAGATCCAGTACTGCCGGGTGCCGGTGATTGCGGCGCTGAAGGGCGCTGTGATCGGCGGTGGGCTGGAGCTCGCCTGCGCGGCGCATATCCGCGTCGCCGAGGCGTCCGCCTACTACGCGCTACCCGAGGGCAGCCGCGGCATCTTCGTCGGCGGCGGCGGCTCGGTGCGGTTGCCGCGGTTGATCGGCGTCGCCCGGATGGCCGACATGATGCTGACCGGGCGCGTGTATTCGGCCGCCGAGGGCGTCATGCACGGCTTCTCGCAATATCTGATCGACAGCGGCTCAGCCTACGATAAGGCGCTGGAGCTCGGCAATCGCGTCGCGCAGAATGCGCCGCTGACCAATTTCGCGGTGCTGCAGGCGCTGCCGATGATCGCCGAGGCCAATCCGCAGACCGGCCTGTTGATGGAATCGCTGATGGCGACCGTGGCGCAGAGCGACCAGGAAGCCAAAACGCGGATACGCGCTTTCCTCGATCACAAGACAGCCAAGGTTCGGCCGAGCTGAACGGAGCCGTGATGGACGCCATGACCGATCCCATTGCATTCGCCGCTATTGCCGACGGGCGTGACGCGGCTCACCCGCTGCGCGATATCTCGTTCGGCGAGATCGGCATCGCCACCGAGCGCAAGCCGGACGGCACGATCTACGTGCGCTCGACCACCACGCTCACCGACTATCCGGTGCGGATCACCGACCGGCTGCATCATTTCGCCGAGATGGCGCCGGATCGCGTGTTCATGGCCGAGCGCAACGGCGAAGGCGGCTGGCGCAAGATCAGCTATGCTGAGATGTTGCGCGCCGCGCAGACCATCGCCTCGGCGTTGATCGCGCGCGGACTGTCGGCCGAGCGGCCGGTGATGATCCTGTCCGGCAACTCGATCGACCATGCGATCGTGATGTTCGGCGCGCTGTACGCGGGCGTTGCGATGTGTCCGGTGTCGCCGCCGTATTCGCTGGTGTCGAAGGATTACGGCAAGCTGCGCCACATCGTCGGGCTTCTGACCCCTGGCCTGATCTTCGCCGACGACATCACGGCCTTCGCGCCCGCGATCCTCGCCACCGTGCCAGAGGATGTCGAACTCGCTGCCACGCGTGGCGAGGTGAAGGGGCGCAAGGTGACGTCGCTCGCCGAACTGCTGGCGACGCCGGAGCATCCTGAGCTGGCCGCCAAGCACGAGGCGATCGGCCACGACACGATTGCGAAGTTCCTGCTGACCTCGGGATCGACCGGCAATCCGAAAGCGGTGATCAACACCCAGCGGATGATCTGCGCCAATCAGGTGATGATCCGCGAGGCGATGGCGTTCCTGAAAGACGAGCCGCCGGTGATCGTCGACTGGCTGCCGTGGAATCACACCTTCGGTGGCAACCACAATATCGGACTGACGTTGTTCAACGGCGGCTCGATGTATATCGACGACGGCAAGCCGACGCCGGCCGGGATCGCCGCCACCATCCGCAATCTGCGCGAGATCGCGCCGACGGTGTATTTCAACGTCCCGAAGGGCTACGAGTCGCTGCTGCCGGTGTTGCGCGAAGACCAGCAGCTCCGCAAATTGTTCTTCAGCCGCCTGCACGCGATGTTCTTCTCCGGCGCCAGCCTCGCGGCGCACGTTTGGAGCGGGCTCGACGAGGTTGCGGTGGCGGAGATCGGCGCGCGGGTGCCGATGCTCACCGGCCTTGGCGCCACCGAGACTGCGCCGTTCTTCATGTCGGTGACGCCGCAGACATCGCGGTCGGGCCATGTCGGTCTGCCGGTGCCGGGCAACGAGGCCAAGTTGGTGCCGAACAACGGCAAGCTCGAAGTCCGCGCCAAGGGGCCGAACATCACGCCCGGCTATTGGCGCGCTTCGGAGTTGACCGAGAAGGCGTTCGACGAGGAGGGCTTCTACAAGCTCAACGACGCGCTGAAGCCGGTCGATCCAAACGATCTTTCGAGGGGATTCGATTTCGATGGCCGCATCTCGGAGGACTTCAAGCTGGCGTCGGGCACCTGGGTCAGCGTCGGTCCGCTGCGCGCCAAGTTCATCGCTGCCTGCGCACCGCTGGTGCGCGACGTGGTGATCGCCGGGCTCGACCGCGATTACGTGACCGCGCTGGCGATCCTTGATCCCGACGGCTGCAAGCTGATCAACGCGACGCTGCCGTTGGAGGATCTGGCCGGAATGGCATCTGATCATCTGATCCGCGAGGCGTTCCGCGAGCGCTTCGCCACGCTGCTGACGCAGGCGACCGGCTCGTCGAACCGCGTCACCCGCGCCGTGCTGCTCGGCGAGCCGCTGTCGATCGATAAGGGGGAGATCACCGACAAGGGCTCGGTCAACCAGCGCGCCGTGCTGGAATATCGTGCCGCGCTGATCGCAGACCTGTACGCCGATCCGCCGCCCGCGCATGTGATCGCGCTGGAGTAGGATCAAAACTCAGCGTTCGTCATTCCGGGGCGCGGACGCAGTCCGCGAACCCGGAATCCCGAGATGATCTGTGCAAGAGATTCCGGGTTCGCCGCTGCGCGGCGCCCCGGAATGACCAACTGAGAGCTAGGCGACTGTCGATGTTCACCAACCGCCGTGAGGTACAGATCCAGTGGGGCGATTGTGACCCGGCGGATATTGTGTACTACCCGCGTTACTTTGCGATGTTCGACGATTCCACCTCGGCGCTTTTTGTCGCAGCCGGATGCTCGAAACGCGACCTGATCAAGGTCTATGGTCTGGTCGGGATTCCGATGGTGGACACCCGCGCCAAGTTCTACATCCCCTCGACCTATGGCGATGTGATCAGCATCGAAAGCCGGATCGAGCGGTTCGGTCGTTCCAGCTTCGAAGTGGTGCACAAGCTCTTCAAGGGCGAACAGCTGGCACTCGAAGGCTTCGAGACGCGGGTGATGGTCGGCCGCCATCCGGACGATCCAGGCCGGCTGAAATCGGTGCCGGTGCCCGAGGAGGTGAAGGCGAAATTCATGCGGGGCTGACTCGCCGCCGGTGATGCCGTAAACAAGACGACAAGATCGCGCCGAACACGGCCGATGCCATAACAGAGGGAGGAGGAGAACGTGACCAAGTTCAAGCTATCCGCTACGGCGATCGCCGTGGCCCTCGCGTTGCCGGGATTGTCCGGTGCCGCTCTTGCCGAGACCAACGAAATCACCATCGGTATCACCGTCACCACCACGGGACCTGCGGCGGCTCTCGGCATTCCGGAGCGCAACGCGCTCGAATTCGTGGCGAAGGAAATCGGCGGCCATCCGCTCAAGGTGATCGTGCTCGACGACGGCGGCGATCCCACTGCCGCCACCACCAACGCGCGGCGTTTCGTCACGGAGTCCAAGGCCGACGTGATCATGGGCTCGTCGGTGACGCCGCCGACCGTGGCGGTCTCCAACGTCGCCAATGAAGCGCAGGTGCCGCACATCGCGCTGGCGCCGCTGCCGATCACGCCGGAGCGCGCCAAGTGGTCGGTGGCGATGCCGCAGCCGATCCCGATCATGGGCAAGGTGCTCTACGAGCACATGAAGAAGAACAACATCAAGACCGTCGGCTACATCGGCTATTCGGACTCCTATGGCGACCTGTGGTTCAACGACCTGAAGAAGCAGGGCGAGGCGATGGGCCTGAAGATCGTCGCCGAAGAGCGCTTCGCGCGTCCGGATACGTCGGTCGCCGGGCAGGTGCTGAAGCTGGTCGCCGCCAACCCCGATGCGATCCTGGTCGGTGCCTCCGGCACCGCCGCGGCGCTGCCGCAGACCTCGCTGCGCGAGCGCGGCTACAAGGGCCTGATCTATCAGACCCACGGCGCGGCCTCGATGGACTTCATCCGTATCGCCGGCAAGGCGGCAGAGGGCGTGCTGATGGCGTCGGGTCCGGTGATGGATCCGGAAGGTCAGGATGCCAGCGCGCTCACCAAGAAGCCCGGCCTCGAGCTGAATTCGGCATATGAAGCCAAGTACGGCCCGAACAGCCGCAGCCAGTTCGCGGCGCACTCGTTCGACGCCTTCAAGGTGCTGGAGCGGGTGGTGCCGGTGGCGCTGAAGACCGCCAAGCCGGGCACGCAGGAATTCCGCGAAGCGATCCGCAAGGCACTGATCAGCGAGAAGGACATCGCGGCGAGCCAGGGCGTGTACAGCTTCACCGAAACCGATCGCTATGGCCTCGACGACCGTTCGCGCATCCTGCTGACGGTGAAGGACGGCAAGTACGTGATGGTGAAGTAGTCTCATCGCGCCGGCGGCATCCCGCCTGCGCCTTGCGAAGCCGGCCTCCGTGCGAGGCCGGCTTTTTGCTGCGCGAGGGCAGCCGTTGCGACCTCAAGAGGTTCGTCCTGCACCGCAGAAAAATGGGGTACCGCCTTAGCGTCGCGTTAAGGCTGATGCTTCGAATTGCGCGGAGTTAACGTGACCGGCGCGCGTCCTCTGGTAGGAGTACCGGGGTTCAACGGACTTCGCGCGGCGGAACGCCGTGCATCGGGCCCGACGGCGGCCGAGGCGGTTACGCTTCCGTGCCGGCACGGCCCCAGCAACGGTGATTGATGCCGAGCCAGATCGTCTCGCAGCGTGATGTGATCCGCTACACCGCGGGCCGGGTGGTAGCCGCAGCCGGGATTACGGCGATTGTCACCATCATCTTTCTGATTTCCGATCTCGGCACCGATTGGCACGCGACCGTCGAGGTCGGCGCTGTGGTGAAGGCGTCGCTGGTGGTGGCGCTCAGCATCTCGACCACGCTCTCCGGCGCGATGGCGTATCGGTCGGCCCGTCTGATGCGGCAACTGACCTCGACCCGCGCCGAGCTGATGCGGATGTCGCGCACCGATCCTTTGACCGGCCTCCTCAACCGGCGCGGCTTCGACGAGGCGGCGGCGACCCAGCTCGCGCAGGCGAATTTCGCCGGGCAGCCGGTGGTGGCGATGATGTGCGACCTCGATCGCTTCAAGGCGATCAACGACCATTATGGCCACAACATCGGCGACCGCGTACTCGCCGAGGTCGGCGACATTCTGCGCCACTTCGCCGCGCCGCGCGGCATGCTGATCGCTCGCCACGGCGGCGAGGAATTTGCCGGCCTGATGGTCGGCGTCAGCGACGAGCAGGCCAACGATTACGCGCTCGAACTGTGCCGGCTGTGCGCCACCGCTGTGGCCTGCGACGGCCGGCTGGTGGCGGTGACGATGAGCTTTGGCCTCGCGGCCTATCGCGGCGGTGAACTGTCGGCGCTGATGCGGCGCGCCGACCTCGCGCTGTATCGCGCCAAGGATCTCGGCCGCAACTGTGTGGTGCTGCTCGACGACGGCGACGCCTTGCCGATGGCGTCCGCCGAACCGTCAGGCGGGGTGCGAGAAGCCGAGATAGCTCGCGACCACCGCCTCGTTGCGCGCAACCTCTGAGGCCGGCCCGTCGAGCACGAATTCGCCGAGCTCCATCACATAGGCGCGATCGGCGATCGCCAGCGCGGCCTTGGCGTTTTGCTCCACCAGCAGCACTGAAACCCCGGCTTCGCGCAGTTCGCCGACGATGCGGAAGATGTCCGCCACGATGATCGGCGCGAGGCCGAGGCTCGGCTCGTCGAGCATCAACAGCTTCGGCGCGCCCATCAGCGCGCGGCCCATCGCCAGCATCTGCTGCTCGCCGCCGGACAGCGTGCCGGCGAGCTGCTTGCGCCGTTCCTTCAGCCGCGGGAACAGGCCATAGACCCGCTCCTGCGATTGCGCGGCGATGTTCTTGGCAATGCGGAACGCGCCGAGTTCGAGATTGTCCTCCACCGTCATGGTGGCGAACAGCTCGCGATGTTCGGGCACCAGCGACAGCCCGGCGGCGACACGGTCCTCGATGTCGAGCCGCGCGACGTCGATGCCGTCGAAGGTGACGCGGCCCTTCAGCGGCAGCACGCCCATCGCGGCGCTGAGCAGGGTGGTCTTGCCGGCGCCGTTGGCGCCGACCACGGTGACGATCTCGCGCGTCCGCACCTCGAGCGACACGTTCCGCACCGCCTCGACCTTGCCGTAGGACACCGAGACGCCGGACACCGAAAGCAGGGCGGTCATGCCAGCGCTCCGAGATAGGCTTTGATCACGTCCGGATTGGTCTTGATCGCGTCTGGCGTGCCTTCGGCGATCCTTGTGCCGAAGTCGAGCACGACGATGCGGTCGGCGAGGTCCATCACGAAGCCCATGTCGTGTTCGACCAGCAGCACCGACATGCCGCTGTCCTTGAGCTGACGCAGCAGCGCGGCGAGCCGCTGCTTTTCCATGTGGCGCAGGCCAGCCGCCGGCTCGTCCAGCAGCAGCAATTCCGGATCGGCGCACAGCGCACGCGCGATCTCGACGATGCGCTGCTGGCCGAGCGAGAGCGAACCCGCGAGCTGGTCGATCTCCGCGCCGAGTCCGACGCGCTCGATCTGCCGCGCAGCTTCGGCGAGTAGCTTGGCCTCGTCGCCGCGATCGAACCGCAGCATGCTGGTGATCGCGCCGGAGCGGCCCCGCAGGTGCGCGCCGATCGCGACGTTCTCCAGCACGGTCATGTCCGGCACCAGCTTGACGTGCTGGAAGGTGCGGGCGATGCCGAGCTTCACCACCTCCTGCGGCGGGGTGTTGTCGACCGGCTTGCCGTGTACTTCGATCCGGCCGCCGGTGGTGGTGAGGATGCCAGTGATCAGGTTGAAGGTGGTCGACTTGCCCGCGCCATTGGGGCCGATCAGCGCGACGATCTCCGCGGCGTTGACGTCGAACGACACGTCGTTGACCGCAACCACGCCGCCGAACTGCTTTCGCGCGCGCTCGACCTTCAGCAGCGGCGCGGTCGCGGAGCCGCCGCCCCGTTCACGCGCGGGCAAGCCGCCGGCATTGCCGGTGACGGCGCGCCGGAATTTGACCGGTACCAGATTGGCCAGCCACGGCCACACACCGCCGGGCGCAAGCTGCAGCAGCACCACCAGGAGGATGCCGAACACGATGATCTCGAGCTGGCCCTGGCCGCCGAACAGCAGCGGCAGATAGCCCTGCAGCACTTCCTTCAGGATGATGACGATCGCCGCGCCGAGCACGCCGCCCCAGACATAGCCTGCACCGCCGACCACGGCGATGAACAGATATTCGATGCCGGCCTGCGGCCCGAATGGCGTCGGGTTCACGTTGCGCTGGAAGTGCGCGTACAGCCAGCCCGACAGGCCTGCCAGCACCGCCGCATAGATGAACACCAGGAGCTTGGCGCGCGCGGTCTGCACGCCGAAGGCTTCGGCGGCGACATGGCCGCGGCGCAGCGCGCGGATGGCGCGGCCGGTGCGGCTGTCGAGCAGGTTCATGGTCAGCACCGCGCTGATCAGCACCATCGCCCAGATCACGAAGTAGATCGTGTGCGGATCGTACATGTCGATCGGGCCGATCGACAGCGGCGGCACTCGCGAGATACCGTCGTTGCGGCCGAGGAAATCGAGCTTGCTGAACAGATAGTATAGCGCGATGCCCCAGGCGATGGTGCCGAGCGGCAGATAGTGGCCCGAGAGCCGCACCGTCATCAGCCCGAGCAGCACCGCTGCGATGCCGGCGACCACCAGCGAAGCGGGCAGTGCCAGCCACGGCGACAGGCCGTACACCGTGGTGATGTAGGCGGTGGTGTAGGCGCCGAAGCCGCAGAACGCGGCCTGGCCGAACGAGGTGAGCCCGCCGACGCCGGTGAGCAGCACCAGGCCCATCGCCACCAGCGCGGCGAGGCCGATATTGTCGAGCAGCACGATCCAGAACGGCGGGATGCCCGGGATCAGCGGCAGCGCCGTCATCACGGCGGCGAACAGGAGAATCGGCAACCAACGCGGCATCACGCTCAGTCCTTCTCTTCTTCGACCGCGGGCGCGGCAAGCGAGCGCAGCACCAGCACCGGCAGGATCAGCGTGAAGACGATGACCTCCTTGTAGTTCGAGGCGTAGAACGAGGAGAAGGACTCGACGATGCCGACCACGATCGCTGCGACGGCGGTGAGCGGATAGCTGACCAGGCCGCCGATGATCGCGGCGACGAAGCCCTTGAGGCCGATCAGGAAGCCGGTGTCGTAATAGAGCGTGGTGATCGGCACGATCAGGATGCCGGAGATCGCGCCGATCACCGAGGCGAGCAGAAACGCGATCTGGCCGGAGAGCGAAGTGCGGATGCCGACCAGCCGGGCGCCGAGCCGGTTGACCGCGGTTGCGCGCAGCGCCTTGCCGTAGCGGGTGTAGCCGAAGAACAGCCACAGTGCCGCCATCAGCGCCAGGGTGATGCCGTATACGGCCAGGCTCTGGCCGGTGAAGATCAGCGGGCCCGCGCTCAGCGTCACGTCGGACAGCGGTGGGCCGCGCAGACCTTCGGCACCGAAGAACACCAGGCCGAAGCCTTGCAGCGCCAGATGGCAGCCGACCGAGGCGATCAGCAGCACCAGCACCGAAGTGTGGGCCAGCGGCTGGAAGGCGATGCGATACAGAAACAGCCCGATCGCGGCGACGATCAGCAGCGACAGCGCGATGTTGATGGCGACGCCCGGCTTATGCGCCGGCAGCCACGTCGCCAGCGCCAGCACAACTGCCGGGAAGGCGATATAGATCAGCGCCGCGCGCGCCACCTTGGCGAGATGCAGCGACTTGCGGGCGCTGAACAGCTCGAAGCCGAACGCGACCAGCCCCATCACCAGCGCCAGTTGTGCGGTGCCGGGGACGCCGCCGGCCGACAGCGTCGCGTAGGTCAGAGCTCCGAATGTGATGAATTCGCCCTGGGGAATCAGGATCACCCGGGTGACGGCAAAGACCAGCACCAGCGCCAGCCCGAGCAGTGCGTAGATCGCGCCGTTGGTGATACCGTCCTGAACCAGGAACAACAGAATCGTGGTGTTCACGCGAACGTCCCCTCCCGCGAAGGCACGTCGTTGCGCGCCTCCATCCGCCGGCAGTTGAATTCTGCTCAGGCTATTTGATATGGTGCATAACAATTATCGATTATAAGCTCAAGGCCCCGCGAGGCGTTCGCGGGGACCTTAGCGAACAGGATCACGAGCCCGGCGATGCCCGCATCGAAAACCGCCGTCGCCAAGCCGGTACGAGGCGCGCGCAAGGAGCCGCCGGTCGAGAGTGCCGCCGAGGCCTCCGAGCTGATGATGGGCGAACTGTCGGAGCTGCTCGGCTACGCGCTGAAGCGCGCCCAGCTCCGCGTGTTCGAAGACTTCCTGCATTGCGTCGCCCCGGTGCAGCTCACTCCGGCGCAGTTCTCGGTGCTGTTGCTGCTCGACGCCAATCCCGGCCGCAATCAGACCGAGATCGCCACCACGCTCGGCATCCTGCGGCCGAATTTCGTGGCGATGCTCGATGCGCTGGAAAGCCGCGGCCTATGCGTCCGCACCCGATCGCCGAGCGATCGCCGCTCGCACATTCTGATGCTCACCGACAAGGGCCGAGCCACGCTGGCGCGCGCCAAGAAGCTGGTGGCGACCCGCCACGAAGACCGGCTGACCGAACTGCTCGGCCGCGACAATCGCGACGCTTTGCTGTCGATGCTCGCCACCATCGCGCGCGAGTTTTAAACGCGCCGGCGATCAGCTCTTTTTGAAGCAACGTTTGTCGTTCCCCGGGCAGGGATCGACCTCCTGGACCGAGGCGGTGATCGAGTTGAGCTCGATCGCCGCGCGCTTTCGCTTCGCCACCAGGAAGCGGTCGACGAAGGCGACCGAGGTCGCCTTTAGGGTCACGACGGCTTCGGCGCGTTCGGCGCGCGCGATGAAGTCGTCGGCTTCCTCAGGCGTCAGCGAGCGGCAGAACCGCACGACCACCGCGGCCGGCGACACGTAGCGGGTGAATGGTCCGGCCGCTTGCTTCTTGGCGGCCGGTTTCGCCGCAGACGTTTTCTTGGCCTTCGACTTCGCCGGTGTGGTCGCCATCATCGTCCCCCTTGATCATTGGGCAGGGTACAGTTGCAGCTCACGACGCTTCATCTGATCGATTGCGATCACGGCGAGGACTTCGGACGGCGTACCGCCGCCGGTCACGCGGTCGCCGACATACAGGGTTTGTGATCCGCCGGTCTTGCGCACGGCAGCGGTCGGAGGGCCGCCGCCGCGCGGCGCGGTGAACAGATAGGTCCGCATCGTGGCGAGATCGGCGGCCTCGTTGCCCGCAAGTGCTAGCGCAATCGCGACCTGATGCACGTCGCTGCGCTTGGCGCTAGCCGTCAATTGCGCGTCGGCGAGATCTAACGCGGTGGTGACGCGCGTAAAAACCACGCTTGGCGTGGCACTGGCGTTCAGCGTGGTGGTGAACACCAGCTTGTCGGTCATCGCCGGCACCGCGCCGTTGTTGCTGCCGGCGAGGTTGCCGAACAGCGTCAGCTCGATGAAATCCTTGACCAGCTTGTCGACGCCGATCCGGCCGGTGATCGGATAGATGTAGTTCGCCGCGACGATCTGGCCGTTGCAGTAGCTACCACGCGAGGGATCGTTCAGCGTCTTGAGCAGATATTCGAAGGTGTCGGTCACCGTGAAGGTACGCTGGTTGCTGCGCTTGCGCAGCGCGCCGGCGCCGACATTCAGCCTGAACACGTGCTCGGGCAGCACCCGCAATAGGTTCGCCTGCGAGGTCAGGTCGTTGTCTTCGGTGATGTTGAGATCGAAATTATACGCGACGCCGGTTCTGTAGAACGTCCGGATCAGCGTCCTGACCTTGTCGTAGGCGCGGCCGGGAAACAGCTCGGGACCGAACTTGCTAGTCGCCTCGCGGTTCTGGGCGTAGGTGGCGCTGAGCTGCTGGGCGATCGGATCGCCGCTCTGGGCGAGCTTGTCGACCCACGCGATCACCACCGTCTGAACCGCGTCGCGGGTTTCGCAGCGGATGCGCTTGACGATGTCGGGCGTATCGACGCCGGAGAAATCCTCCGGCAGCGGGTGGATCGCGCACCCGGTCAGCACCAGCAATGCGATGGCAGCCGAAACGATGCTCTTCCACATCGCGTGCCTCGGGCAATCACTCGAACAACGACAAACGGCAAACCGAAATACGCGCCGACTATACGCCGGCGCTGTGCCGTGTCTGTTGTTTCGGTGCAACTATGAGGCGAATTCACCCGGGCGATAGCGTTACGGGAGTACTTCCCGGCGTTCGGCGAGGCGGGCGTCGAGGGCGGCGCGCTTGTCGGACAGCAGGCCGTTATCGGCGGCTTCGATCACCTCGTACAGCTCACGGGCATCGGCGAGCCGGGTGACGGTGACGTAGTCCGCGCCCGCCTGATACATCGCGTCGACATCGGCCAGCAGATCGGCGGTGGCGACGATCTGCGCGTTGGGATTGAGCGCGCGGACGTGGCGCACCAGCCGCTCGTTGGTGGCGCCCTTCAGCAGCGAGTCCGGCACGCTGAGAATGATGATCTCGGCCTTGGCGACACCTGCATGCAGCAGCGTGTCGACATTGCTGATGTCGCCGTAGATCACGTGCATCCCGCGCTCGGTGAGGGTGCGGTACACCATCGGGTTGAAGTCGATCACGCTGATCTGCTTCAGCAGCTCTGGCGTATGCTGCTCGATCTCGCTGACCAGCGCGCTGGCGGCGCGGAAGAAGCCGAGGATGACGATGCGATGCACCGCGCCGTGGCCGGCCTCTGCGGCGGCTTCGGCGCCGCTCTGCTGCTGGCCGAGATCGCGGAAGCCGAATTTGGTCAGCGTCCCGATCGCGCGGCGGGTGATCGGATCGCTGCGCATGATCACGAAGGTCGACAGCACCGCCAGGAGCACGAAGGCGAACGACGCCGCGCTCGCGGTCTGGGTGCCGATGTGGCCGGCGGCGACGCCGGTCTGGATCACCACCAGCGAGAATTCACTGATCTGCGCGAGGTTCAGCGCCGGCAGCAGGCTGGCGCGCAGGCCCTGCTTCATCAGATACAGCGGCAGGAAGGTGGTGAGCAGCCGGCTTGCCAGCGTGAACACCGCAATTGCCAGCGCCAGCCCGATCACCGAGCCGTTCGGGATCGGGATCGTCATGCCGAGCGCGACGAAGAACAGTGTGATGAAGAAGTCCCGCAGCGTCGTCACCTTGGCGGTGACGTCGAGCGCGTAGGGGAAGGTTGACAGCGACACGCCGGCGACCAGCGCGCCCATCTCGCGCGACAGATGCAGCCGCTCGGCGATTTCGCCGATCAGGAAGCACCAAGCCAATGCGCCGAGCAGCACCAGTTCGGGCGTGCGCGCGATGCGGTGAAACAGCCAGGGCAGCACGTAGCGCGACAGCGCCAGCGCAGTCGCGACCAGCGCGACGACCCGCGCGATCGACAGCAGCAGCACCGAGATCTGCAGGTCGGCGAGACTTGGCTGCACCGCCAGGAATAGGATCGCGAAGATGTCCTGCAGCACCAGGATGCCGAGCGTGATGCGGCCGGGCAGGGTGTCGAGCTCACGCTTCTCGTACAGCACCTTGACGATGATCACCGTCGACGACAGCGCGCACGCCACCGTCAGGTACAGCGCGTCGAAATGGCCGCCGCCGAGGCTGAGCCCGATGCCGACGAAGAACGCGAGGCCGAGCAGCACCCCGCCGGCGATCTGTCCGCCGGCCGCGACCAGGATCACGGGGCCTGCGCGGATGATCTTCTTCAGATCGATCTCGAGACCGATCATGAACAGCATGAAGATCAGCCCGAGCTCGGAGATCACCGAGATCGAGTTCTCGGATTTCACCCAGCCAAGGCCGAATGGACCGATGACGAAACCGCCGATAAGGTAGGCGAGGATCAGCGGCTGACGGAAAAAATGCGCCGCCAAGCCGAGCAGCCAGGCGAACAGGATGCTCAGCGTGATATCGCCAATCAGTTCGTGCATGCACCTTCCGCCGTGGAATGCCTTGGCGCGAACACTAGAGGGACAGCCATGCTGAGACAACGCATCGGGAGCCGGGCTCGCGGAACGAGACGCCACCGCTCCGGCGCGCTCGTGATTCTCTGCCTGACATGCCTGATTCTGTCGGCTGGCGCACCGGCTTTGGCTCAATCACCTACCCCGCGCGACATCGCCAAGACGTTCGCGGGCTCGCTGACCGCGCTGCCGAGCGAACCCTTGACCATCGGCGGCTCGATCTATGTGCCGGCCTATTCCAGCGTCTGGATCAACCAGGGTGGGGCGCGGGCGGATTTTTCGGTGACGCTGAGCATCCACAACGCCTCCGAGACCAAGCCGCTGGTGATCAAGCGGATCGCCTATTACGACGGCGCCGGTAAAATGGTGGAGAGTCATCTCAAGGAGCCGGTGGCGCTGAAGCCGTTTGCCACTATCGAGGCGTTCGTCGCGACGCTCGACACCCGCGGCGGAACCGGCGCCAATTTTGTGATCGACTGGGCCGCGGCCGGCGAGATCGCCGAGCCGGTCACCGAAGCGCTGATGATCGGGACCTTCGCCAACGGCCATTACGCGTTCATCTCGCAGGGCCGGCCGATCCGCACCTCCTCCGGCCGCTGAGCCGGGACTGCTATGGGGTAGCCACGCGATATCTCTAACCGGTAGCCCTGCACCCGGACGCTTCTCTTTATACCGCCTACGCGCTAGGTTCCCGGCTATCGCGGCAACCAGGGCAGGGCGTCATGGACAAATCCGAGACGGACGATCTGCGCGCCCGTGGATGGTGGACCGGCCTTGCGATCGCGGTGCTGTTGCTCGGCCTGCCGCTGGCGGTGTGGCTCGATCTCACCAACCTTGCCGATGCAGCGCTGCGCCGGCAGGCGTCCGATCTGAATTCGGTGATCAAGAGCGTCCGTCACTACTACGCTGCCAATGTGGTCGGGCGCATCCTGTCCCATTCCGGGCAGGTCCAGGTGATCCACGACTACGAGAATGTGCCCGGCGCGATCCCGATCCCGGCCACGCTGTCGCTCGAGCTCGGCAAGGTGATCGGCGAGCAGCAGAGCAACATCACCTATCGGTTCGTCTCGGATTATCCGTTCGCCAATCGTGCGCCGCATCAGCTCGACGCCTTCGAGCGGGATGCGCTGGCGGCGCTGCGCAAGGATTCGAGCGAGAACATCGTGTCGGCCTCTGCTGGGCTGTTCAGCGACAGCGTCCGGCTGGTGTCGCCGGTGACGATGGCGCCGGCCTGCGTCGCCTGCCACAACAGCCATCCTGAAAGCCCGAAGCGGGATTGGAAGGTCGGCGACGTCCGCGGCATCCAGGAGGTGATGATCACCCAGCCGATCGCCGCCAATCTGTTCTCGTTCAAGTTCCTGCTGGCGTACTTCGTGCTGGCGGCGGTGTGCGGCGTATCGTTCCTGACGATGCAGCGCCGGCAGTCGCAGAAGATCCTGGCGATGAACCACGAGCTGGAGACCAACAACGACTTTCTGGCTTCGCTGTCGATGAAGATCTCGCGCTACATCCCGCCGCAGATCTACAAGAGCATCTTTTCCGGCCAGAAGGACGTCGTCATCCACACCGAGCGCAAGAAGCTGACGATCTTCTTCTCCGACATCCAGAATTTCACCGCCACCACCGAGCGGCTGCAGCCGGAGCTGATCACCCAGCTTCTCAACGAGTACTTCACCGAGATGTCGGAGATCGCGCATCGCTACGGCGGCACGATCGACAAGTTTATCGGTGATGCGATGCTGATCTTCTTCGGCGATCCGGAGACCAAGGGCGACCGTGCCGACGCGCAGGCCTGCGTGCGGATGGCCTGGGCGATGCAGCGCCGGCTATCCGAACTCAACGCCAAATGGCGCGCGGCTGGGATCGAGCAGCCGTTCCGGTCGCGGATCGGGATCAATGCCGGCTATTGCAACGTCGGCAATTTCGGCAGCGCCGACCGGATGGACTACACCATCATCGGCGCCGAGGCGAACCTCGCCGCGCGGCTGCAATCGATCGCCGAGCCTGGCGGAATCGTGGTGTCGTACGAAACCTATGCGCTGGTCAGCGACATCATCGACGCCCGGGCGCTGCCTTCGATCACCATGAAGGGCATCAGCCGTGAGGTGGTGCCATACGCCATCGATCACCTGCGTGACGGCAGCGAGGCATCTGCGGTGGTGATCGAGAAAATGCCGGGATTCGACTTCCACCTCGACACTGCAGCCGTCGCCGCAAACGATAGTGAGCGTGTTCGCTCAGTGCTGCTCCAAGCGCTGTCCTCGCTCGACCGCCGTCAGCCGAAGGCGGCGGAGTAGCAGGATCGATCCACAACAAAGGCCGTCATCGCCGGACTTGATCCGGTGATCCATCTTCCTTGATAAGGATGAATGCGTCGGCCTTCGCCGCGCCGGAGTGGCCATGGCGCCGCAGGCGGCGCAAGCCCGCGCATGACGGCGATTGTTAGCTGCGGCCTCTCGTGCGTCATTGCGAGGAGCGAAGCGACGAAGCAATCCAGGAGCTCAAGGCACGGAGAGCTCAAGGTCCGGAACTCCTGGATTGCTTCGCTTCGCTCGCAACGACGGAGAGGGGATGAACTAAACTAAGATCACCCGGATATCGTTGACGTTGGTGAGTGTCGGGCCGGTGATCAGCAGGTCGCCGGTCTGCGCGAAGAAGCCGGTGGCGTCGTTGTCAGTCAGATAGGCGGCGGGGTCGAGCCGCCGCGCGGCGATCTGCGCGAAGGTTGCCGCGTCGATCAGGGCGCCGGCGGGATCGTCGGCGTTGCCGGCGCCGCCGTCGGCGCCGTCGGTGTCGGCCGCGAGTGCGGCGATGTCGGGCAGGTCGGACAGCTGCTGCGCCAGCGCCAGCGCGTATTCCTGGTTGGGGCCGCCGCGGCCCTGGCCGCGCACCGTCACCGTCAATTCGCCGCCGGACAGGATCGCCAGTTTGCGCCCCGCAGCCCGCGCTTCGCGCGCGAGCTGGGCGTGCGCGGCGGCAACCTCGCGGGCTTCGCCTTCGAGATCGGCGCCGAGATCGGTGACCTCATAGCCGGCGTTGCGCGCAACTCGGATGGCCGCATCGAGCGACTGCCGCGGCCGCGCGATGATCTCGAACCGCGCGCGTGCGAACGCGGCATCGCCGGCCTTGACGCTCTCGTTGCGCTGATCGTTCAGTGCGGCGGCGACCGCCGGATCGAGCTGCAGATCATAGCGGGCCACCAGCGCGCGGGCATCGGCCAGCGTGGTCGGATCCGGTACGGTCGGGCCCGACGCGATCGCGGACGGCTCGTCGCGCGGCACGTCCGAGATCGCCAGCGTCACGATCTGCCCGGCATGCTGACCAGCGCGGGCGAGGCGGCCGCCTTTGATCCGCGACAGATGTTTGCGCACCGTGTTGACCTCGCCGATCGGTGCGCCGGAGCGCAGCAGCGCCCGGGTCGCCTGCTGCTTCTGCGCCAGCGTCACGCTCTCGGTCGGCGCGATCCAATTGGCCGAGCCGCCGCCGGATAGCAGCACGAGCAACAGGTCGTCCGGCGCCGCAGTGGCGGCGAGGTCGAGGCTGGCTTCGGCGCCCCGCACGCCGGCGGCATCCGGCATCGGATGGCCGGCTTCGATCACCTCGATGGCACGTGTCGGAACACGGTGGCCATGGCGCGTGGTGGCGATGCCGACCAGCCGCGACGGTTCCAGACCCAACGTGTCAAGGTAGTGCCGCTCGGCGGCGGCGGCCATCGCGGCGGCGCCTTTGCCGGCCGCGAGGCAGATGATCCGTCCGCGCGGCGCCGGCGGCAGCTCGGCGGCGAGAATGCGGTCGGGATGCGCGGCGGCAACGGCCGCATCGAAGATGGCGCGGAGCAGGGGGCGACGATCGGTCATGCCGCCAGTTGTGGCAGGCGCACTGCGGGGCGGCAAGACGGCGCGCGCGATGAATGAAAAAGCCCTCCGCGGTGATCGCGGAGGGCTGGTTCGTCGAGGCGAGCAGGAGGGCGAACTAGCCGCCGCTGGGCGCAGCGACTTCGCCTTCGATCACGTCGCCGAACAGCTTCCAGTTCTCGCCTTCGAACCGCATCATCTGCAGCTGCTCGATCGGCGCGAAGTCGGTCGGCGAGGTGTTCAGCGTCACGCCCGGCAGCAGGCCGCCGAGCTGCACGCCCTTCAGGTTCGCCGCCTGCTTCATCACGTTTTCACGGCTGAGGTCGTCGCCGCACTGCTTGATCAGCACCGCAACGGTCTCGGCGATGTTGTAGCCGGTGGTGAACGAGGAGTCGGCGCGGCTGGCGTCCGGCGCGTACTTGGCCATGAATTCGTAATACGCCTTCATGCCTGGGTCGTTTTCCCACTGCTTGTCGGTGGCGTCCTTGGCGTAGGCGGCCGAGACGATGCCCTGCGCGTTTTCAAAGCCGGCCGGCTTCATCACGCTGCCGGTCGAGGCCGACACGTTCGGCACAATCATCATCGGCTTCCAGGCCAGCTCGGCAACCTTCTTGATGGTCTGCGCGGCGAATTTCGGCGTCGCGAAGATCACCAGCACGTCCGGATTGGCGGCCTTGATCTTGACGATGTGGGAGTCGACGGTCGGCTCGGTCAGCTCGTAGCTGTCCTCGATCACGACCTGCGACGCCTTGGCGCCGAGACCGTCCTTGAGGCCCTTCAGGTAGTCCTTGCCGAAGTCGTCGCCCTGATACAGCACGGCGATCTTGGCGTCCGGCTTCTCCTTCAAGATGTACTTGGCGTAGATCCGGCCTTCGCTCTGGTAGCTCGGCAGCCAGCCCATCGTCCACGGGAAGTGCTTCGGATCGTTCCACTTGGTGGCGCCCGACGCCAGGAACAGATGCGGCACCTTCTTGGCGTTCAGATACTTCTGGATCGCGGTGTTCGACGGCGTGCCGAGCGGCGAGAACATGAACAGCACTTCGTCGCTCTCGACCAGCTTGCGGGTCTGCTCGACGGCCTTCGGCGGCGAATAGGCGTCGTCATAGGACACGTAGACGATCTTGCGGCCGTTGATGCCGCCCTTGTCGTTGATCATCTTGAAATAGGCTTCCTGCGCCCGGCCGACGCTGCCATAGGCCGAGGCGGGGCCGGAATACGGCACGATGTTGCCGATCTTGACTTCGGTGTCGCTCGCACCGGGGCCGTATTTCTTTTGCGCCAGTGCTTGCCCGCCGGTGGCGGACAGCAGCGCGACGGCCGCGACGGCGGCGATGGAACGGGACAGGGCAGACATCGGATTCCTCGCGTGTTGTTGTTGGTCTTGCCGCATGCGCTGCATTGCAGTGCAACAGTGCAGCGGAGCGTTAGCCGGTTCGGCCGCCGTGCTCAACCCGCGGAAATTACGACGGTTACCAAATTTCCCGCCTATTCCGTCCAGTGGAAATAGATCGTCGTGCTGCGCGGAAATGTCGCGAGGAGAGCCTGCACGGCGGAAGACTTGCGGCGACCGAGCTGCCGCACGGGGGAACCTTCCCGCTACGCTGCGTGTGCCTTCTTCAGATGCGCGGCGACGAGTTTCAGGTCGTCGACGAAGCGGGCGTATTCGCGTTCCTTGGCTTCGGCGTCGGGCAGCCGCAGCAGATAGGACGGATGCACCGTCACCAGCACCTGCGGGCCGTCGTCGCGGTCGATCAGGTAGCCGCGGGTCTTGGTGATCGGGGTGATCTTGCCGAGCACGCTCTGCGCCGCGGTCGCGCCCATCGCCACCACCAGCAGCGGCTGCACCGCGGCGAGTTCGCGCTCGTACCATTGCCGGCACGCCTTGATCTCCGGCGTGTTCGGCTTCTGGTGCAGGCGGATCTTGCCGCGCGGCACGAATTTGAAGTGCTTCACCGCGTTGGTCACATAGGTCTTGCTGCGGTCGACGCCGGCTTCCGCCAGCGCGCGATCGAGCATCTGCCCGGCCGGGCCGACGAACGGCTTGCCGGCGAGGTCTTCCTTATCGCCGGGCTGCTCGCCGACCAGCATCACGGTGGCATGCTGCGGGCCTTCGCCGAACACGGTCTGGGTGGCGTCCTTCCACAGGTCGCAGGCGCGGCAATCTTTCGCTTCCTCGCGCAGATGCGCCAGCGTGTCGGCCTTCGGCTTGGCTCTCGTCATCGGCTGCTCCTGTCGCTGCGGCTTCTTCGGCGCGGTCGCCTCGGCCGCGACCATCGCGTGCGCCTTGCGCTCGGCGTGTTCGATCAGCGGTTTGATCAGCGCCGCTTCGGGCAGATTGCGCCAATATTTCTTCGGCATCTCGGCCTGCATCGCCTTGGTCTTCAGCCGCGCCGGATTGAAGATGCTGGCGTAGTAGGTGAGCCAGGTTTCTTCGAGGCGATCCTCCGACGGTGCTATCGCCTTGGTGACGCCGGGCGTGATTGCAATCGCATGACCGTCCCAATGCGCGCAGACGTCGGGCGTCAGGATCGACCATTCCATGTCGGCGAAGCGCCGCGCGAAGAATGGCGCAGCGAGCTCCACGATATGGTGCTCGGGCTCGAACCACGCGACATAGCGTGACTTCGGTTCGCGGCCGATCTCGCGGAAGCGGACGAAGGCGTGCATCTTGTGCTCGTCGCGCCGCACCGCCTTGGCCAACGCCTGCAGCCGCGTCACGTCCGGATCGGTCGCCACCTGCATCAGCTCGGGATTGGCGCGCAGCCGCCACAGCAGCTGATACAGATACGCAAAGCGCTGCGGATCGCGATGCAGGATGGCGATCTGTGCCAGCTCGACGAAGCGGGCGGGGACGTTGAACGTCTGCCCGGGGGAGGGCGGCAGAGCCGGCTGGATCGACGGCTCCGACGTCTCAACGGCAGACGGCCCCGCCGGCGCCAGCTCCGGCGCGTCGAACAATTCCGGCTCGCCTCCGCTCACCGTCCATGTGACATCCGCCGGTGCCACGTCGGCCAGCACCAGCTCCCGCGCCGCCTTGCGCCAGCCGCCAAAATCGGTGTCGCTGTCGAGCCGGATGCGGTGCAGGGTGGTGATCGCTTGTTCTCCTTGTTCAATTAGTTGAGGATTACCCTTCAACGCGTCATGGCCGGGCTCGTCCCGGCCATCCACGTCTTTCTTGCGGTGCGCGACAGAAGGCGTGGATGCCCGGGACAAGCCCGGGCATGACGGAGGTTGTTACTTGGTCGCGGGCCTCTAAAACCCAAATCCCAGTTGCTGCGCCTTCGGCCGAAACCGTTCCGCCAGTCGCGCGGCGTCGAGCAGGGTGCTCGGCGGGCGGTGGTCGGGGAGAACGATGAACGGCAGCGCCTTGTTCCTTGGGATGTGGAGTTTGGCGAGGTCCGAGCTGCGGATCGCGCTGTGGCGGCGGGTGTCGATGATGCGGTCGACCGCCTTGCGGCCGAAGCCGGGAATGCGCAGCAATTCCTCGCGGCTGGCGCGGTTGACGTCGAGCGGGAAGCGCTCGCGATGGCGCAGCGCCCAGGCCAGTTTCGGATCCATCTCCAGCGACAGCATCCCGGCGGCGGGATCGATGATTTCGCCGGCGTCGAAGCCGTAGAACCGCATTAGCCAGTCGGCCTGGTACAGCCGATGTTCGCGCACCAGGGGTGGCGCCTGCAGCGGCAGGGCCCGGCTGGAATCCGGGATCGGGCTGAATGCCGAGTAGTACACCCGCTTCAGATTGTACGAGCCGTAGAGGTTGGCGCTGGTGTTGAGGATGGTCTGGTCGGTGGCGCTGTCGGCGCCGACGATCATCTGCGTGCTCTGGCCGGCCGGTGCGAAGCGCGGCGGCTTGGCGCGGGTGGGGGTCTTCCGCGCCTCGGCCTTAGCCTCGGTCGCTTCATCCAGCTTCAGCCGCAGCCGCCCCATGGTGCGGCGGATGGCGCGGACGTTCTTCTCCGGCGCCAATTGAGCGAGGCTGTTCTCCTCCGGCATCTCGATATTGATGCTGAGCCGGTCCGCATAGCGGCCGGCCTTGGCGATCAGCGCATCGTCGGCTTCCGGGATCGTCTTCAGATGAATGTAGCCGCGGAAGTGATGCTCTTCCCGGAGGCGCCGCGCCACTTCGACGATCTGCTCCATCGTATAGTCGGCGCTGCGGATGATGCCTGAGGATAGAAACAGCCCCTCGATGTAGTTGCGGCGATAGAAGTCGAGCGTGAGCTGCACCACCTCGTCGACAGTGAAGCGGGCGCGTGGCACGTTCGACGACGCCCGGTTGACGCAATACAGGCAGTCATAGGCGCAGGCGTTGGTGAGCAGCACCTTGAGCAGCGAGATGCAGCGCCCGTCCGGCGCATAAGAATGGCAGATGCCCATGCCGGGTGCGGTCGAGCCGAGACCCTTGCCGCCCTGGCTGTCGCGTTTCTCCGTCCCGCTGGAGGCGCAGGAGGCGTCGTATTTCGCCGCGTCCGCCAGGATGGCCAGCTTGCGCTGCACGTCCATGCTTGGAATCTCCTTGATTCATCTCGCTAAAAAATTTGCCGCAAGACCTCGGTGCGATCCCGATTGACTCCGCCCGGGAGCAGGGATTTATTAGAACATATCATGAACAAATGAGCCGGCAACGGGTTCATCGAATCCGAAAACGGCAACGGAAAAAGGAGCGGCGCATGGATAGCGCCCGCCTCGGTACGCTTGCGCGCCTGCAGGGCGAAATCGACCGGCTCGAAAGCGGGACGGCGGAGACGCTGCGCCGCGTGCCGCTCGGCCATGACGATGTGGATGCGGTGCTGCACGGCGGCCTGATGCAGGGCGCGCTGCACGAAGTGTTCTGCGATGGCCGTCACGCCTCTGCTGCAACCGGCTTCATCGCCGGCGTGGCGCAGCTGCTCGCGGAGGCGCGCTACCTGTTGTGGATCCGCCAGGATTTTTCCGCGCGCGAGAACGGAGAACTGGCGATGGAGGGGCTGGCCGAACTCGGCTTCGACCCGCGCCGCCTGGTGATGGTGCGCGCCCATGATGCCGACAGCGCGCTCCGTGCCGCCGCCGATGCGCTGGCCTGCAATGGGCTCGGCGCGGTGATCACCGAGCTGTGGGGCGAGACCCGCGCGTTCGATTCTGTCGCCTCGCGAAAACTGACGCTGGCGGCGCAGCAGTCCGGCGTCACCGCGCTGATGCTGCGGATCGCCGCTGCGCCGCAGGCTTCGACCGCGGAGACCCGCTGGGTTATCCGCGCGGCGCCTTCGCCGCCGATCGAAGGCTGGGGCGCCCCGGTGCTCGACACCTCCCTTGTTCGCAATCGTCGCGGCCAGACCGGCCGCTGGATCATGGAATGGAATTGTGATGCGTGCCGCTTCCGTGAACCGCAGGCGTATCCTCGGCCTTTGGCTGCCGAGGCTTTCGACCGATCGGGTCGAACGGGCCTCGCCGCAGGCGAGCACCGGCTCGCCGGCTGATGCTGCGCCTCCACCGCGTGTCGTCGCCGCCAAGCGCGACAACGCGCTGGTGGTGGTGGCCTGCGATGCGCGCGCCAGCCGCGGCGGGGTGATGCCCGGAATGCCGCTCGCCACCGTGCGGGCGATGCATCCGGCGGTCGATGTGATCGATCATGACCCGCATGCCGATGCGGCGCTGCTGAATGCGATCGCCGACTGGTGCGATCGCTTCACGCCGCTGGTGGCCCTCGATGGTGCCGACGGACTGCTGCTCGACATCACCGGTTGCGCGCATCTGTTCGGCGACGAGTTGAAGCTCCTCAACACGCTGACCGCGGCGCTGACGCGGCAGGGCTTTGCGGTCAGTGCCGCGATCGCCGGCACCGCGGTGGCGGCGAGGGCGCTGACCCGCGGCGGCTCCGGCCTGATCGTCGCGCCGGGCGAAGAGCTGCGCGCGGTGGCGCCGCTGCCGGTAGCGGCCCTCGGTGTCGATGATACGATCGTCCGCGGCCTGCGCCGCGCCGGGTTCAAGACCGTCGGTGAGGTGCTGGCGCGGCAGCCGACCGAACTCGCCGCAAGGTTCGGTGAAGGCTTCGTCGCGGTGCTGCGCCAGGCGACCGGCGAAGACGACGCGCCGATCTCGCCGCGGCGGCCGGCACCGGACTATGTGATCGACAAGAATTTTCCCGAACCGGTTGCCACCACCGAGGTCATTCTGCCGACACTGCTGGCGCTGGCGCGGCTGCTGATCGCCGCGATGGAGCGGAGCGGCAAAGGCGCGCGCCAGCTCACCGCGAGCTTCTTCCGCAGCGATGGCGCGGTGCGCAGCATCAGCGTCGAAACCGGACAGCCGGTGACGCGGGTCGAGGTGGTGCAGCGGCTGTTCGCCGAAAAGCTCGACGCGCTCGCCGATCCGCTCGATCCCGGGTTCGGTTACGATCTGATCCGGCTCGCCGCCAGCGTCAGCGTGTCTGTCGCCGAGGCGCAGCGCGGTTTCGACACCACCGCGCATCAGGCCGAGGATGTCGCCTTGCTGGCCGATACGCTGGCGGCGCGGCTCGGCGCGCGGCGGGTAGTGCGCTATCTGCCGCAGGATACGCACATCCCGGAGCGCGCGGCGCTGGCCGTGCCGGTGCAGCATTGTCCGCCTGACGCCGGCGATGCGCCGTGGCCGGAGCGCGCCGACGAGCCGCCGCTGCGCCCGCTACGGCTGCTCCAGCCGCCCGAGCCGATCGACGTGATGGCCGGCACGCCGGACGATCCGCCAGCGAAATTCACCTGGCGCCGCGTCCTTCATCGCGTCGTCCGCGCCGAGGGCCCGGAGCGCATCGCCATGGAATGGTGGCGCGCCGCCGAGCCCGGCCTGACCCGCGATTACTTCCGCATCGAAGACGAAGCCGGCGCGCGGTTCTGGGTATATCGCGACGGCCTCTACAATGTCGAAGTGACACCCCAGCCCGACGGCACCGGCCAGCCGCGCTGGTACATGCATGGGTTATTTGCGTGAGGGATAGGCGAGGGCGAGTGCGTATGCGTCCAGCCTCTCCCGTCATTGCGAGGAGAGAAGCGACGAAGCAATCCAGCGCCGTGCTCTGAGCTGGATTGCTTCGCTTCGCTCGCAATGACGAATCTAACGACTGAATTTTGAATCGAGACGCCCATGAGCGTGCCGCGCTACGCCGAGATCGGCGTCACCACCAATTTCTCGTTCCTCGAAGGCGGCTCGCATCCGCAGGACTATGTCCATGAAGCGAGCCGGCTCAGGCTCGACGCGATCGGCATCGCCGACCGCAACACGCTGGCCGGCGTGGTGCGTGCCTATAGCGAGCTCGACAATAAAGACCTCGTCCATAAACCGAAGCTGCTGATCGGCGCGCGGCTGTGCTTTGTCGACGGCACGCCGGACATTCTCGCCTATCCGACCGACCGCGCCGCCTACGGCCGCCTCTGCCGCCTGCTCAGCACCGGCAAGCTCCGCGCGGAGAAGGGCGAGTGTCATCTGACGTTTGGGGATTTGGAAGCGTTTGTTCACGAGGCATCGGCCTCGATAAATCAACCTTCGGCCTCCATCCACCAGTTCCCCACGCTGTCATGGCCGGGCTCGTCCCGCCTGCGGGGCCGAAGCCCCTTCGGCGCGGCGGAGGCCCGGCCATCCACGCCTTTGCTACGATTGAGTCAGCAAGACGTGGATGCCCGGCACAAGGCCGGGCATGACGGTGGAAAGGTTACGGGTCGTCATTCGAAGATCCTGCTCGTGGTCATGCCTTCGTACCGGTTCCAGACGAAGACGATCGCCACCGCATTGGAGCGTCTCGCCGCGCTCAACGCCGGCGCCGTCTGGCTTGGTCTCACGCCGTATTATCGCGGCGACGACAAGCGGCGGCTCGATCGGCTGCGGCGGATCGCGGCCGCAGCGAAAGTCCCATGCATCGCTACCAACGACGTGCTGTATCACCACCCGCGGCGGCGGGCGCTGCAGGATGTGCTGACCTGCGTACGCGAGAAGACCACGATCGACAAAGCCGGCCGCCGGCTGGAGGCCAATGCCGAGCGCCATCTCAAGCCCGCCGCCGAGATGGCGCGGCTGTTCCGCCATGATCCCGATGCCATCGCCGAGACGTTGCGCTTCGCCGAGCGGATCGATTTTTCGCTCGACCAGCTCAAATATCAATATCCCGACGAGCCGGTGCCGCCGGGCAAGACCGCGCAGCGTCATCTCGAGGATCTGACCTGGGCCGGCGCGCATAAAGCCTTCCCCAAGGGGATTTCGCCGCGCACCAAGAAGGTGCTGCACAAGGAGCTGCGGCTGATCCGCAAGCTGCGCTACGCGCACTACTTTCTCACGGTGCACGACATCGTGCAGTTCGCCCGCTCGCAGAACATCCTGTGCCAGGGCCGCGGCTCGGCGGCGAACTCGGCGGTGTGCTATGTGCTCGGCGTCACCGCCGTGAACCCGACCGAGGTCGACCTGCTGTTCGAGCGCTTCATCTCCAAAGAGCGGCTGGAGCCGCCGGATATCGACGTCGATTTCGAACACGTCCGGCGCGAGGAGGTGATGCAATATGTGTATCGCCGCTACGGCCGCCACCGCGCTGCGATCGTTGCTACCGTCATTCACTATCGGCCGCGCTCGGCGATCCGCGACGTCGGCAAGGCACTGGGGCTGACCGAGGACGTCACCGCCGCGCTGGCCGATACGGTGTGGGGCAGTTGGGGCAAGGGCCTCAACGACATGCAGGTCAAGCAGGCCGGGCTCGATCCGGCTAATCCGCTGATCGCGCTCGCGGTGGAACTCGCCACCGAGCTGATCGAATTTCCGCGGCATCTGTCGCAGCACGTCGGCGGTTACGTGCTGACCCAGGATCGGCTGGATAGCTACGTGCCGGTCGGCAACGCCGCGATGGCGGATCGCACCTTCATCGAGTGGGACAAGGACGATATCGACACCCTGAAGATGATGAAGGTCGACGTGCTGGCGCTCGGCATGCTGACCTGCATCCGCAAATGTTTCGACCTGATCGACGCGCACAAGCGCGAGCGCTGGACGCTCGCCAGCATTCCGCGAAAGGTGCCGGAAGTCTACGACATGCTGTGCCGCGGCGAGTCGCTCGGCGTGTTCCAGGTCGAAAGCCGCGCGCAGATGAACATGCTGCCGCGGCTGAAGCCGCGCATATTCTACGACCTCGTCATCGAAGTTGCGATCGTGCGGCCCGGCCCGATCCAGGGTGACATGGTGCACCCTTATCTCCGCCGGCGGAATCATCAGGAGAAAGTCTCCTATCCGTCGCCATCGCCGCAGCACGGCGACAAGGACGAACTCCGCAAGGTGCTGCACAAGACACTCGGCGTGCCGCTGTTTCAGGAGCAGGCGATGCGCATCGCCATCGAGGCGGCGAAGTTCACGCCCGAACAAGCCAACGGCCTGCGCCGCGCGATGGCGACGTTCCGCAATGTCGGCACCATCGGCAAGTTTGAATCGATGATGGTCGAGAACATGGTGGCGCGCGGCTACGACCGCGCGTTCGCGCAAAACTGTTTCGAGCAGATCAAGGGCTTCGGCTCTTATGGCTTTCCCGAGAGTCATGCCGCGAGCTTCGCGCAGTTGGTCTACGCCTCGTCATGGCTCAAGCACGTTCATCCAGACGCGTTCTGTTGCGCGCTCTTGAACTCGCAGCCGATGGGATTCTACGCGCCGGCGCAGATCGTCGGCGATGCGCGAAGTAATGGCGTCGAGGTGCGGCCGGTCGATGTGTCGTTCAGCGCAGGTCAGTGCACGCTGGAGGAGCGCTGCGGCAAGCATCACGCGGTGCGGCTCGGCTTCCGCATGATCGACGGATTTCGCTGGGCCGATCCGGACGAGGAGCGGGTGCGGCTCGAAGCCGGCGAGGCGCCGAGCGACGACTGGGCGGCACGCATCGTCGCGGCGCGGGCGAGGGGGGCGTTCACGTCGCTGGAGCAGTTTGCGCGCATCACCGCGCTGCCGAAGCGCGCGCTGATCCTGCTCGCTGATGCCGACGCGTTCCGCTCGCTCGGGCTCGATCGTCGCGCCGCGCTGTGGGCGGTGCGGCGGCTGCCCGACGATGTGCCGCTGCCGTTGTTCGAAGCCGCCAGCGCGCGCGAGCAGGACGATGAACGCGCCGCGCCGCTGCCGGCGATGCCGATGGCCGAGCACGTCGTCGCCGATTATCAGACGGTGCGGTTGTCGCTGAAGGGGCACCCGATGGAATTTTTGCGTGCGTTGTTCGCGGCCGAGCGGGTGGTGACGTGTAGTAAGGTGTTGCAGTCCGATCAGCGCGCCAGCGGCCGCTGGCTGCGCTGCGCCGGCGTCGTGCTGGTGCGGCAGCGGCCGGGCAGCGCCAATGGCGTGATCTTCATGACCATCGAGGACGAGACCGGCATCGCCAACATCGTGGTGTGGCCGGCCATCATGGAGAAGTTTCGCAAAGAGGTGATGGGCGCACGGCTGGTACTGGTCGAGGGCAAGGTGCAAGCGAGCCCCGAAGGCGTGGTGCATCTCGTCGCCGAACGCCTGATCGATCGTAGCTATGAGATGGGCCGCCTCGCCGAAGGCCTGGTCGGCCCGGCACTACCGGACGGCACCGACCTCTACGAGCAACTGACCTCCGAAAAGCGCGGCTACGAAGCCCTCAACGGCGACCGCCGCGACACGCCCGACGCCCCCGCCCAACGACATCGCCACCCCCGCGACGTCCGCATCCTGCCGCCATCGCGGGATTTCCATTGAGGGGGTGTGATGCCGCTTATGACCCTAAGCGGCCATTCGACGTTCGGCATGTTTTGCAGCGTTTTCGCAATGCCTCGGGCACGTCGCATCGTTGACATCACTCAAATCCGCAAGCACCCTTTCGAAATGGAATGGCAAAACTTAGAGACATTTTCATTCGGCGATAGTCCCGACTTGGCGAACAGGCTTGTTGAGCTTGTTCTCTCGGGAACAAAGCGTGCGACCTGCTGGGCAGAAAGTCAGGGCCTGCTTTCTGCGGAGGTCGGTAAGTTGATGGTCGTCCTAGACGGGCAAGGCGTTCCGAAGGCCGTCCTGAAGACAATTGAATTGACGAAACGACGCTTTGACGAAGTCGATGGGGCGTTTGCTTTCGATGAAGGTGAAGGTGACCGTTCTTTGCAATACTGGCGCGAGGCGCACACGCGATACTTCATGCGACTTGGAAGATATGCGCCGGATATGATGCTCTGGTGTGAACGGTTTGAGCTTGTCGAACGCATTGGCTCGACTCCGTCCTGAATGCGAATAGGAAGCCATTCATTCCGCTTCTGGCCCAAAGCGCTCTTGGCCGAGGCGATCAGCTGACGGTCCTCTCGTGTATCGCTCTCGGGAGCCCGTGCGGCCGTCATACGAACCGTCGCTAGCGCGCCTCAGGAGAGGTCTATTTCGCTGGCGGAAACACGTCGGGGTTCGGAGGGGGGCGCGGAAGCGGCCGGACAGCGGGCGGCGGTGTTTGATGCGTCTTTCTGCAATGGCTTCGAAAGTCGTTGATCGCGCCGAGTCCGACATTGAGGCTGTCGCCGTCACTGATCGTCTTACCGATCGCAAGGCGCACTGAGCCCGTCTTCTCGAAATCGTCGAGCCACTTGCTGTCAACCGGAACGGTGAAAGCATACGACCAGCCATCAGCATCGCCGAATTCAAGCTTCGCAAGTGCCGACTTGGTCCGTCCGTCCGACAGCGCGACCGTGGGATATTCACCGCTGGTCAGCAGCGCCGCGAATGCGGAGCGTTGCTCATCCCTCATCGCCACCGAGACGGCGACGTTTCCAGATTTCACGACGCATGTGAACGCGAAGCGGCCGACGGCGTCCGTCGCGTCGGAAGATGCCTGAACCAGAGATGATCGACCCTCGGACGTCGAAGTCCGCCAGCGTAGATCACCCTGCTGTGCTCTCGTCTCTTCGCAAACGGCAGCTGAAGCGAGTGTTTGCAACAAGGCTGCGCTCAATACTGGCCAGACCTTGATCCAAGATGTCGTGTTCATCCAGGCGACCCCACGATTACCGCAATCATACAACAGGCGAACGCACCAGGAGAATTGGCCTTCTGGCTCTCTCGACATGGTCGGATTTCAGATCCGCTCTCGCGCACCAAGATTCCGTAGCCCTGCGTCCTGACAAAATCCTGGTTCGACTACCCGTCCTGTCCGACGAGGGGCGTATCATGAGGCGTCTTGGTGGGGGCAGATCGGTCGGCTGGGTGACCAGCCGGGCGACTTCGGCGGAGCCGGCGTGGCTGGCGAAGCCGGAGTGACGCGACGGGTCTCGCAAGCCCGCGTCCGGGAGGCATCGGGTCTCCGTCCGAGTATACTACGGGGCTCTGCGACTTGTTAGTTCGCTGGACGAGGGACGAGCGAAGGCGGGGAAAGCCCGCCGGATGCAGCGGTGCGGAAAGCATCGCGCCCGTCCCCGGAAGCACGGACCTGGTCGCGCAAAACCGCCGCCGGTGGCGCGCCGCAAGGCGACGCGCGGTCGGTCGTTCGCTGCGGCGAGCGTCACGTTCGCGACACGCCCGACGCCCCCGCCCAACGCCACCCCCGCGACATCCGCATCCTGCCGCCGTCGCGGGATTTTCACTAAGCGATCACGCCGCCAGTGCAGCGGCCCGTTCGCGGAACGACAACGCGGTCGCCGCGGCGCCGATCTCGAACGGCGTGACGTCCGACCAGAACCGGCTGGTGAATTTCCGCGCATCGACCCGGTACGGACGATCCCACAGGAAACGCATCTCGCTCATCTCCCGCAGCATCGGCGACACCGTGCCGATCGCCGGCAGCAGCCATTGCGGCAGTGACGTGATCCGCGCAGGCATGCCAAGCGCCCGGGCGCCGAGTTCGAGAATCTGACGCGGGGTGCGGATCGGCGCGCTCGGCATGTGCCAGGCCTGACCGAAGGCGTCGTCCGGGGCGTCGAGCAGGGTCGCGACCGCGCGCGCGATATCCGGCACGTAGGCGAAGTCGTGCGGCGTGTCCGGCGTCGCGATCAGCATCGCGCGCTTGCCCTTGGCGAGTGCGCCGAATGCGAGATCGCCGAGATGCGACAGCCCGACGCCCGGCCCGTAGAAATCCGGCGCCCGCAGCGCCGCGACGCGTACCTGGCCGGCGGCGCTCGCCGTCGTCCAAAGCCGCGTGATGGCGGCGCGCACCGCGGGTTTCACGCCGGCATCGGTCAGCGGCATGTCCTCGCGCAGCGGCGCGTGCTGCGGGCCGTACATATACAGGTTGTCGACGAACACCATCCGCGCATTCGCCGCAGCGGCGGCCGCGAGCAGGTTTTGCATCGCCGCTGGCCACGCGGTGCGCCACACCTCGCCGACATAGGGAAAGCCGATCGCGACGACGATCTGCCTTGCGCCCGCAACGGCACCAGCGACCGAAGCGGGTTCGAGCACGTCGCAGGCTTGAAACACAGCGCCGCGCGGAAGATCGGCGGGCCTGGATCGTTGCGCTACCCGCACCGCAACGCCTTTGGCTGCGAGCAATTCGGTGGTGGCACGGCCGACCGGGCCGTAGCCGAGAACGACGATCTCCGGCGTCATGGACAACTCCTGTCAAAGTCGATGACCGCAGACTAAGCGCTTTCGTTGCATATCAAAAATGCATTGTTTATATCATCATCATGCGCGAAGTGAATTTAGCAGGGCTCGACCTCAATCTGCTGCCGCCGCTCGAGGCGCTGCTGCGCCGGCGCAACGTCACCCACGCGGCGCAGGACGTCGGCCTGAGCCAACCGGCGATGAGCCGCGCACTGTCGCGCTTGCGCATTTTGCTCGCCGATCCGCTGCTGGTCCGCGGTCATCATGGCTTGGTGCTGACGCCGAAGGCGCAAGCCTTGGTGCCGCTCCTGAGCGTCGCCGTCGCCGACCTCAAGGACCTGTTTCGCGAACGCCGGTTCGACCCGGCCACCGAACAGCGCACCATCCGCATCGCGGCGTCCGACAATCAGACCGTACTGCTGGCGCCGCCTTTGATGGCGCGGCTGGCCCGCGAGGCGCCCGGCATCGATCTGCGCTTCGAGCCCTACCGCGCGGATCTGCGCGAGCGCATGGAGAGCGGCGCGCTGGATTTCGCTTTCGCGCTGGCCACCACCGATTTGCCGCCCGGTGCGGTGAGTATGCCGATCGCCGCCGACCGCCTCGCGCTGGTGATGCGGCGCGGCCATCCGAAAGCCAAACGCACCTGGCGGATCGGCGACTATGCCGACGTCGACCACGTCGGCATCGCGCTGCTCGACGACGGTCGCTCGGAGCTCGACGGAATCCTGGCGGCCGCGGGGGTGAGCCGCCGGGTCGCGCTGGTCACGCCGCATTTCACCGCGGCGCTGGCGACCGTCGCCGCGACCGACATGGTGACGACGATCTCCCGCGCGTTGGCCCGGCGCTTTGCCGGCGCCTTCGATCTGATCGTCAAACCGCCGCCGTTCACCAAGATCGAGTTGCCGATGACGCTAGTGTGGTCGCATCTGCGTCATGGCGATCCGCTGCTGGTCTGGTTTCGTGGCCTCTTGCGCGAGGTCGCCGGGCCGGCCTATGCGGATCGTCGTCAACGCGCGGCGCGCGGACCGACTTAGCCGTGCGCCGTCACCAAGGCGGCTCCGATGGGAGCCGGGAGGCAAGGCGTATGCAATCTCCCCGTGATCTGCTTGCTGATCTCTGGACCTCCGTCGGCGGCGATGCTGCCGCGTTGGAACGCGTGACGCTGACCGGCGAGGAGCCGCAACTGCCGTCGTCATTTCGCGTCGACGCCGCGGCGCAGGTGGCGATTGCGGCGAGTGGGCTGGCGGCAGCGGAGATCTGGGCGATGCGGAGCGGGCAGGCGCAGGGCGTCAGCGTCGACATCCGCCACGCTGCGATCGAGTGCCGCTCCGAACGCTACTTGCGCAAGAACGACGAACCGCCGCCGCCCGCTTGGGATCCGCTTGCCGGCGTGTATCAGGTGAAGGGCGGCCGTTATGTCCGGCTGCACACCAACTTTCCGCATCATCGCGGCGCGGTCTGCCGGGTGCTCGCCTGCGAGCCGGTCCGCGATGCAGTGCAGGCCGCGCTGCTGCAGTGGGAGGGCGAAGCGTTCGAGACCGCTGCTTATGAGGCCGGCGGCGTGGTGGCGCTGATGCGATCGCGCGAAGAATGGCAGGCGCTGCCGCAGGCTGCCGCGCTCGATGCGCTGCCGCTGGTAGAGATCACCAAGATCGGCGAGGCGGCGCCGAAGCCGTGGCCGGAAGGCAGCCGGCCGCTCTCCGGTCTGCGTGTACTCGACCTGTCGCGGGTGATCGCCGGTCCGGTCGCTGGCCGGACGCTGGCGGCGCATGGCGCCGACGTGATGCTGGTGTCGAGCCCCCGGCTGCCGTCGATCCCCTGGCTGGTGATCGACACCGGCCGCGGCAAGCTGTCGAGCTTCGCCGACCTGACCACGCCGGAGGGCCACGCCGCGCTGCGCGAATTGCTCACCGAAGCGGACATCTTTAGCCAGGGCTATCGTCCGCGCTCGCTCGCCGCGCTCGGCTTCTCGCCTGAGGAAGCGGCCGCGATCAATCCCGGCATCGTTTACGTGTCACTTTCCGCTTATGGACGCTCGGGGCCGTGGGCGGAGCGGCGCGGCTTCGACTCCCTGGTGCAGTGCGCCACCGGCTTCAACCATGCCGAAGGGCAGGCGGCCGGTGTCGCCGGACCGAAGGAATTGCCGATGCAGATCCTCGACCATACGACCGGCTACCTGATGGCGTTCGGGGCGATGATCGCCAAGGCCCGCCAGGCGCGCGAGGGCGGCAGTTGGCACGTCCAGGTGTCGCTGGCCCGCACCGGCAAATGGCTGTGGGAGATGGGGCGGCTGCCGCACGGTCTCGCCACCCCAGAGATCGGCCAGGAAGCGGCGGCGCCGTATCTCGAACGCGCCCGATCCGGCTTCGGGACGCTGCAGGCGGTCCGGCATTCTGCGGTGCTCAGCGCCACGCCGGCGGCCTGGGCCCGCCCGGCGGTGCCGCTGGGGACCGATCCGGCGGCCTGGCCGGCCCGCGGTTAAGGCCTCCGGCCGCCGGTTCCACCGGTTAATGTGCCGTTCAGGATGGAATTCGTAAGCCTGCCCATTGAGGCGCGCGTCTCGGTCGGCGGCTGACGCGCTGGTGTCATCATTCGCTGCTAAGCGCATTTTTGCCGTTTTCACTTTGCGCTGGCCACGATTCGGGCATTATCAGCCGTCAGGGAGGCAACGCGGCGATCAAGCCGGAGCTCAGGCAGGGCATGCGCGAACATTTTCTTCGAAATTTGCGTCTTCGGCGCACCTGGTGGATCGCGGCTGCGTGCGTTGCGGCCGGCGTTGCCGTGGGCGGTTACGAGCTGGCTCAGTTCAAGCAGCCGGGTCGCGGCCACACCGATATTTCCAGCCAGTCGCGCCGCAGTGCCGACCGCTACACCCCGACCCCAGCCGAATGGGCCAGCCTGACGATCGAGCCGGTGAGCGACCGCAGCTTCCGCGCCGAGCACGTCACTGAAGGCAAGATCGCGATCGACGAAGACCGCGCCACCCCGGTGTTCTCGCCCTATGCGGGCCGGGTGACCAAGCTGCTGGCGCGCCCCGGCGACCACGTCACCAAGGGCCAGCCGCTGTTTTCGATCGAAGCGCCCGACACCGTCCAGGCTCAGAACGATTTCATCACCGCCTCGACCGCGCTCAACAAGGCGAAGTCGCAGCTCGACCTGGCGCAGCTTCAGGACAAGCGCGCCCGCGATCTGTTCGAGGGCAAGGCTGTGCCGCTGAAGGACTATCAGCAGGCCCAGGCGACGCTGGTCACCGCGCAGAACGATTTCCAGTCGGCCACCACGGCGCTTGAAGCCGCACGTAACCGGCTGCGCATTCTCGGCCTCAGCGAGTCCGCGATCTCGGCGTTCCAGGACAAGGGCAATATCAATCCCGAGACCACCATCGTGGCGCCGATCGCCGGCACCGTGGTGCAGCGCAAGGTCGGTCCGGGCCAGTACGTCAACTCCGGCTCCAGCGATCCCGTCTATATGATCGGCGATCTGTCGACGGTGTGGCTGACCGCTTTCGTCCGTGAAAGCGAAGCTGCCGATGTCGCCGAAGGCCAGGACATCAGCTTCAAAGTGCTGGCGCTGCCGGGCCGCACGCTGACCGGCCGGATCGACTACGTCGCCGCGGCGATCGACCCGACCACCCGCCGGCTGACGGTGCGCGCCACCATCGACAATCCCGGCGGGCTGCTGAAGCCGGAAATGTTCGCCAACGTCACGATCTACTCGCCGTCGGATCATCCGGCCGTCGGCGTGCCGCGCCAGGCGCTGATCTACGAAGGCGACCAGGTTCGGGTCTGGGTCGCGCATGACGACCGCTCGATCGAGCTGCGCACGGTGAAGCCGGGCCTGTCGGCCGGCGATCTGGTCGAAGTCACCGGCAATCTGCGTCCGGGCGAAAAGGTCATCACCCGCGGCAGCCTGTTCATCGATCGGGCTGCCACCGGGTAACTCCGGTCTGCACACGACCGTCGCCGCGCGGTCCCGCCGCCGGCGCTCCCGCCCTCAGCCTGCGGTCGCCTTGTTCTTCTGAACGGCCTGCGGCATTGATCGACATAACCGCCGGACCAGCGCCTCACAGCCTCCGCCTGCCCTGAAAGGTCCGATCCGCATGGGTCGCCTCGTCGAACTCGCGGTCAACCGCCGTTTCCTGATGCTCGCGCTGTTCTTGCTGGTGCTGGCAGGCGGTGTCGCCGCGTTCGAACACCTCAATATCGAAGCCTATCCCGATCCGACGCCGCCAATGGTCGACATCGTCACCCAGAGCCCCGGGCTCTCGGCGGAGGAGATCGAGCGCTACATTACGATTCCGATCGAGACCCAGGTCGCCGGCATCAAGAACCTGAAGACGATCCGGACGATCTCGCTGTACGGCCTGTCCGACGTCAAACTGCAGTTCTCGTTCGACTACACATATCAAGAGGCGCTGCAGCAGGTGCTCAACCGGCTGTCACAGCTGCCGCCGCTGCCAGGCAATGTCCAGCCCGGCATCTCGCCGCTCAGCCCGATCGGCGAGATCTTCCGCTACCGGTTGGTCGGCCCGCCCGGCTACAGCGTGCTCGATCTGAAGACGCTGCAGGACTGGGTGCTGCAGCGCCGCTTCCGGGCCATTCCCGGCGTGATCGACGTCACCGGCTGGGGCGGCAAGACCAAGACTTATGAGGTCCAGGTCGATTTCAACAAGCTGATCGCCTACGGGTTGACCTTGCCGCAGGTGCTGCAGGCGGTCTCCAACTCCAACATCAATGTCGGCGGCAACACCGTCGACATCGGCGCGCAATCCGCGGTGGTGCGCGGCGTCGGCCTGATCCGTTCGCTCGACGATCTCGCCAATACGATGGTGGCGTCGAACAACGGCAATCCGGTGCTGGTCAAAGACGTCGCCAAGGTCAATGTCGCCGAGAAGCCGCGTCTCGGCATCGCCGGCATCAACAACGATGACGACATCGTCCAGGGCATCGTGCTGATGCGGCGCGGCGAGCAGAGCTCGCCGACGATCGCGCGGGTGGAGCAGGCGGTCACCAAGATCAACGCGTCGGGCCTGCTGCCGCCCGGCGTGCGGATCGAGCGGATCTACGACCGCAAGGACCTGATCGACACCACCACCCACACCGTGCTGCACAACATGGTGGTGGGCATCCTGCTGATCGTGCTGCTGCAGTGGATCTTCCTCGGCGACCTGCGCAGCGCGCTGATCGTCGGCGCGACGATTCCGTTCGCACTGTTCTTTGCGGTGATCATCCTGGTGTTACGCGGGGAGTCCGCCAACCTGCTGTCGGTCGGCGCGATCGACTTCGGGTTGATCGTCGACGCCACCGTGATCATGGTCGAGGCGATCTTCAGACGACTCTCGCACACCACCGTGCTGTCGCCCGAAGAGCGCAGTCAGATCTCCGCCGACACCATCATGGGAATGAAGAAGCACGCGATCCGCTCCGCCGCCGCGGACGTGTCACGCTCGATCTTCTTCGCCGCTGCGATCATCATCGCGGCTTTCCTGCCGCTGTTCACGCTGTCCGGCGTCGAAGGCAACATCTTCGGCCCGATGGCTCGGACCTACGCCTACGCGCTCGCCGGCGGCCTGCTGGCGACCTTCACGGTGACGCCGGCGCTGAGCGCCATCATCCTGCCGCACCATGTCCAGGAGACCGAGACCTGGCTGATGCGGATGCTGCACAAGGTCTACACCCCGTGGCTCGGCTGGGCGGTGAAGAACCGGCCGGTGGTGATGGCCGGCGCGGCGGGCCTGGTGCTGACCACCCTGATCGCCACCCGCTTTCTCGGGCTCGAATTTCTGCCGAAGCTGGAAGAGGGCAACCTCTGGATCCGCGCGACGTTGCCGCCGACGATTTCGCTCACCGAGGGCAACGGCTACGTCAACGACATGCGCAAGCTGATCGCCAGCTTCCCCGAGGTCGAGTCGGTGGTGTCGCAGCATGGCCGGCCCGACGACGGCACCGACGCCGCCGGCTTCTTCAACGCCGAGTTCTTCGCGCCGCTGAAGCCCGCCTCGCAATGGCCCGGCAGCCACGACAAGGATGAACTGACCGCGCGGATGCTGAAGCAGCTGCAGGCGAAATTCCCGGGCGTCGAGTTCAACTTCTCGCAGTATCTGCAGGACAACGTCTCCGAAGCGGTGTCCGGCGTGAAAGGCGAGAACTCGATCAAGCTGTACGGCAACGATCTGCAGGCGCTGACCGACACCGCCAACAAGATCAAGGCGGTGCTGTCGACGGTGCAGGGCGTGCAGGACCTCGCTGTCTTCACCTCGCTCGGCCAGCCGACCATCCAGATCGACGTCAACCGGGCCCGCGCGGCGCGCTACGGGCTGACGCCGGGTGACATCAACGCCACCATCAAGGTGGCGATCGGCGGCGACACTGCCGGTGATCTGTACGAGCCGGGCAGCGACCGGCATTTCCCGATCATCGTCCGGCTGGCGCCGGAATATCGCAAGAGCGCCGAGGCGATCCACAATCTGCGGATCGGCGTGCAGGGACCGAACGGCATCACCCAGATCCCGCTCAGCGAACTCGCCGACATCCAGCTGGTGTCCGGCGCCGCCTACATCTATCGCGAGGATCAGGAGCGCTATCTGCCGATCAAGTTCTCGGTGCGCGAGCGCGATCTCGGCAGCGCGATCCGCGAAGCCCAGGAAAAGGTCAACGCCCAGGTCCAGTTGCCGCCGGGCTCGCGAATGGAATGGGTCGGCGAATTCGGCAATCTGCAGGATGCGATCAAGCGGCTGTCGATCGTGGTCCCGATCAGTCTGGCGCTGATCGGTGCGCTGCTGTTCTTCAATTTCGGCTCGCTCACCGACACGCTGCTGGCGATGAGCGTGATCCCGATGGCGATCTTCGGCGGCGTGATGGGCCTGCTGGTCAGCGGCATCCCGTTCAGCGTGTCGGCGGCGATCGGTTTCATCGCGCTGTTCGGTATTGCGGTGATGGACGGCATCATCATCCTGTCGCAGTACAATCAGTTGATCGACCAGGGGCTCGATCGGCTGCGCGCCGTGGTCCGCACCGGCGAGCTGCAGCTCCGGCCGGTGCTGATGACCTGCGTGATCGCCGGCGTCGGCCTGCTGCCGGCGGCGATGTCGACCGGAATCGGCTCGCAGGTGCAGAAGCCGTTGGCGATCGTGGTGGTCACCGGCATGATGCTGGCGCCGGGGGTGATTCTCATCACCCTGCCGGTTTTGATCTCGTATTTCTCCCGGCGGCGCGCCAACTAATCGCCCCGCCGGCCATTCGCGCTCCCTCGTAGTAACGCGGGTAGGAGTTGTCCGGGTGTGGCGAGATCGTGTTGAAAATACGCAACAACTGCGCTGTTACCGTGTGACGCCCTGATGACAAAGCCGTCGCGGCGATACACCGCAGCGGCCTCTTGACCTGAGTCAAGGAGGGCACGCGAGGCCATGGCAACATTCAACCATGGCCAAGCTTCTGGTTTACCGATGCCCGCAGAATGGTCTGATGACTCAGACCTGGCTTGCCGACGAGGTGGTCGGCGGGGATCGGCCGAGCTATGAGCCGGTGTTCTGTCTGGCGTGTTCCCAGCAGCATTTCATCAGCCTGGATACCGGCCGCGCGCTCGGCGACACCGCCGCCACTGTGACCGCAACGCATGGCCCGGCATTCCCGCCGCGCGAGGATCGCTTTCCGCCGCGCGCCGTCCTGCAGCCGGAAGCCGCCGGCTTCAGCGCACCCGACGTCGACGCATTTAGCGGCTTTAGCGGCAATCAGTTCAAGGCGTATTGAGCGCACTTAGAGCATCTCTGCTTTTGACGGAATCAGGACCGCACTTCCTAGCGGTCGCAGCTTGCAGAACCTCATGGTGAGGAGGCGCAAAGCGCCGTCTCGAACCATGCGCCGCAGGCGATGTGGCTCCTCATCCTTCGAGACGCCCGGCGAGGCCGGGCTCCTCAGGATGAGGACTTCGGACGCTTGGCAAAGGCCAGATCCGCTTCTCATCAATCGATGAAGCGCTCTCGGACCGTCGTTAGAAAACGCGGCGCCTTGCAGGCGTCGTACCCAGGCTCGTCCCGGGCAGCCATGGTTTGCTGAGCGTCTGCGCGAAAGTCGTGGATGGCCGGGTCAAGCCCGGCCAAGACGAGAGAGGGAGACGTGGGAACGCTGTGTGCGTCTCCCGCAGCGTCGTCAAAGGTTGTGGATCGACGCTTACTGCCCCGACGGGGTGCGCAGGCCGTGCCAGGCGTCGCGGACCTGCTGGTAGTGCACGTCGGGCAGATAGTCCGGGGTGTTCAGGCCGAGGTTCTGGACGTCGAGGCGGCCGATGGCGCTGAGCAGCGTATAGGACGCGACCACACGGTCGCGCTGCGCGCCGATCAGTCGGGCTTTCGCCTGGATCAGATCCTGCTGCGAGTTCAGCACGTCGACCGTGGTGCGCTGGCCGCCTTGGGCTTCGCGGCTGACACCCTGCAGCGCGATTTCGGCCGCGCGCACTTCGGATTCCGCGGCGCTCACCGCGATCTTGGCGCCTTCATTCGACACCCAGGCGCCGATCGCCGCAGTGCGGGTCTGGTTGCGCACCAGGTCGAGCACCGAGCGGCTCTGCGCCGCCAGTTCCTTCGATTGCCGGGTCTGCGACGCGGCAGTGCCGCCGTCATAGATCGGCGCGTTGATCTGGCCGATCACCGAGGCCTGGTCGGTGCCGTAGGTGCCGAGCGTGGAGTCGGTCTGGCTGGCGCGGCTGGCGCTGCCCTGCAACGTCACGGTCGGCAGCAGCGCGCCTTCGGCGACCTTGATGGTGGTGGTGGCGACGTCGACATCGTAGCCCGCGGCCAGCACCGCGGGATTGCCCTTCGCCGCCTGCGCGATCGCGTCTTCGCGGCTCTTCGGCAGCAGCCGGTCGACCGGCGTGGCATTGCTCAGCGTGCCCGGTGAACTGCCGATCACCGCCGCGTAAGTGGCCTGGCTGATCGCGAGGTTCACTTCCGCCGCGTTCAGGTCGGCGCGTCCGCGGTTGAGGCGCGCTTCGGCCTGCGCGGTGTCGGTCGGGGTGACGTCGCCGGCGTTCAGGCGCTTCTTGGTGATGTCGAGCGTCTGGCTGAGGAAATCGACGTTGGCCTTCTGCGCCGCCACCAAGGCCTGGTTGGCGAGCACGTTGGTGTAGGCCGTCACCGCATCGAGCAGCACGCCCTGGCCGACGTTGCGCAGCGCCTCGCGGCCCGACTTCACCTGCAGCTCGGCGACCCGCACGCTGTTGGCGGTACGGAAGCCGTTGAACAGCGTCTGCGTGACGGTGACGCCGATCGTCCACGGCCGCAGCGTGTCGCCCTGGTAAGTATTGGTGGGGAGCAGGTTGCGCACCTGCTGCAGCCCGGCGCCGAGCGTGGCCAGAAGCTGCGGGCGATAGCCGGCGAGCGCTTGCGGCACGTTCTCGTCAGTCGCTCGCTGACGGGCGCGTTCGGCAGTGAGTTGCGGGTTGGACTGGTAAGCTTTGACCAGCGCGTCGGATAGTCCTTCGGCCGATACCGGTCCGGCCGCTGCGACGCCGATCGCCGTCGCGACCCCCAGGGTCAACGCCGAGCGATGAGCGCGATACGCGCTGCCAACGAGTCTCGTCCACCAAACCATGCGGTCCCGCGCCCTCCTGGACATCCGCCCCGCGATGCCTGCACGTTTGTAGAACGCAGTGCAACGCGAGGCAATCGACCGGGCCCGACAGCCGCCGTTGCAGCGTGGGGGTGTTGTGATGCGGCAACGCTGCGACGATGGGGCGCGCGGTATTGTGCACGCTTTCCGACGCAGCGGCCGCGATCTGTCAGCGTGTTGTCAGCGGTTCTGGTTGTTCGGCTTGCGCTTTTCGATGAACGCCGCCATGCCCTCGGCGCGGTCTTCCAGCGCGAAGGTCGACCGGAACAGGTCACGCTCGATGGCGAGACCTTCGGCGAGCGGGGTTTCCAGCGCACGGTTCACCGCGCTCTTGGCCATCGCTGCGGTGGGGCGCGACATCGTGGCAATCTTCTCGGCCGCGCCGAGCGCTTCTTCCATCAGCTTGTCGGCCGGCACGATGCGGCTGACTAGGCCCGAGCGTTCGGCTTCCTGCGCGTCCATCATCCGTCCGGTGAGGCACAGATCCATCGCCTTGTACTTGCCGATGGCACGGGTGAGACGCTGGGTGCCGCCGATGCCCGGAATGGTGCCCAGGGTGATTTCCGGCTGACCGAACTTGGCGGTGTCGGCGGCGATAATGATGTCGCACATCATCGCCAATTCGCAGCCGCCGCCGAGCGCGTAGCCAGCGACCGCGGCGACGGTCGGCTTGCGGCAGCGCGCCAGCCGGTCGCCGCCGATCGAGGTGAAGTCCTCGTTGAACATGTCGATGAAGCCCTTCGGCTGCATCTCCTTGATGTCGGCGCCGGCCGCGAACGCCTTCTCGCTGCCGGTGATCAGGATGCATCCGATCGCATCGTCGGCCTCGAGATCCTCGACCGCCGCGCCAATCTCGCGGAACACGCCGAACGACAGCGCATTCAGCATCTTCGGGCGGTTGAGCTTGATGATGCCGACCGCGTTCTGACGCTCGACGATGATGAATTCGAATGTGCTCATAATGCATGTCCCCGGAAGGCCGACCGCGGCCGCGGGCAATCTGCCCGCTGCCGCCAGCGGCTTCAAGGGGTGGGCGCAGACGCCCTCAGGCCATAAACATCCGCGCCGCGGAGGCGAGAGTGAGGAGGCCGCCGGCCGCGATGAAGATCTTGCCGATCAGTGACGGCTTGTCCCACGCATCATCGTCGTGGGTGGTGGCTTTGGCCTGCGTGTCGGCTTGCGGCTGCGGGGTGGCTGCGGTCTCGGCGGCTGCAGGCTGTTGCGGCTGCATTTGCGCCTGAAGCTGCGGCGCATCGGTTGCGGCGCGGTCGAGAGCGTTGACCTGGTCGGCGGCAATCACGGCGGGGTTGGTCGCGCCAGCGGCGGTGGCCGGTGCCGCAGCTTGGCTGGCTTCCGTGGACGGGGTCGGCTGGGCCTGAGCGGCTTCGGCCGGTGTCGCCTGGGCATTGGCATTGGCGATCGAGGCGGGCAGGGCACCGCTGGCATCGGCGAGCGGCTTCGGCTCGGTCTGGGCGTCGGCGGCGCGGCCTTCCTCGACCGGGGATTTGACCACCGACTTGGCTTCGGACTGCTTGGTCTCGGACTGTTCGGTGTCGGACGAAGTGGTTTCGGAAGGCTTGGCTTGGGCCTGCTTGGCCTTGGCCGGCTTGGCGTGGTGCTTGACGGCCTTTTTCTTCGGCGCCGGCTTGGCGGCGCTTCCGCTATCGCTGGCGGCGGCCTGTGGCGCCGCGAAGCTCGGTGTTGCGGGTGCAACGCACCACAACCCCACCGTCAATCCTGCTGCAATGATCAGAGCCGAGCGCCCGCTGGCTTTGATGTCCATGACATTCTCCCCATTCGCCAGCCCGCGACCAGAAAGCGCGGGGCGGTGGCGTCAGCGCGGCCAAACCATGAGGAAACATTGCCGATCCGCGGCAACATCTGGGCAGTGGCGCGAAGTGGCTGCGGGGCGTCGTTCGGTGCTATGGCAACGGCCGGCAACCGCCGTCGTCTGGCGGTTTGCCTCACGACTCCGTGATCGCCCCGGTGGGGCGTAACGAACCGCAGTTAGGGCCGAATTGTTGGACGGGAGCGTGCGTGCGCGGACGTGACGACGAATGGACCGACCTGATGCGGTCAGCCAATGCCGGCGACAGCATCGCGTATCGGCGGCTACTCCAGAGTGTCACGCCTGTGCTGCGCGCAGGGGCGCGGCGCGGTCTCGCCCGCGCCGGCCAGCCAGTCGATCAGGCTGAGGATATTGTGCAGGACATTCTGCTGGCGGTGCATCTGAAGCGGCACACCTGGGATTCGGGCGCGCCGTTCGCCCCGTGGCTGTTTGCGATCGCTCGCAACAAGCTGATCGATACGCTGCGCCGCCGCGGCAGCCGGGTGTTCGTCGATATCGACGACTTCGCCGACACGCTGGCAAGCGAACCGGCACCGGAGACGCTGCCCGCCAGCGAAGTGACGCGGCATCTCGAAGGCTTGCCGCCGCGGCAACGCGACGTGCTGCAATCGATCGCGGTCGACAGCGCCTCGATCAAGGATACCGCGGCGAAACTGTCGATGAGCGAGGGCGCGGTGCGGGTGGCGCTACATCGCGGCCTATCGGCGCTCGCCGCCAAATTGAGAACGGTGTGACCATGGAAACCGATCGCCTGATCCAAGCGCTCGCTGCCGACGGTGCCAGCCGCGATCGCCCAGTCGGGCAGGTGCTGGCCGCCGCGCTGCTGGTGGCGCTGCCGGTGTCGGCGGCGCTGCTGCTGACGACGCTCGGCCTGCGCCCGGATCTGCACGAGGCGATGCGCAATCCGTTCTTCGACCTGAAATTCGTGGTGACGCTGGCGCTGTCGCTGTCGGCGATCATCGTCGCGCTGCATCTGTCGCGCCCGGAGGCGACGGCGAAAGGCTGGCGCCTGCTGCTGCTGGCGCCGCTGGCGATCCTCGGCCTCGCGATCGGCGCCGAAGCGATGCTGCCGCATCGCACCTCGGCGATGACGCGGCTGCTCGGTCACAACTCGCTGCTGTGCCTCGGCTCGATCCCGGTGCTGTCGCTGCCGATCCTCGGCGCCGCGCTGGTGGGGCTGCGCCGCGGCGCGCCGTCGCGTCCGGCGCTCGCGGGCGCGCTCGCCGGCATGCTGTCGGCCGGGCTCGCCGGCACGCTGTATGCCGCGCATTGCGTCGACGATTCCCCGCTGTTTGTCGCCACCTGGTACACGCTGGCGACCGTGATGGTCGCCGGCCTCGGCGCCGTGCTGGGGCCCCGGGTGCTGCGTTACTGAGACACCTCCGGGACGTTACTGATCGCGAATGAATTTGACTCGCTTTGCGCCTGTGGTAGCAAAACACCAAGGGGCGCTGCATGAGCGGGTTTTCACGACGGCGGGCGAGGGCATTGGTGGCGGCTTGGGTCGCTGCCTACGCGCTTGTGCTCAATGTCGTACTCGCCAGCACGCTGCTCGCCGGACAGTCTCCGGTTCAACTCATCACCGGTCACGAGTTCTGTATCGCTGCCGTGGATGATGGCGCCGCGGGTGATGCCGGCCAGCCGGCCAAGGCCGTTCCGATCCGCTGCCCGCTGTGCCTCGGCCAGCATGTCAGCGCGACCCCGCCGCCGCTGTCGCCGGCGCTCGCGATCCGGATCGCATTCAGCATCCGCTACGAAGTCCCGCGCGCGACGCCATTCGTCGCGCTGCGGCCGTCTCCTGCCCATCAGCCCCGCGGCCCGCCGGTTCTGACCTGACGATCGCGCGCGCTTGCGCGCGTCCACCTCATCGTCCGATCAGTTGCCGGAGTTCCGTCATGTCATCCGCATTCCCGCGGTCGCGCAGGCATTTGCTTGTGCACGCCACCGCGCTCGTCTCCACCTGCCTCGTCGCCTTGCCCGCCGCGGCGCAAAGCCGTTCCGACAGCACCTTGCCGCCGGTCACCGTGCAGGCGCCCGATCAAGCCGCCCGTCCGGCGCCGGCGCGTCCGAAGCCGCGCGCCGTCTCGCAGTCCACGCGCGCGGTGCGTAGCACCACCCCCGCCGTGCAGCCGTCCGCGGCACCGGCCGCAAGCGAGGTCGCGCGCGGGCCGGCGCTGACCGTGCTCAACGTGCAGCAGGCGCTGCGCGACATCGAGCAGACGCCGGGCGGCGTCGCGCTGGTGCCGGCCAACGCCTATCGCAACTCGACCGTGGCGAGCACCATCAAGGACATTCTCGACTACGTGCCGGGCGTTTTCGCGCAGCCGAAATGGGGCGACGACACCCGGCTGTCGATCCGCGGCTCGGGCCTTTCGCGCAATTTCCATTTGCGCGGCGTGCAGCTCTACATGGACGGCATTCCGATCAATACCGCCGACGGCTATGGCGATTTCCAGGAGATCGATCCGACCGCCTACAACTACGTCTCGGTTTACAAGGGCGCCAACGCGTTGCAGTTCGGCGCCAATTCGCTCGGCGGCGCGATCAATTTCGTCACCAAGACCGGCCGCGATCCGTTCCCCAACGGCGTCAGCGTCGATGCCGGCGCGTTCGGCTATCGCCGGCTGCAGGCCAATGCCGGCGGCGTCAACGGAGCCTGGGACGGTTACGTCACGGCTTCGGCGCAGGCCGCGGACGGCTTCCGCAATCACAGCGACGGCCAGGCGTACCGGCTGAGCGGCAATGTCGGCTATCAGATCACGCCGGATATCGAGACGCGGTTCTATCTCAACGCCAACAGCGTCCGGCAGAAGATCCCCGGCACCGTTACCAAGGACATCGCGCTGAATTCGCCGCAGACCGCGGCGCCCGGCAACGTCGCGCTCGATCAGCAGCGCAACATCGACACCGTGCGACTCGCCAATAAGACCACGATCCGGTTCGAGGACACCGTGGTCGATTTCGGCGCCTTCGGCGTCGACCGCCATCTGATGCATCCGATCTTCCAGTGGCTTGACTATCGCTACCAGGACTACGGCGGCTTCGCCAAAGTCACCGACGATCGCATCATCGGCGGCTATCGGAATCGTCTAGTTGCGGGCGTCAACCTGCTGAACGGCCGGATCGACAACAAGCAGTACGTCAACGTCGCCGGCAACAAGGGTGCGCTGGCGTCGTCGTCGCTCGACAAGTCGACCAACACCAGCGTCTATATCGAGGACTCGTTCTACTTCCTGCAGAACGTTGCGCTGGTCGGCGGCACGCAATTCCTGCACGCCACCCGCGACCGCCGCGATCGCTTCCTGTCGGATGGTGATCAGTCCGGCTCCACCGAGTTCAACCTGTGGAGCCCAAAGGGGGGACTGCTCTGGCAGATCGATCCGAACTGGCAGGCCTTCGCCAACGTCTCGCGTAGTGCCGAGGTGCCGAGCTTCGGCGAGAGTGCGTCGGGCCCCGGCATTCCGACGATCCCGTTCACCAGCATCCGCCCGCAGCGCGCCACGACCTACGAGATCGGCACCCGCGGGCGCCGTCCCGACGTCACCTGGGATCTCAGCTTGTACCGGGCCGAGATCAAGGACGAACTGCTGTGTCTCTACAGCGCGTTCGGCAACTGCAACGTCACCAACGCCGACCGCACCCTACATCAAGGTGTCGAAGCCGGCCTCGGCGTGACGCTGTTCAAGCATTTGTTCGAGCGCGCCGGCGCGCCGGACCGGCTGTGGCTGAACATGGCCTACACGCTGAACGACTTCCGCTTCGACGGCGACGCCAAGTTCGGCAACAACCTGCTGCCCGGCGCCCCGCGGCACTATCTACGCGCCGAGTTGCTCTACAAGAATCCGAACGGCTTCTATATGGGCCCGAACGTCGAATGGGTGCCGCAGGCCTACTACGTCGACAGCGCCAATACGCTTCAGACCGAGCCCTATGCGCTGCTCGGCCTCAAAGCGGGCATCGACAACGGCGGGCCGTATTCGATCTACATCGAAGGCCGCAACCTGCTCGACAAGACCTACATCGCCTCGGCCAGCATCATCGACAAGGCGAACGCCAACTCGCCGCTGTTCGAACCCGGCACCGGCCGCGCCGTCTATGCCGGCTTCAAGGCGAGGTGGTAGGCGAAACGCCGTCGCCGGCCGCTCAGGCGGCCGGCGGTGCGGCGGCGGTGGATTGCTGCATCCGGTGGAAGCGCAGCACCTGCTGGGCGGTGGAGGTGCGCAGCCGCTCATAGGTGTCGCGGCATTCCTCGAGATCGTGCGAATGCGTGCCGTTGATCTCGTCGCGCATGTCGATGATCTCGCGCACCGTCGCCCACGTCAGGTTGCACACCTTGGCGAGGATCAGCACTCCTTCGTCGCGCGATTCCACCATCATGGCTTCGGCGGTTTCGACCGTGATGTTGGCCAGACAGGCGATCGCCTGATTGGTCTCGTCGAATTTGCGCTGCTGGGCGAAGCTGTGCACCGCGACGGCGTCAATGCGGCCTTCCTCAAACAGCGAACGCACCAGCCCGTGCGCGATCGAGGTCTGGCGGCTGATGCCGCGCGGCGCCGAGCGGGCCAGCCGGCCGGCCTGACGCACCGCGTTGCTGACATCGGCGGCGGCGTGCGGATTGGCGGCTTCGAGCTTGCTGCGCACGGTCGCCGAAGCGATGGCGATCATCTTCAGGTACTGCGCCCGCGGAATGGTGCGCTGGCCCAGCGCGTCGGCGAGGCCGTCGTCATGTTCGGCGCGCCGGGCGAGCACGCAATAGCCGTTGTCGGAGAATTCGGCGCCGGGGTTTTTCACGGTGCTCTGCACCACCGCCGGATTGCCGAGTTCGACCAGCACGTCGGTGACGGCACCGCTGAGGGTGCGGCGGATCGAGATCGCCATCATGTGCTGCTGGCTCTTGGCGCGCACATTGGCGATCAGGGTGGCGTCGTCGAGTTGCTCCGACTGCGACAGCACCGGCGCGGCGATCTCGATCCGGTCTTCGAAAGCGAGTTGCCGGATGATCCGCGGCGGCGCCTGCACATTGGCGAGCCGCTGCGCCAGCAGCTCCTTGGCGTTGGATTCGATGTCCTCGACCAGGCAGGTGAAGACGTCGTCGAACACCTCGATCTGTTCGTCGTTGTAGTCCACGCCGTCGAGAAACAGGTCGGTCACGCGGCGCAGCGTCTCGACGCGGCGCGCCACGGTGCCGTGCGCCAGCATCGCCTGCAATTCATCGAGCAGGTGGAGGGCCGGCCTCGTTGGTCTTGAAGTCATTACTCTTTCCTAGAGCGAAGACAGGGCGCCTGTTTCTTCAGGCGCAGGCAACTCGGTTTCGTCCGCCGTGCTTGGCCTCGTAGAGTGCGCGATCGGCCCGTGCCAGCACGGCTTCGGTGGATTCTTGGAGCGTCATGGTGGTGACGCCGGCGGACAGCGTCACCATCATGCTGGGCGAGAACGCGCTCCAGTCGAGATTGGCGACGATCATGCGAAGCCGGTCGAGGATCAGACGGGCTTCGTCGTCGGACGTGTTCGGCAGCAGCAGCAGGAATTCTTCACCGCCGTAGCGGCCGAACCGGTCGAAGCTGCGGATGTTGGCGAAGATCGTGATGGCGAAAGTGCGCAGCACCTCGTCGCCGATCGGATGACCAAACGTGTCGTTGATGCGCTTGAACCAGTCGAGGTCGATCAGCGCCAGCGACAGCGACTCGCAGTGCCGCGCCGCGCGTTCCATCTCGTTGTCGAGGTGCCGCATGATGCAGCGGCGGTTATAGGCCCCGGTGAGTTCGTCGAGCTCGGCCAGCTCCTCGATCCGCTGATAGGCCTCGCGGAGCTGGGCGCCGCGCTTGTACAGCGAGTCCCGCAGCGCCTTGGAAAACACCCCGATGAAGGTGCAGCGTCCGACCGTCAGCACCAGCGCCAGCAGGGTGGCGAGCCGTTCGAGCGAATTGTCGTGCGGCATCCCGATCGGCAGATCGGTGAGCAGGAACAGCGGCACCAGCGCGCACAGCAGCGCGGACCACAGGATCAGTGCCTGCCGGCGATCGGCGCGCAGCGAAGCGAAACCGAACACCACGAACAGTTCGAACAGAAAGAAGGCGCCGATCTGCGGCGCCCACACCGTGAAGCCGATGATCAGCGCCAGCGTCGTGATGGCGATCGGCACCGTCAGATAGTGGTCGGAGAAGCGATCGTTGAATCCGGATTCCGACATCGCGAACAAAATGCCGCCTACCAGGGCGCCGGAAACGGCGAATGCCACCACCACGATTGACGGGATCGTGCCGGCCTGGACGTAGATCAGCAGGATCGCCGCATCGATCATGAAGCTGGCGGCGATCAGGTCCAGCATGTGCCGGCGCTGACGCATCCGTCGGCCACGGACCGCAAGGGTGCGCGCGTCTTCTGCCCTGGCGTCTTCAGCCCTGGTTTGAGGGTCGGGCAGGGTGCCCGACAGCGCGGCAGTTGGTCCCATCGTCCGTCCGGTCGATTTTGCTCTCCGGGAACCTACTGGGAAAAGCCTTTCGTTTTGGTATCTGCCATTTGCTCGCAGGGGTTGATAAGGACTGCTAGCAGGTTGATTCCAACGGGTTTTGCGCGGGATTTCCCGGACAGCCACGGCGGCGTGCCAGGATTGAGCTGTGAATATGTCGCGCAAACCGCATCTCGGCTTGGTAACCTCCGGCCAACATGGCGCGGCGACTCACGCTGCCCGCGGAGGTGGGCTGGCAAAGCGATCTTGCCGGTTTGGACGCCGTTTCGCGCTGGAATCGGGACCTGCGGCCATTCCGAGGATCGAAAATTTGCTTTTATTTATCGAACCTTCTGCGATGTCCGGCCGACCAAATCCAAGAGACGGCCAGTGAGTACCAAGCAGGCAGCCACCGACGACGTCCTGATCGCCAGGATCGCCCAGGGGGACCGGGTCGCGATGCAGGTCCTGTATGGACGGCATCACGTCAAAGTCTTCCGGTTCGGTCTGCGCCTCGTTCGGAACGAACAGATCGCCGAGGATCTTATCAGCGAAGTCTTCCTCGACGTCTGGCGGCAGGCCGGCAAGTTCGAGGGACGGTCTTCGGTTTCAACCTGGCTGCTGGCGATCACGCGGTTCAAGGCGCTGTCGGCGCTGCGACGGCGTAAGGACGCCGAACTGGATGACGAGGCTGCCGCCGCGATCGAGGATCCTTCCGACGATCCGGAGATCGCGGTGCAGAAGAAGGACACGGGCGAAGCTCTGCGGAAGTGCCTGACCTCACTGACGCCCGAGCATCGAGAGATCGTCGATCTGGTGTACTACCATGAGAAATCCATCGAAGAAGTCGCCGAGATCGTCGGAATTCCGGAGAACACGGTGAAAACCCGTCTGTTCTACGCACGCAAGAAACTCGCCGATCTGCTGCAGGCGGCCGGCGTGCAGCGAGGCTGGCCATGATGGCGATGAGCAACACGATGCCGGATCCCCGGGAGCCGGGCGACGTCGAGGCGCTGCTGCCGTGGTACGCGGCCGGCACGCTGAGTGCCCGCGATGCCCGCCGTGTCGCGGATGCGCTCGATCGCGATCCGGCGCTGGCGCGGCAATATGCCGTCATCCTCGAAGAATATGCCTCGACCATCGAGCTCAATGAGAGTCTCGGCGCGCCGTCGTCGCGCGCGATGCAAAAGCTGTTCGCTGCGATCGATGCCGAGCCGGCCCGGGCGCCGGGCGCCGGGCAGGGGCTCGGCGCGCGCTTTGCCGGTTTCTTTTCCGGGTTGTCGCCGAAGGCGCTGGCGTGGTCGGCGTCGGTCGCCGGCCTTGCGCTTCTGTTGCAGGCCGGACTGATCGGTGCGCTGCTGACGTGGCCGCATGCGGCTCCGGTGCAGACCGCCGCCTATCAGCCGCAGCCCGAGGTGGCGCGCGCGCCGGCATCGTCTCCGGCTCCCGCGTCGGTTTCGCCGCCCGCGGCGGCGATGGCCGATCGCCCGGCAGAAGCCAGCAAACCGGCGCCGCCGATGGTGATGGCGGAGCGGTCGGGCGGACCTGTGGTACGGAGCCTTGCGCCGCAATCCGGCCCGCGTGTGCTGGTCAAGTTCGCGCCCGAAGCGCGCGCTTCGGAGATCGCCGCCTTGCTCGACCATTATAATGCCGTGGTGGTCGACAGCTCGCGAGGCGGGCTGTTCCGGCTGCAGTTCGGCACGCAGCCACTGTCGAAGCAGGATCAGGAGAATCTGATCGGCCGGCTGCAAAAGGAGCCGGTCGTCAGCGTGGTGCTGCCGGCTCCCTGATTACTTCGCACTGCACAAGGCAACTGTTTGGGCGCTGTGGCGCGGCACATCTCTGCCCGCGTCGCTGACGGCTGGCGCGGCGTTGCTCACTCCATCTCACAACCTCGCGCGCGAGAAAAAATCTGCAACCGGATTGAACGTGTGTGCGTTGTCCGCTGACCAATCGTTGTGGGAGCGGACACCACCTCCCAAACGAGGCCAGTCGGCGCGAGCGCCCATCCACCCCTGCGCTGATATGGCTTGTGACCCGCCCGGTTGTCCCCCCGGGCGGGTCTTTCGTTTTCCGGCCCGATTCGGCGGCCGAGCCACTGGGACGCCCTCCAAATACCCGCAGTAATACGAGGTCGGGCCGCGGCGGAGCTCCAAGTTACCGCTGCGCTGGACATGGTAAATTTTTGTTAACAACATTGTTCGTAAGCTTTGCGTCGATTCGTAAGTTGCGTCGCGTTCCTTTTTCCTCTCCTGGCGGACCGACCATGGAACAGACCGACGCAGAGCGTGGGCGTGCGCTCGTCCAGCGCTGGTGCTTGCTCGCAGAACAGCGGCTCGACTACCTCACCGAGCTGTTCGAAACAGGCCGTTGGCGGCGCTTCTTCGGCGAGCTCGAATTTCTTGAAAACGTCCAGGAAGCCAAGGCCGCCGTCGAATCCTGGCGCGGCTTGTTGAATCGCGAAGCGACTCTCGACAATCGTCCGGTCGATCTGTCCTGGCTCGGCCACAACAAGACAGTCCCGCCGCGGGTGGCGTTCTACTTCGACGGCGAGGTGGTGAACGGCTCGCCCTCGTACACGCTGCCCCAATCGGCACCCAAGCCTGCCCAGGCGCCGCGCGTCACCGCTCCCGCAAAGCCGGTCAAAGCCGCCGAGCCGGTGCGCGCCCCGATTGCGCCGGAGCCGGCCCCGGCGATCGTCCCCGATGATGTCCCTGTGTGGATGCACGCGCTCGATCCGGCGCGGCTCGAGCAACGCTACTCGCTGCTCCGCAAAGCGGGCTGACGCGCACACCCGCGCTGATTCGCGCGAAGGTGCGCGTGCGCGTCATTCATCCACAGCGTGGCCGATGCGACCTTCGTCGTATTGAGTCGTCTGCGCCGATGGCGCGGCTCAAGCTCCATCTGTCCGAGCTGCGCTTACTAACATCAACTGTTAGTTCGACTTTGCGGCGCCGTTTGACATTGATCAAACTTGAACACAGCAGCCGAGGCCGCGATGAGCGCAAACTGGCGCCAATGCGCACCGAATTGCGCCGCTGATATTTAACGGATTGGAACGAATTTCCGCGCACTTATTGCGTGCGAACCGGTTCTGGATTCGCTCATAAGATGAAATCACAGCAGGGGGATTCGCGGCGACGTGCGCGTCCCTGACGTGCTGCGGATCTCTCTTTCATGCGCTGAGTGCAGCCACGCTTTCGCGCGGCCTCGTCGGGAAAGAGATCATGCCTAGTGCTCAATCGTCGCCTGTCCCGCATAGTTCTGCGGGCATGTTTTCGTTCTTCACCAACCGCAAGATCGGGGTGAAAATCGCCATCGGTTTCGCCGCCGTGCAGGTGCTGATGGCCGTCCTGGCCGTCCTCAACTATTCCAGCTTCGGCAAGGTCGGTGATGCGTTCGCCAAGTTCGATCAGCGCGTGGGCGTCGTCGACGCCGTGCGTGACGTCGAACAGGACTTCAATTCGTTTCGTCGCACCGTGCGCGAATACAGCCTCACCGGCGAAGACTATCTGATCGCCGAAGCCACCAAGCGCCGCACCGAACTGCAGGATCACATTAAGCAATCGCTGCAGCAGATGGGTCTCGCGAGCCGGCGCGCCGCCATGGTCGACCTCAGCAACAAGGTCGATTCCTACGTCGCCCAGTTCGAGGGGCTGACCAAGCTGCGCCAGGATCAGAACCGCTTGTCGCTGACCGTGCTGGGGCCGGTCGGGCAACGGATCGTCAGCAAGCTCGAGCAGCTGCAGTCCTCCACGATGAGCGGCGACGGCAACAGCGATCAGTCGCTTCTGGTCGCGCAATCGCTCAAGCAGTTCCTGCTGCTGCGGCTCGGCGCAGCGAAGGTGCTCGGAGTCCGGCTGGAGAAGTCCGCGCAAGCGGGCGCCGAAAAGGCTCTGGCGGATTTTCGCACCTCGCTGTCGACCATGAAGACCGCCCTGACGGGAGACGCCGAGCGCAAGCAGCTCGCCGCGATCGAAGCCGACCTCGCAATCTATGCGGACGGCTTCCAGCAGTCGGTTCGCGACGTCAACGAAATCGACGCGGCGATCGCGTCGATGACCAAGGTCGCTGAGTCGCTGGCAGGTGATGCCGCGGCGATCAAGCAGTCCGGTCTGACCGAATCCAAGCAGATCGGCCACCAGACCGAGGCGCTGATCAGCGAAACTCAAACCCAGATCCTGGTCATCACCCTCGGCGCGCTCGCGGTCGGCATTTTGCTCGCCTGGCTGATCGGCCGTGCCGTGTCGGGCCCGATCGTGGCGATGTCCGGCGTGATGAAGGAGCTTGCTGCCGGCAACACCAATGTCGAGATCGTCGGCTCCGGCCGCCTGGACGAGATCGGGCTGATGGCCTGCACGGTCGAAGTGTTCCGCAACAACTCGCGCGAATTCGACCGGTTGAAGGCCGAGCAGGAGGAGGCTGAACGGCGCGTCGCCGCCGAGCACAAGGCCGAGATGCAGCGCCTCGCCGATCACTTCGAAGGCGCGGTCGGCGAGATCATCGACACCGTGACCTCGGCTTCGACCGAACTGGAAGCTTCGGCCGGTACGCTGACCACCACCGCCGAACGTTCGCAGATGCTCGCCGGCTCGGTCGCTGCGGCGTCCGAACAGGCCTCGGCCAATGTGCAGTCGGTGGCCTCGGCCACCGAAGAGATGGCGTCCTCGATCACCGAAATCAGCCGTCAGGTGCAGGAGGCGGCGCGCATCGCCAACGAAGCCGTCGAGCAGGCGCGCAAGACCAACGACCGGATCGGTACGCTCGCCCAGGCGGCGAACCGGATCGGCGACGTGGTCGACCTGATCAACACCATCGCCGGCCAGACCAACCTGCTCGCACTCAACGCCACGATCGAAGCGGCGCGCGCGGGCGATGCCGGCCGCGGCTTCGCGGTGGTGGCGCAGGAAGTGAAGGCGCTCGCCGAGCAGACCGGCAAGGCGACTGGCGAGATCAGCTCGCAGATCAGCAGTATGCAGTCCGCGACGCAGGAGTCGGTCGGCGCGATCCGCGAGATCGGCGGCACCATCGAGCGGATGTCGGAGATCGCCTCGACCATCGCGTCTGCGGTGGAAGAGCAGGGCGCGGCGACGCAGGAGATCTCGCGCAATGTGCAGCAAGCTGCGCGCGGCACCCACGAGGTCTCGTCCAACATCTCCGACGTGCAGCGCGGCGCGACGGAGACCGGTTCGGCCTCGTCGCAAGTGCTGTCCGCCGCACAGTCGCTGTCGCGCGACAGCACGCGCCTGAAGGACGAAGTCGATCGCTTCATGGAGACGGTGCGCGCGGCGTAAGCCGTCACGTTATCGCTAGCAACTTGCAACTGATGCGTCGCGCCCGGGCTTGGTCCCGGGCGCGCGCGTTTGGGTGACCTGTGGTGCAAAAGTGACATCTATTCCAAATGTCATGAACTGCGGTATCTCATTACTTCGCCGTATTGTTGCACCTTCGGCGCTGTGATTACTTGCTCTCCGCACAGGCTGGGGACGAATGTGCTGAGGGCGTTGCGGAACGGAGTGAAGGCAAGAGCGGCGGCCGCGCATGCGCGCCGTCCGAGCCGATCGCTCGCGGTCCGTAACGAGTCCGCTTGGTTCGGCGCCGCGCTGCGGATGTCGACCAGTTGGATCGTCACCCTCGCGCTGCTGCTGCAGATCGCGCTGTCGGCGATGCCGGCCGCCAGCGCCGCCTCGATCGACGTTCTCGCCAGCGCCGGCATCTGCCATTCGATCGACACCTCCGCGCCGGCCGAGTCGCAGGATCGGGTGGTGGTGCACTTCAAGTGCATCGCCTGCGTCCTGGTCTGCAGCCTGCCTCCGCCGTCGCTGGTCGTCACCGCGGCGCCGAGCTTGGCTTGGGCGTGGCTGGCCCAGCGCTGGCCTCTCACCGAGGCTGCTCCGCGTAGCGCCCCGGTCTCCTCCCACTCCGCTCGCGGACCTCCGGACGTCGCGTAACCGCACCCGTCGCTGATCGCGCGTTTCTGCGCGTGGGGCGATGCTTTGCCGTTTCGCTGCTGTCACCGTCGCGTCTGCTCGTCGCAGCGCACGGCGCCAGATGTCCTGCGCCAGCCAGACGCTGCGCGCGTTCGATCTTCCGTGAGTTTCGTCATGTCATCCGTTCTGTCCGCCGGCTTGCGCCGGTCATTGCTGCTGTCCACCTCGCTGCTGTCGTTGCCGTGCGCGGCGATCGCGTTCTCGGCCGTCTCGCTTTCGTCGGCGCCCGCTTCGGCCCAAACTGCGAGCAATCTGTCGACCATCGTGGTCGAGCCCGCGACGCCGCGCGCCAAACCGCGCGTGCGCGCCACCACGCCGTCGCCGCAGCGCGGGCCGGTGATCCGCGACGCTGCGGTGCCTCCGCCGCCCGCCGCTCCATCGTCTGAGCCGGTGTCCGCCTCAGCCTCGACGCTGCCGGGCTCGGCAGCGGCGACGCGCAGCCTCGGCACCAGCGACAGCGCCTCGCTGATCACCGACATTCCGGGCGGCGCAGTGTGGGGCGCAGGCGGCGTTTCCAGCCTGCCGGCACTGAACGGCGTCGGTGCCGATCGGGTGCAGGTGGCGATCAACTCGATGCTGATCAGCCCGGCGTGCCCGAACGAGATGAATCCGCCGCTGTCCTTCGTCAATCCGCAGATGATCGCCAGCATGCGCGCCTATCTCGGCGTGGCGCCAGTCAGCGTCGGCGGCGACTACATCGGCGGCAAGATCGACGTCACCACCGCCCCGCCGCAGTTTGCAACCGGGCCGAGCCTGCTGACCACCGCGACCGTCTCCGGCTTCTATCGCAGCAACGGCAACGCCTACGGCGTCGATGCGCGTGCGACGATCGCCAATCAGGACACCAGCGTCACCTACACCGGCGGCTGGGCACGCTCCGGCAACTACAAGGCCGGCAACGGCATGACGGTGAAGTCGACGCTGTGGGAGGTGCAGAACCACGCCGTCAGCATCTCGCGGCAGAGCGCCGGCAATCTGTTCACGCTGCAGGTCGGCGGGCAATTCATCCCGTATCAGGGCTACGTCAACCAGTACATGGACATGGTTTCCAACCGGTCGATGTTCGTCAACGGCCGCTACGACGGCGTGTTCGACTGGGGCAAGCTGGAGACATCGGCGTTCTATCACCGCATCCGGCACACCATGGGCTTCATTGCGCCGGACAAGGTCAGCAACATGCCGATGGACACCCGCGGCACCGACCTCGGCTATAACATCAAGGCCTCGGTGATTGCCTCCGACCACGATCTGATCCGCATCGGCAACGAAACCCATGCGTATCGGCTCGACGACTGGTGGGATCCGGTGCCGGGCTCCGGGATGATGATGTCGCCCAACACCTTCATCAACATCAACGACGGTCGCCGCACCCGGCTCGGCACCTTCGTCGAGTGGGAGCGGCACTGGAACCGGGAATGGACCACACTGTTCGGTCTGCGCAACGACGTGGTGTGGGTGGGCGCCGGGAACGTCCAGGGCTACAGCTCGATGTACGCAGCCGATGCGGCACGCTTCAATGGCCGCGACCGCGATCGCACCGACGTCAATTTCGACGGCTCGGCGCTGATCCGCTACGAGCCCAACGCGATCAGCCAGTTCGAACTCGGCTTCGCTCGCAAGACCCGCTCGCCGAATTTGTACGAGCGCTACACCTGGTCGAACACCGCGATGGCGATGAAGATGATCGGCTGGTTCGGCGACGGCAACGGCTATGTCGGCAACGTCGACCTCAACCCGGAAAAGGCCCACACCGTGAGCTTCACCGCGGCGTGGCACGATCCGGCGCAGAAGCTGTGGGAGGTTCGCGTTACGCCGTATTACAGCTACGTGCAGGACTACATCGACGTGAACCGCTGCTTCATCGCGGGCAGCTCGACCTGCAATGCGGCGAACCTGACCAAGACCAACGCCTTCGTGTTCCTGCAGTTCGCCAACCACGACGCCGAACTCTACGGCGTCAATCTCGACGGACGGCTGACGGCGTGGGACAATTCGGCTTACGGCCGAGGCGTGCTGCGCGGGCAGTTCGCTTACGTGCACGGCCAGCGCACCGACGGCATCAACTTGTATCATGTGATGCCGGTCAATGCGAAGCTTGGGCTCGATCACGAGCTCGGCGGCTGGGTCAACGGCATCGAGCTGCAACTGGTCGGCGCCAAGACCCAGGTCAGCGAAGTGCACAACGAGACCACGACTTCGGCCTACGCGCTGCTGAACCTCCGCACCGGTTATCGCTGGGAGAACGTGCGGCTCGATGTCGGCGTCGATAATGTTTTCGACAAGTTCTACACGCTGCCGCTCGGCGGAGCGGATCTCGTCGACTACCGCGCGGCCTCGATGATGGGCGGATCGTCGCCGATCTGGGGCTATGGCGTGCCGGGCATGGGGCGGTCGTTCAACACCCGCCTGACCGTGTCGTTCTGATGGTGGGTGGGGCCGCTTTCGATTCTGGCAGCGGCCCCATTCGCCGGCCTTGAAGCCGCGTAGGACTACGAAGAGAATAATCGACTACAATCGCAGGTCGGCGCGTGATTGTTTTTTCATCCGGCTCGAGTAGATAGACGTACTCCACGCAAAGGGAAGTTCATCATGCTCGACCGCCGCAATCTTCTGACCGTTCTGGGTGCCGCGATCTTTGTGGCTTCGCCCGCGCTCGCCGCTGAGGACCATAGCGCCCACATGCATGCTGCGGCCGCCGGCGCTACGCCGGCCAACGCCAAGCTGATCGAAACCGCGTCCGATTGCGTCAAGACCGGGCAGGCCTGCATCGCGCACTGCCTGCAGTCGTTCGCGGCCGGCGACACCTCGCTCGCGGCCTGCGCCAAGTCGGTCGACCAGATGCTGTCGGTGTGCGCCACGCTGCAGAAGCTCGCATCCCTCGGCTCTCCGAACCTGCCGGCGATGGCTAAGGTGGCGCTGGCGGTGTGCGAGGATTGCGAAAAGGAATGCCGCAAGCACGCCGAACATCACGCCACCTGCAAGGCCTGCGCCGACGCGTGCAAAGCCTGCGCCGACGCCTGCCGCGCGGTGTGAGATCGCTTGCCGCCGCCACCGAGCCGTTCTTGTGGCGGTGTCGATAAGCGAGCAGGAAAATTGACGGGCCTGGCTTGCCAGGTCCGGTCCCAGCGCTCGATCAATCGAACGAAACCCCGATCCGTTTCTCTTTTCGCCAGATCACGCGGCTGGCTCGTTTGATCTGATCGCTCGGGACGTAGAGCGTGAAGCGGTCGGGGATGAACAAAGGCGTGACGACATCCAGCGCCGCGCCGGCCTCCGAGATATTCCTGACGCTGCAGTCGATCGCGCCGCCGCCGAACTCGATGGTTGCAGCCTTCAGGACGCGCCGCCGAGGCGTTTTTCTCTGCTCATCCATTCGGCCGTTTGAGCATGAGAATTTTATGTTTCTGTGAACGCATCCCTCAAAAAACGCCCACAGTGCGGCCAGCTACGTACAACAAAGTACAAAGGCCCCCGTTTGCGCGCAGGAAGCCGCCGGGCCGCGTCGTCACCGGGTGGTGTTGTGGCCGAGCGCGACCTGGGTGAACCGCGTCGCGCCCGGTGTCATCAGATCCGGCGTTACTGGTCTTGCGTGGTCGAGGCCGACCACCGCGCCGCGCGGGGTCTCGGCGATCACATTGCCGGTGATCGTCGCGGTGCCGGCGCCGTCCATCACTGACACGCCGATGCCGATGAAGCTCTTGCGCACGACATTGCCGGTGATCGCAACGTCGCGCAGATAGCGGCCCCAGCCGGCAACGATGCCGAACGACGGCGCGTTCTCGATCACGTTGCTAGAGACCGCGGTGTCGGCTTCGACATAGATGCCGATCCCGGCGTCGTCGTCAGGCGCCGTGCCGATCGGTCGCTTCGGCTTGAGATTGCGGATGATGTTGCCTTGCACCGTGCTGAGCCGGCCGCCCTCGTTGAAGTTGCAGACCGAGACGCCGAGTGCTGCGCCGTCCACCGTGTTGTTGGCGATCACCGCGCCTTCGAACGCGAACTCCGAATACAGCGCGACCTCGCGTACGTTCAGCACGCTGTTGCCGGTGATCTGAATATTCGAAGCCGAGTTGCCGCGCACCGCGGAGTAATCGCAATCCTTGATGCGGTTGCCGCTGATCACCACGTTGCCGGCGCGAAACGCGTTGATGGCGTTGCCGTACTGGCCGGAGCCGCCCGGGCCGGCCTTGATGTTTTCGATCCGGTTGCCGGTGACGAGCGTGCCGTCATCGCCGAGCGAGGTGCGCAGAATCTCGATGCCGTTGTCGTTGGTATCAATGATGGTGTTGCCGTCGACCCGCAGCCCCTTGGCGTCGAACGAGACGACGCCTGTCACCGCAATCTTGGTCAGCGAGTTGTTGCTGATCGCGCCGGAGCTGGCCTCCAGCCAGATGCCCGAGCCACCGCTGGCGGTGATCGTGCAGTCTTCGATCCGCAGGTCTTGCGCAGCGATACAGTGCACCAGCCCGCGCCGGCTCGGCAGCGGAATCCCGGCGCCGTCGAGCACCAGGCCGAACAGCGTCGCAGTTTCGGCGCCCTGGCTGTCGAACAATGAGGGCCCGCTGGTGAAGATCAGCCGCGTGGCGCCGCGCACACCGGCCAGCTGCGCGCCGGACGGCAGCCGCAGTGTGCCGGTTCGATAATTGCCGGGCGGCAATGCCAGCGGCACGCGCCGTTCGGCGGCATCGTCGATCGCGCGCTGCAAGGCCAAGGTCTGATCATCGCTGCTATCGGGCCGGACGCCGGACAGCGCGGCGTCGCGACCGCGGCGCGAGGTCGGGGCCGCAGCGAGCGGAGATGCGGTCAGCGCCAGGGCGCTGGTCGTCGCAAGGGTAGTGAGGAAGTCGCGGCGGTGCAGGGCCATGGCGCGTGCTCTGTGGGCGAAAACCTAATCCTCACAGCTAACGCAAATTCCGTCGAGGCGCGGGCCAAGGCGGCGGACCGGCGGCATGATGTTTTGCGGTAGGGTTAACCCTGCGCGTGGTCCGGCTCACGCTGAGGCGGTACAAACTGATCACGCCGCGCGGCCCGGGCCTCGCGTTCGTTGCGCTCCGGGTCTTCGCCCGGCTCCGGCGCGCAGGCTCGGATCTGGTAGCCGTTGTCGAGCACGTGGCGCGGAGCTTCGGTTTCGGTGTCGGCGACCGTGTCGATCACCAGCCCGCTCTCCTTGGCGTGCTTCCAGACGTCGGCTTGGGACGGATAGATCTTGCTGACCCTGGCATCGTCACAGAACAGCGCGTACGGCATCGGTTCCTCCTCGGAGGAAGACAACGCCGGGCGGCACGATGGGTTTCTTTGGTGAGCGATGCGATCTCAGCGGGCCGCAACGCGGCGGGCCTGCCGGGTCAGCCGCACCAGCTCCAGCAGCATCGCTTCGCCGGCATCGACCAGTTGCTCGGCGGTGATCCGACTTCCCGGCCAGGCGGTGCCGTCACGGCTGAGTAGCGGCACGTGGACGAAGGCGGCGAGCTGAGGGCCCTGTGGGGCTTGCGTCGCTTCGATTCCGCGCCAGCATAGATAGTTGCACAGATAGCGACCCGCGTCGCGCGACAGCCGCGCATCGATCCCGGTGAGCCGTGCGGCGCGGGCCAGCCGCGCGCCATGGGCGCCGAACGTCCGCGCGTCTTCGCCAAGCGCGATCTTGCCATGGCGCAGCGTCACCTTGTCGGCGTCGGGCCACAGCGTGGTGATCGCATTGCGGGCGCGGGTCTCGATCCGGACGTGTCGGGTCGATGCGGCGAGGCCGAACATCAGCAGCGCATCGGGACGGTGCTGCGCGAGGAGCGCCGGCAGGTCGCGATCGACCGCACGGTAGCTGACGTTGAAGATATGCCCGACGCGAACCACGTCATCGAACGCCGGCCGTCGCAGCTTGACGAGGCGGTCGACCAATTGCGGAGTCGGATTGTAGGGCGCTCCGGGAAACGGCCCGAAGCCGGTGATCAGGATGCGCAGGCCGCTCACCCGATCAGCTCCGCGACCCGATCGGCGCCGAGCGTCGGCGTGATCGAGCCTTCGGCGACGGCGGCCTCGGTGGATTTCACTTTGGCGCGGATCGCCGGGTCGCTGCGCAGCTTGGCCTTCCAGCGATCCTCCAGCAGCGTCCACATCCACTTCACCTGCTGCTCGCGGCGGCGCGCGTCGAATTCGCCCGACGGTGTCGTCGCAGCGCGATGGTCCAAGACCGCCTGCCACAGCTCGGCAATGCCGGTGCCGGTCATTGCCGAATAGGTCTTCACCGGCGGCTGCCAGTTCGGTGAGCGCGGGGTGAGGATATGCAGCGCGGCGCGATACTCGCCGGCGGCGAGGTTGGCGCGCTTGATGTTGTCGCCGTCCGCCTTGTTGATGGCGATCATGTCGGCGAGCTCGACCAGGCCCTTCTTGATGCCCTGCAGCTCGTCGCCGGCGCCCGGCAGCATCAGTGCCAGAAAGAAATCGGTCATGTCGCAGACCGCGGTTTCGGATTGGCCGATGCCGACGGTCTCGACCAGCACGACGTCGAAGCCGGCGGCCTCGCACAGCAGCATCGCCTCGCGGGTCTTGGCCGCGACGCCGCCGAGCGTGCCGGAAGAGGGTGAGGGACGGATGAAGGCGTCCGGCTCGGCGGACAGCCGCGCCATCCGGGTCTTGTCGCCGAGGATCGAGCCGCCGGTGCGCGCCGAGGACGGATCGACCGCCAGCACCGCGACCTTGTGACCCTGCTCGATCAGATACATGCCGAGCGCGTCGATGGTGGTCGACTTGCCGACGCCGGGCGAGCCGGTGATGCCGACCCGGATCGCGCGGCCGGTTTCGGGCAGCAGCTCCTGCACCAGCGCGCGCGCCGATGCCTGGTGATCGGCGCGGCGGCTTTCGATCAGGGTGATGGCGCGCGCCAGCGCGGCGCGATGGCCGCTGCGGACCTCGCTGGCGAGATGGGCAATGTCGCCGGTGCGTCGGGCTGAATTCATGGCGCCCGTTTACAACGATTGGGCGCCAGGGGCGAGGGGAGTCCGGCGCGGAACGGCCGCGCGCCGATCTCCCTGTTGATGACGCCTCAGGCGGCAGGTTTGCCGGCGGCGCTGGCCTCGGCGACCTCGTCGAGCCGGCCGGTCTTCACGTCGTAGATGAAGCCGTAGATCGGGATGTGCTTCGGCACCAGCGGATGGCTGCGGATCCGCGCGACGTCCTCGGTGACGCTCTTGGCGTTGTCCTGGAACGTATGCCAGTGCACGAAATGACCGGCGACCGAGCCGCCGCCGTGCTTCGGATTGCTCCAGTGATGGCCGTCGAAGCTGGCGGTCTCGAGATTGTCCTCGAGCAGATCGGCGATCACCTCGCCGGTGAACAACTGCATCCCGCAATCGCTGTGATGGATCACGAACCATTCCTGGGTGCCGAGCAGCTTGTGGGAGATCACCAGCGAGCGGATCGCGTCGTCGGAGGCGCGGCCGCCGGCGTTGCGGATGACGTGCGCGTCGCCTTCGGCGAGGCCGGCATATTTGGCAGGATCGAGCCGGGCATCCATGCAGGTCAGGATCGCGAAGTGCCGTGCCGGCGGCAGCGCCAGATTGGCCTTGTCGCCGAAGTCATTCGCATACTGATTGTTGGCCGATAACACGGCGTCGTAATTGCCGGCTGGCTTGGTCATCTCGTCCACTCCGCAACATTGCTGACAGCTTTCCGCTCGCCGCACCGGACCGGTGCAGCGAATGGAAATCGTCAGCAAAAAAGCAGAGTTTGCGCAGAAGCGGCGTTCGTTGTTCGGCGCAGGGCAGAGGAGTTCTGCTGGCAAGCGCGCACGCCGCAGATGGCCTGTTCTAAACCGCCAGGAGACCTACGATGGCCTACTCGGCCTTACGCTCCTGCTTCGGCCGATCGCCACCGAAGATCGCACTGCCGTCGGCCGACAGATACGGCTTCAGCGTCGTCCACGGCACGAACGCCTCATATTCACCCTCCGCATAGGCACCGACCGCGTAGGGCGCGTAGTGGAAGGTGAGGCCCGAGCTTTTCCCCGCGGTGGTCGACGGCGCCAGCGTCACCGGCCCGATCTTCAAAAGCTTCGGCTCGATGCTCTTGATGTAGGCGGTGTCTTCTTCATCGGCGCCGCGCTCCTTCTTTTCCGCCTTCAGCGCGGTGACGATGCCCTCGACCATCGCCCGCATCGCCGGGCTGCCGTCGGACAGGTCGGTGAAGAACGGGCGGATGCTGATACGCCTGGTGAGCTGCTTGTCCCACAGGATGGTATCAATATCGGTGTTGGGATGGGCGCCCCCGGTGTAGCTGTAGTCGGTGCGCAGGATCGAGACGTAGCGATCCGCGACCAGCGAATCCGTCGTGTAGCTGCGCTCGTAGGTCCACGGGCCGTTGCGGAACAGCTCGGGGTCGCTCTTGAATTCCGGCTCGGCCTCGGTGCGCCGCTCGGCGATCCACTTTTTGCCCTCGGCCAGACAGTTCTCTGCGAGCTTGGCATCAGCCTTGACGCCGGCATCGAGCGTCACCGTGCCGTCGATGGCCTTCGTCTTCACGGCGAAGTCAGGCTTCGGCTTCGCCGGCTCGGCGAGGGCGGGGGAGCCGATTGCCAGACAGGCCAGAATGACGAGTGGGTAAACACGGAAGTGAGATGAGAGCATATCGAGCCTGACCACAGTCGCGAGGAGAAGGGTAAATCGATTACGAATTGGCAGCTCCGATGCGCCGCTCGGCGAAGGAACGCAGAGGAGGGACATGATGATGGATAATGTCCCAGACGATCTCGACGTCGATCGCGTGGTAGGCATGACGCAGCCGATTGGCAAAGTCGGTCATCTTACGCCAGTCTATGTCGATCGCCTCGTGCTTCAGCTCATCCGGGAGTTTGCGTGCTGCCTCGCAAACGATCTCCAGATAACGCTCGGCCGCCATACGGCGCACTTCGTCTTGCGAAAATTCATCGAAGCTGCGTCCTTCGACGAGGCTTAGGACGCGAGACGTCGAGCGCAGAATGTCCAACAGCCTGTCTTCCGTTGAAGGGGGCATTCACAGCACCTCGACAAGATCGTCGGCCATTCGCTCTCTGATACGTGGTGTTAACTCGCTGGGCAGCATGACGTGCGCTGGGATGCCTGTGGCCGCTTCGCAGATGTAGCCGATCTCGAGCGGCGTCTTCCAAGTCAGCTCGGTATCCGGCAGCACTTCCACCAGCACGTCCAGATCACTGTCCGGTCGCGCGTCACCGCGGGCACGCGAGCCGAACACATATAGCTTGGCCACGCCTTCTGCGCGCAATGCATCACCCCTCTCGCGCAATCTGGCGAGGATGGTGTCCAACGGCATGTCGGCGACGGCGGTCATAGTGTCAGTATAGCAGATTGCCTTTGGCGCTGCAGTCACACGGGAAGAATCTCGACGCCGCGCTGTCGCGCCGCTTTTCTCATCTGGCTGTCGAAGGTGAAGAGCGGAAGATTCCTGACTTCGGCCAGTCGGACATAGAGCTCATCGTAATAGGTCAGTCCGGAATCCAGCGCCCTACGGACCGCACCGGCGACTTCGTCAAGTTCCGGAGGTGATTGCGTGATCACCTCGAGAATCTTCAGGTTGTGCAGCGCGTATTCGAGCTTGTCGGAAGGGAGCCGACCACGACGAACGTTCGTGGTAAGCGCATTGCCGATTTCAGCATGCCAATGCGCCGGGACGACGAATTGCTGGTCCGCCAAGCTTTCAAACACCTCATCGTTGGTGAGGTGCTCGCGCTCATCCAGAAACATCGCCAGGGCGGCGGATGCATCCATGACGATCAACGGCGTCCCTCGTTGATCCAGCTCTTGATCTCGTCGTGGGTCGGATTCAGTTTGAGGTCGCGCGCCAAGCTGCGCAAGTTGCGGATCGCCTGACGCCGTCGCGCGATCGTATCGGCCGACAGCTCATTACTCGCCTGAACCAGCCGCGCGACAGGCTTGCCGTGCCGCGTGATTGTCACTTCGGCGCCGTTTTCGACCTCGTCGAGAAGGCTCGACAGGTGGGTCTTCGCTTCGAAAATGCCGACCTGCTTCATGAAGACAAACTAGTCTGGTTAGACTAGTTCGTCAAATCAAGCCGGCATTGTCTTGAAGCCCGCAGCTACTCCGCCGCCTGGCTGGAGTGGCCGAGCCGGGCATTGAGCTTGTGGATCAGCTCCTCGGCGGCGTCGGCGATCACGGTGCCGGGCGGGAAGATCGCCTCGGCGCCGGACTTGACCAGCGCGTCGTAGTCCTGCGGAGGGACCACGCCGCCGACGATGATCATGATGTCGTCGCGGCCCTGCTTCTTCAGCGCGGCCTTCAGTTCCGGCACCGCGGTGAGATGCGCGGCGGCGAGCGACGACACGCCGAGGATATGGACGTCGTTTTCGACCGCCTGCCGGGCGGCTTCCTCCGGCGTCGCGAACAGCGGCCCGATGTCGACGTCGAAGCCGATGTCGGCGAATGCCGAGGCGATCACCTTCTGGCCGCGGTCGTGGCCGTCCTGGCCGATCTTGGCGACCAGGATACGCGGGCGACGACCCTCGGCGTCCTCGAACGCATCGATCAGTGCCTGCACCTTCTCCATCCGGTCCGCCATCGATGCGACCTCCCGCTTGTAGACGCCGGTGATCGACTTGATCTCGGCGCGATGCCGGCCATAGACCTTCTCGAGCGCGTCGGAGATTTCGCCGACGGTGGCCTTCTTGCGCGCGGCGTCGATTGCCAGCGCCAACAGGTTGCCGTTGCCTTCCGAAGCCGAGCGTGTCAGCGCCGACAACGCGGCGTCGACGTCGGCCTGGACGCGCTCCTTCTTCAACCGGCCGAGCTTGTCGATCTGCAGCCGGCGCACTGTCGAATTGTCGACCTTGAGCACGTCGATCGGAGCCTCGTCGGTCGGCTTGTACTTGTTGACGCCGATCACCGACTGCCGGCCGGTGTCGATGCGCGCCTGGGTCTTGGCCGCGGCTTCCTCGATGCGCAGCTTCGGCACGCCGGCTTCGATCGCCTTGGCCATGCCGCCGAGCGCTTCGACTTCCTGGATGTGAGCCCAGGCCTTGACGGCGATGTCGTGGGTCAGCCGCTCGACATAGTACGAGCCACCCCACGGATCGATGATCCGGGTGGTGCCGCTCTCCTGCTGCAGGAACAGCTGGGTGTTACGTGCGATTCGAGCGGAGAAATCGGTCGGCAGCGCCAGCGCTTCGTCGAGCGCGTTGGTGTGCAGCGACTGGGTGTGGCCCTGAGTGGCCGCCATCGCTTCGATCGTGGTGCGCATCACGTTGTTGAACACATCCTGCGCGGTCAGCGACCAGCCGGAGGTCTGGCAGTGCGTGCGCAGGCTCAGCGACTTCTGCTGCTTCGGGTCGAACTGCGTCAACAGCTTGGCCCACAGCAGACGCGCCGCGCGCATCTTGGCGACTTCCATGAAGAAGTTCATGCCGATCGCCCAGAAGAACGACAGCCGCGGCGCGAACTTGTCGACGTCGAGACCGGCCGCGATGCCGGCGCGGACGTATTCGACGCCATCGGCGAGCGTGTAGGCGAGCTCGAGGTCCTGCGTCGCGCCGGCTTCCTGCATATGATAGCCGGAGATCGAAATCGAGTTGAACTTCGGCATCTTCTGCGAGGTGTAGGCGAAGATGTCGGAGATGATCCGCATCGAGGGCACCGGCGGATAGATGTAGGTGTTGCGCACCATGAACTCTTTCAGAATGTCGTTCTGAATGGTGCCCGACAGCTTCTCCGGGGAGACGCCCTGTTCCTCGGCGGCGGCGACATACAGCGCCAGGATCGGCAGCACCGCGCCGTTCATGGTCATCGACACGCTCATCTGGTCGAGCGGGATGCCGGCGAACAGCGTGCGCATGTCGTAGATCGAGTCGATCGCCACGCCGGCCATGCCGACGTCGCCGGCGACGCGCGGATGATCGGAGTCGTAGCCGCGGTGAGTGGCGAGGTCGAACGCCACCGACAGGCCCTTCTGACCGGCGGCGAGGTTGCGGCGATAGAACGCGTTGGAGTCTTCAGCGGTCGAGAATCCGGCATATTGCCGGATCGTCCACGGCTGGTTGACGTACATGGTCGGGTAGGGGCCGCGCAGGAACGGCGCGACGCCCGGCCAGGTGTCGAGAAAATCGATGCCGGCGACATCCGCCTCGGAGTAGCCCGGCTTGACCAGAATGCCTTCGGGCGTCAGCCACGGCTGGGCCTCACCTGCAGGGGCAGGGGCGGCGGTGGGCTGGAATGCGATCTCGGCGAAGTTCGGAATCTTGCTCATTTTTATCTGATCTCACTACAGCCCATCGTAGCACGGCTGCCGTTTCTCGTCATTTCGTCGGGTTAATCGTGGTCCGGCTGCTGATAGCTGAACACTTGTGCCAGCCTGTCGGGCCCGTAGTTCTGCAACGTGGTCTTGCTCGGCAGGTTCGCGATCGTCCCGGTCCAACCGAGCCTCGCTTCGGTGCCGTATTGCATGGTCGGGACCACCCGGTCCGGCCGATCGAAGGTTCCGGTCAGGATCTCGATGCTGTCGGAGAACTGCAGCCGATAGCCCAGCGGGGTGCCGCAGTCCTTGCAGAAGTCGCGCTCGGCGACCGAGGAGGAACGGAACGACGCAGGCTGGCCGCGGGTCCAGGCAAAGTTGTCCTTGGCGACCTCGGCCATCGAGGCGAACGGTGCCCCGGTCGCCTTCTGGCACATTCGGCAATGGCACAGCGCCGTGCTCAGCGGCGGGGCCGACAGCGCGTAGCGGATCGCGCCGCACTGGCAGCCGCCGGAGAGCACCGCTTTGCCGGTCCCCGTCATGCCGCTTCGATGCCCTTCCAGGCGTCGCTGAGCGTCGCCAAGGCGTCGCCACCGGCGAACACGAACTCCTGCACCCCGGCTTCGCGCAGCGCGCTCTCCTGCTCGCCGGGGCGGCCGGCCAGATAGATCCGCTTCGCGCCCGCGGCGCGCAGCGCCTGGGCGGCCGCGGCCGCATAGGTCGGGTAGGCCTTGTCGGACGAGCACAGGCACGCGAACGCCGCACCGGATGCCTTGAAGGCGTCGGCGAGTGCAGCCGCCTCGGTGAAGCCCTCGCTGTCGATCGCCTCGATGCCGCCGGTCTCGAAGAAGCTCTTGGTGAAGGTGGCGCGCGCGGTGAAGTCGGCCGGCGTGCCGAGATTGGCCAGGAACACCTTCGGCCGCGACGCCTTCGCGGCCAGCACGGCGTCGGATTTGTCGCGCAGGCTTTCGAACGGGGTCGCCAGACGAATGGGCGTCAGCGCCGTGAAGCTGATCTTCGCCTCACCGGCGGGCGGCACCGCGGCCGGCTTGACGTCGAGCACCTTGGCCTGTGCCTCGTGCAGGTTCGGGAATTCGGAGGCGCCGGTCAGAACGTCGCGACGCTTGGCGATCGCCTTGTCGCGGGCCGCGCGGCTGGCCGCGACCTTCGGCTGGATCAGGCCGGCCTGCAGTGCGGCGAGCGCGCCGCCGGCACGTTCAATCTCCTGGAACTGGGTCCAGGCGGCGTCGCACAGTTCCTTGGTCAGCGCTTCGATGCCGCCGGCACCCGCAGCCGGATCGGCAACCTTATCGAGGTTGGACTCTTCCAGCAGGACCAGCTGCGTGTTGCGGGCGACGCGGCGGGCGAATGCGTCGGGCAGGCCGAGCGCCAGCGTGTGCGGCAGCACCTGCACCGAATTGGCGCCACCCAGCGCGGCGGCGAAGGTCGCCATCGTGGCGCGCAGCATGTTCACGTAGGGGTCGCGCTGGGTCAGCATCCGCCATGCGGTCTCGGCGGAGACGAACAGCGGCTTCGGCGTCACGCCGCAGGCCTGTTCGATCCGCGCCCACAGCAGCCGCAGCGCGCGGAACTTCGACAGCGTCAGGAACTGATCGGCATCCGCGGACAGATGCGCGTAGATCATGCCGCGGGCGGCATCCAGCGCGACACCGGCGGCCTCCAGCGCGCGCAGATAGGCGACGCTGCAGCCGAGCACGTAGGCTAGCTCCTGTGCCTCCGAGCCGCCGGCATCGTGGATCACGCGGCCGTCGGCGACCAGGAACGGGCCCTTGAAGCCGGCGCTGGCGAGGCCGGCGGCGACGTCGCCGAGGCCCTTGGCGATCTCGCTCCACTCGGTGGCGCTCGCCCCCTGCACGGCGCGAGCGCCGAGCGGATCGATGCCGAAGCGGATGTCGCAGGCGGCCGGATCGGTGCCGCGGCTCTTGATCAGGTCGGCGAGGTGGCGGACCACGTCACAGGATTGCGGCGGGAACTGCAGTTCGATCGCGATGCCGGCGTCGAGGTGGACACCCTCCAGCACCTGCGCGATCGCTTCCTGAGTGGCCGGCAGACCGAAGCCGCGCGCGCCGACGCTGCCCGCGAACACCAGCGTCAGGCCGGTGGCGCCGTTTTCGAGGTCCTGCAGAGCCTGCTTGTTGGCTTCCTTCGGCTCCGGGTGATCGACCCGCTGCATGATCCGCCACGGCGCCGCGGGAGCGCGGCCGGCGATCGGGGCGGCGTTGCGCGCCCGCACGTAGATCGGATCGATCTGGATGCCGTCGTAGCTCTTGCTGATCAGCTTCTCGAACGGTGCGCCCTTCAGCACGCCGTCGACCAGCTTGCGCCAGTCTTCATAGCCGGCCGGGGCGAAATCGGCGGCGAGCCGCAGCTCTTGGTTTGCAGAAGACATCGGTGAAATCGAACTCCCAGAATACCGGAACGTGATTTGGCCGGAAAATGCCACGTGCGGACGGCGATGCCAAACGGTTGTTTGAGGCAATAAGGACGAGATTGCGCCCTGTGCACTGCGGCGGACCGTGTTGCGGGATATTCCCAGAAGCGGCGGCTCAGCCGCGGTCCGGCAGCCGTTCGATCCCGGCAGTCGACAGCCCGGCGAGGGCATCTTTCAGCGAGCGGCCGGCGATCACCTGGTCCGGCACGATGTCGAGCAGCGGCACCAGCACGAAGGCGCGCTCGAACAGCCGCGGATGCGGCAGCGTCAGGTCCGGCCGATTGATCTCAGCGTCGTCATAGGCGAGCAGGTCGAGATCGAGCGTCCGCGGACCCCAGCGCCGTTCGTTGGCGCGGTCGCGACCGAAGCGCTTCTCGATCTTGTGCAGCGTGAACAACAGCGCGTGCGGATCGAGCGCGGTTTCGATCGCCACGCAGGCGTTGACGAAGCGGTCCTGCTGCTCATCGCCCCACGGCGGCGTCGCGTAGTCCGGGGAGCGCGCGATCAGTTCGGCCTGCGTCATGCCGCAGATATTGGCGATCGCTTTGTCGAACGTGGCGCGAACGTCGCCGACATTGCCGCCGAGCGCGATCAGGGCGCGCGGCATCTCAGCTCCGTCTGCGGGTGATGATCACCCCGACGTCGTCGAAGATCGCCGGGATCGGTGCGTGCGGCTTGTGCACCGTCACCTTCACCGCGGTGATCTTGTCGAAGCTCGTCAGGATCGCATCGGCGACCGCGCCAGCCGCGCGCTCGAGCAGCCGGTAGTTGGCGTCCTTGAACGCCGCGGTGGTACACGCCACCACGTTCGAATACGACACCGTGTCGGAGAGCCGGTCGGTGCGCGAGGACTCAGACAGATCGGCGGTGAGTTCGAGATCGATCACGAAACGCTGGCCGACTTCGGTCTCGTGCTCCATCACGCCGTGGCGGGCGTGCAGCACCAGGCCGGAAATGAAGATGGTGTCGTTCATCGGCTGTCCCTGATGGCGTGGGCGACTTTCAGTGCCTGTGAGGTCGCGGCGACGTCGTGCGCGCGGATGATTTTGGCGCCGTTCTCGACGGCGATCAGATGCGCGGCGAGCGAACCGCCGAGCCGCTGCTTCGGTTCGCTCGGCACGATCGTACTAATAAAGCGCTTGCGCGAGGCGCCGATCAGCAGCGGGCGGCCGAAGCTTGAGAACTCGCGCAGCCGTGCCAGCGTGATCATGCTCTGCTGCGGCGTCTTGCCGAAGCCGATGCCGGGATCGAGCACGATCAGCTCCTCGGCGATCCCGGCCTTGGTGGCGATCGTCAGCGAGCGCTCAAAGAACCCGTTGATGTCGGCGACGATGTCGATGGCTGGATCGGCGGCGTCGCGATTGTGCATCACGATCACTGGGGCGCGGCGCGCAGCGACGACGCCGGCCATCTCGGGATCGCGCTGCAATCCCCACACGTCGTTGGCGATCGCGGCACCATGGTCGAGCGCCCAGGCGGCGACTTCGGCCTTCATGGTGTCGATCGACACCGGCGTGCCGAGCGCGACCACCGCTTCCAGCACCGGCTGCAGCCGCCGCAGCTCTTCGGCCGCGGTCACCGGCTGCGAGCCGTAGGGACGGGTGGACTCGGCGCCGATGTCGATGATCTCGGCGCCATCCGCGATCATCTCGGCCGCATGGGCACGCGCCTGCTCGGGGGCGAGATAATCGCCGCCGTCGGAGAACGAGTCCGGCGTGACGTTGAGAATGCCCATCACCGCCGCGGCGGGACGCGCCAGCAGATCGCGCAGCTGTGGCGGGTTGGCCGGAGCGGCGGGCGATGCGGTCAGCGATGGGGAAGCGGTCATGCGCCAGCGCTTTGCGCGGTCCGCGAAAGCCTGTCAAGCGGCGGGCTGCGCCGGCGCGCCGGACCTTAGTAGGTGATTTTCAATGGCAGCTTGCGCGCCTGCTCGATCAGTTGACCGACTTCTTTCTCGGAGGGTAGCGCGCGCACCAGTTTGCGCTTGAGATTGGCCTCTTTCATGTTCTGCGCCAGCCGCGCCGGATTGCGGTGGGTGAACTCGCGCAGCGTCGAGACGCCGGCGGCGCGCAGCAGATCGGCCTTCGCCTTGCCGAGACCGGGAACCCGCATGCAATCGGCGAGGTTGGCCCATTGCAGCAATTGCTGCTCGGTGAGGCCGGTCTTCGCGGCGAGCGCCTTGCGGCCCTTCACGGTCCGGGCGGCTTCGAGCAGCGCTTCGGTGGTGCGAATTCCTACCGATTTCAATTTGCTCGCGGCAACCTCGGTGATGCCGTCGAGCTGAGCGATTGGATATGTCATGGCACTCGATACTAGGTTCAGGTGAACTGGCGGAGGCCGGGCGTGCCTTCGATGATGGCGCCCATCTTCTCCGCCCCAATTCTGTCGCGACCGGCTTTGAACAGTTCGCGGGCGATCGTCTGGATCTGGGACATGCCGAGGCCGAGGCCGAGCAGCTTCGTCCCCATCGCCATCACGCCGCCGCCGATCAGGCGGCTCAGCCCGCCACGCGAGGAGCCTGCCGCTTCGATCGCAGCCTCGGCACCCGGAATGCTGTCGATCAAAGCCTGGACCGGCTCCTGCGGTCCTTCATTGCGGAGAAAGGCGAGAATGATGCCGATGGTCTTGTCGGCAACAGATTTCTCCAGACCGGCCTTGTCGGCCAGTCTTTCAATCAACTCGTCCATAACGCCCCCGCCACGCCGGTTCTTATCACCGGTCCATGTTCTAAAATCATCCTGATCCGCTCCGCAACGAAACACAAGCGACCCTCGTCATCGAGTCGACGACTCGGCGGCATTTCGCTCCGCAAGTGTTGCAACATTGCAAAGGCGACGACGCGAGATATGCTGCTGGGGCAGCGCGAAGCCACGCATCGAGCGTCGTTTGCGCGCGGTAGGGTGAATATCGCGCCAACGTCTCGCCGCGATCATCGTTGAATGGTTCCATTGTGATTGGCAGGATGAGTGTTGCGCCGGGCGATCGATCGCCGGTTGGAATGTTCTGTGCGAGGAAACGAAGAAATGGCGGCGAGCGGCATCGCGAGCGGTGATACCGAAGACAAGATTTTTATCGGTAAGGGCGAACAGCCGGCGTGGTTGACGTTGGCGCTCGCCAATCGCCACGGCCTGGTCACCGGCGCCACCGGTACAGGCAAAACGGTGTCGCTGCAGGTGATGGCGGAAGGCTTCGCCCGCGCCGGCGTGCCGGTGTTTGCGGCCGATATCAAAGGCGATCTGTCGGGCATCGCCGAGGTCGGCGAGGCCAAGGACTTCATCCTCAAGCGTGCCCAGGAGATCGGGCTGAAATTCCAGCCCGACCAGTTCACCACGGTGTTCTGGGATGTGTTCGGCGAGCAGGGCCATCCGGTGCGCGCCACCGTCTCCGAGATGGGACCGCTGCTGTTGTCGCGGATGCTCGATCTCAACGACGTGCAGGAGGGCGTGCTCAACGTCGCATTCCGTGTCGCCGACGACATGGGCCTGCCGCTGATGGACATGAAGGATCTGCGCGCGATGCTCGATGCGATAGCGCCGATCGCGCAGAAGGTGGCCGAAGCCGGCGACGTCAATGCCGATATCCGCCAGGCCGCGCAGTCGCTCGGCAACGTCACCAAGCAGACCGTCGGCACCATCCAGCGTCAGCTTCTGGTCCTGGAAAACCAGGGCGGCGAGAAGTTCTTCGGCGAGCCGGCGCTGCAGCTCAAGGACTTCATCCGCACCGACAGCCAGGGCCGCGGCCTCGTCAATATTCTGGTCGCCGACAAGCTGATGACCAATCCGCGGCTGTACGCGACCTTCCTGCTGTGGATGCTGTCGGAGCTGTTCGAGGAGCTGCCGGAAGTCGGCGATCCCGACAAGCCGAAGCTGGTGTTCTTCTTCGACGAGGCGCACCTCTTGTTCAACGACGCGCCGAAGCCGTTGATGGACAAAATTGAACAGGTGGTGCGGCTGATCCGCTCCAAGGGCGTCGGCGTGTACTTCATCACCCAGAACCCGATCGACGTGCCGGACCGGGTGCTGGCGCAGCTCGGCAATCGGGTGCAGCACGCGCTCCGCGCTTTTACGCCGCGCGACCAGAAGGCGGTGGCGGCCGCGGCCGACACTTTCCGACCGAACCCGAAGCTCGATACGGCCAAGGCGATCACCGAGCTCGGCAAGGGCGAGGCGCTGGTGTCGTTCCTCGAAGGCAACGGCACGCCGGCGATGGTCGAGCGCGTGCTGGTGCGGCCGCCGTCGGCGCGGATCGGACCGATCACGCCGGAAGAGCGCAAGGCGATCATCGCCGCGAGCCCGGTGCGAGGCAAATACGACACCGCGGTGGATTCCGAATCCGCCTACGAGAAGCTGCGCGCCCGGATCGACGGCAAGTCAGCGAATGAAGATGCGGCACCGGGCGAGGGCGGCATTCTCGGTCAGCTCGGCGGGCTGTTCTCGACCGTGTTCGGCACCAACACGCCGCGCGGCAAGCTCACCACCGGCCAACTCGTCGCTCGCAATGTTGCCCGCACCGTCGCCACCACGGTGGTCGGCGGCGTTGCCGCCGAGCTCGGCAAGAAGGTCGGCGGCTCGCTCGGCAGTTCGGTCGGTCGCTCGATCGTGCGTGGCACGCTCGGCGGAATGCTGCGACGGTGAGGCGAGAGGATCGCAGGTTTGCAGACGCGCGCTGCATCCTGACGTCTTCATAGTTCGAGCTATTTGCCTATCATGCGTCATGGCCGGGCTCGTCCCGGCCATCCACGTCTACCGGCGGTGCCTGCCGCAAGACGTGGATGCCCGGCACAAGGCCGGGCATGACGAGTTCACACGAGGAACACAGCATGTCCGCCAGCTCTCACGTTCAAACGGTGCTTGCCCGCGCCGATGCCGATTTCGACTCCGCGCTGCAGCGGCTGTTCGCACTGCTGCGGATCAAGTCGATCTCGGCCGATCCAGCGTTTGCGGCGGACTGCAAGGCGGCGGCGGAGCATCTTTGCGCCGACATCGCGTCGATCGGATTTGATGCCGAGGTAAGGCCGACCGCCGGTCATCCGGCGATCGTGGCGAAGGCCAAGGGCAACACCGGCAACCGGCCGCACGCGCTGTTCTATGGCCACTACGACGTGCAGCCGGTCGATCCCCTGGAGCTGTGGCATCGGCCGCCGTTCGAGCCGGTGATCGCCGACCATGCCGACGGCCGCAAGATCATCGTGGCGCGTGGTGCGCAGGACGACAAAGGTCAGCTCTCGACCTTTATCGAAGCCTGCCGGGCGTGGAAGGACGCCACCGGCGAACTGCCGATCGACCTGACCATCGTGATCGAGGGCGAGGAGGAGGTCGGCTCGAAGAACTTCGTACCGTTCCTCGATGCGCATAAGAAGGACCTCGCCGCCGACTTCGCGCTGGTCTGCGACACCGGAATGTGGGACCCGGCGACGCCGGCGATCACCACCTCGCTGCGCGGCCTCGTCTATGAAGAGGTGAAGATCAAGGCGGCGAACCGCGATCTGCATTCCGGGGTTTATGGCGGCGGCGCGCAGAATCCGATCCGGGTGCTGACGCGGATTCTCGGCGGCCTGCACGACGAGCACGGCCGCATCACCATTCCGGGCTTCTATGACGGCGTGAAGGATCTGCCGCCGGAGATCCTGGCGCAGTGGAAGGGACTGAACCTGACCGCCGAGAGTTTTCTCGGCCCGATCGGGCTGTCGATTCCGGCCGGTGAGGACGATCGTCTGTTGATCGAGCAGCTGATCTCGCGACCGACCTGCGACATCAACGGCATCGTCGGCGGTTACACCGGCGAGGGATCGAAGACCGTGATCGCGGCGGAAGCCTCTGCCAAGGTGTCGTTCCGCATCGTCGAAGGGCAGGACCCCAACAAAATCCGCGATGCGTTCCGCGCTTATGTCACCGCCCGGCTGCCGGGCGATTGCCGCGCCGAGTTTCTCGATCACTCCAACGGCGCAGCGATCGCGCTGCCGTGGGACATGAAGCCGCTCACCGCGGCGAGCCGCGCGCTGACCGAGGAGTGGGGCAAGGAAGCGGTGCTGATCGGCTCCGGCGCGTCGATCCCGATCGTCGCCGATTTCAAGCGTACGCTCGGGCTCGACAGTGTGCTCATCGGCTTCGGTCTCGACGACGACAACATCCATTCGCCGAACGAGAAGTACAACCTCACCAGCTTCCAGAAGGGCATCCGTTCGTGGGTGCGGATTCTCGGTGCGCTGGCTGACGCGCCGCGCTGAAACCGTCGCGTCAGATCGTCACCTCGCATTGCGCGAGGCCTGCTCTGGATTTGCGCCACTGCGCGCAAATCCAGAATCTTTCCAAATCGGTTCCATGGCTGTTTCGCTCCCGCGTGGTGAGTAGCAAACTGCGCGAAGCCGCGATGCGCCAAGGTGTTCCTTGGCGCCCGGCTCGCCGCGTTGCGTTCACCGGCGTGATACTGAGCGGAGAGGTCGCTTACTAGACTCGTTCTAAGTGCCGGGCGCTTGCGATGGCGTGCGTATATCAATTCTAAATCGCATCCGTTGCCTCACCATCCCTCATCTCCTACCCGGACACCAACGAGTGACCGGGGGCGTGGTGTGAGCAACTTCAAGGCCAGCAACAATCGTTTGTATCTGGGCGTCGCGACCGGCGTGCTGACGCTGTGCGCGGCCGGCCTCGCGCCATCCTCGGCGCCTGCCCAGGAGTCCGAAGCGCGCGTGTTGCCGCCGGTCTCGGTCGATGCGCCGCAGCAGCGTACACGGTCGACCACACGCACCGCGCAGCCACGCGCCACGCCGCAGCGCGCCGCGCGGGTAGCGCCGCGCCGCGCCGCCGAGCCGCCGCCCCCACCGGCCGCGCCGCCGACCACGATGGGCTCGACCCGCACCATCGGCGCGCCGGCGCCGGCCTATGCGGGCGGCCAGGTGGCGCGGGGCGGCACGCTCGGCCTGCTCGGCGCGACCAGCGTGATGAACACGCCGTTCTCGACCGTCAACTTCACCTCGCAATTGATCGAGAACCAGCAGGCTCGCACCGCCGCCGACACGTTGATCAACGATTCCTCAGTGCGGCTGTCGACCGGTAGCGACGGCTTCGACGACACTTTCATCATCCGAGGCTTCGAGGTCAGGGCGACCGACGTTGGCCTCAACGGTCTGTATGGCCTCGCATCGTCGCAGCGCGTTCCGGCCCAGATCATCGAGCGGATCGAGTTGCTCAAGGGTCCAGGCGCGCTGATCAACGGCATCGCGCCGAGCGGAGCCGTCGGCGGCGGCATCAACATCGTCACCAAGCGTGCTACTGACGAGCCGTTCTCGCGACTGACGCCGTTCTTCATGAGCGCGGCGAATTACGGACTGCATCTCGAGACCAGCCAGCGGTTCGGCGCCAACAAGGAGTGGGGCGTTCGCTTCAACGGCGTTGGTCGTAACGGTGAAGCCTCGATCAGAGACGGAAATTTCCAGTCGGGTCTGGGTGCGGTGGCGATCGACTATCGCGGCGATCGGCTTCGCTGGACGCTCGATCTATTCTCGCAAAACGACAACACCGACAACTTCCGCCCGCAGATCGGCCTGCTGCCGACCGCCACTGCGATTCCGGCGCCGCCTGATGCACGCAGCAACTGGTATCCCGACACGAGGCTGCGCCAGAAGGACAACACGGCCGCAACCGCTTTGGAATACGACCTGACCAACTGGCTGACCGCCTATGCGGGCGTTGGCTATCGTGATGGCTCGAACTACCAGACCTTCCCGCGCTCGGCGACGGCGGTGGATGCGCTCGGCAATTTCAACGTCCAGAATACGTATTACGATTCTTACACCAAGACCGTCAGCGGCAATGTCGGCTTCCGGTCGCGGTTCGACACCGGCTTCATCGGCCACAAGCTCAACGTCGCCTATACCGGGTTCTTCCAGGAGGCGGGCAACGCCTACATCCAGGGCGGCACCACCGCGTCGAACATCTACAACCCGGCGCCGCTGCCGGCGGTGACGTCGGACCGCTACGCGCCGCGGCACGCCTCCGACAGCACGCTGACCAGCGTCGCGGTGGTCGACACCATGTCGTTCCTGAACGAGTCGGTGCTGCTGACGCTCGGCGGCCGTCATCAGATGGTGAAGCAGGAGAGTTACGCCACCACCGGCACCAACATCGGCGCGTTGACCTCGACCTACGACGCCAGCGCCACGACACCGCTCGCCGGTATCGTCGTCAAGCCGTGGACCAACGTGTCGCTGTATGCCAACTACGCCGAGGGTCTCACGCGCGGCACCATTGTCGGCGGCAACTTCTCGAACGCTGGCACGATCCTGGCGCCGTACAAGTCGAAGCAACAGGAGGCCGGCGTCAAGGTCGACTGGGGCACCATCACCACCACCGCAGCGGTGTTCCAGATCGCCCGTCCGAGCCTGATCACCACGGCGGCTAATGCGCAGGCCTACGACGGCGAGCAGCGCAACAGAGGCCTGGAGCTGAACGTCTATGGCCTGATCCTGCCCGGGCTGCGCGGCATGGCGAGTGCGACGTTCATCAATCCCGAACTGACCAATCCGACCGACCCGACGCAGCGCGGCAATGCCGCGGCCGGCGTTCCTGACAGGACGTTCTCCGCCGGGCTCGACTGGGATACGCCATGGGTCAGCGGGCTCGCGCTTAACGGTCGAGTGATCCACACCGGCAGCGCCTATCTCACCACGGCCAACACGCTGAGCTTCCCGGGCTGGACCCGTCTCGATATCGGCGCGCGCTACACCACGACGGCACTCACCGGCAAGCCGGTCACCTTCCGCGCCAATATCGAGAACGTTACTGGCGAGACCTATTGGCTCACCACCGGCACTTACGTCACCGTGGGTGCGCCGCGCACCTATCTGCTCTCGGCGGCGTTCGATTTCTGATCGAACGCGCGCAGCGCACGCAACGACTTCATGCCCGGCCTTCGTGCCGGGCATCCACGTGTCGGAGGCCTGTCGTCCGGCACGCGATCTTCAAGCCAACAAGGAGCACGACATGAACAAGCTCTCTCTCGCGATCGTTGCGCTGCTCGGCGCCGCCGCGTCCGCGCAGGCGCATCAGATCTGGATCGAGCAGGCGGACGGCCAGGCCGTGGTCCGGTTCGGCGAGTTCGGCGAGAATCTGCGCGAAGCCTCGCCCGGGCTGCTCGATAAATTCAGCAAGGTCACCGGCACGCTGTTGTCCGCCAAGGGTGAGCAGAAGGCGGAGGCGAGCAAGACCCCGAGCGGGTTCAAGCTGCCGTTCGCCGCTGCGGCCGGTGACAGCATCGTGGCCGAGGACGCAAACTATCCACTGTACACCTGGAAGCAGCAGGGTAAGGACGTGCGGAATTGGTTCTATCCGGCCGCGCGGCTGATCACTGGCTTTGCCGCGCAGCAGCCGAAGCTGGTGCTCGACCTGGTGCCGACCGGGCAGCCTGGCCAGTTCAAGCTGGTGTTCAAGGATCAGCCGAAGCCGAAGACCAAGGTCACGCTGACGACGCAGTCGGGTTGGGCCAAGGAAGCGCACACCGACGCGCAGGGGCTGGTCAGCTTCGACATGCCGTGGAAGGGCGTTTACGTCGCCGAAGTCAGCCTCAACGACAAAACCGCTGGCGAGCGCTTCGGTGCCAAGGGGGCGGAGCCTTATGATGCGGTGAGCTACGCCACCACCGTCACTTACGAGAAGGCCGACGGCCTGCCGCCGCTTCCGCCCGGTCCGCCGGCGACGCCGGCCGCGCCGAGCAAATGACCGCGCGGGTACATCGCGCGCGGACGATCGGTCCGTTGATCGCGCGCATCGTCGCGGCGGCGGCCGGCGGCTACGGGATCGCGGCGCTGCTCAGCGTCGCAGTGCTGGCGCTGCCGATCAGCAAGCCGCAGGCGGTGCTCACGGGTCAATTGGCGAGCTTCGCGGTGTGTACGGCTGTGGTGATCTGGGCGTTCGCGGCGCGGAGCGCGCTGAGAGCATGGATCGGCCTAGCCGTCGTCGTCGCGGTGCTGGCGCCGCTGGCGTGGTTTGCTTCCTGAGGGGGCGCATCGCGTGACCAAGCATGATCGACAAGCCGCCCATCGCGGCATCCGGCAGAGCATGTCGGGCTTGCACACCTGGACCGGGCTGCTGCTCGGCTGGGTGCTGTATGCGATGTTCCTCACCGGCACCGTGTCGTTCTTCAAGGAGGAACTGTCGCAGTGGATGCGGCCCGAGTTGCCGCGCGTGATGCAGGCGCTGGACCCGGCGGTGGTGGCGCAGCGTGTCGCCGATGAAATCGGCCGGATTGCGCCGAGCGCGACGCAGTGGAGCATCAAGCTTCCCGAGGGGCGCAGCAACAGCGTCTATGCGTTCTGGCGGCTTCCCGTCGCGCAGGATGCGCGTGGCTTCGGAGAAGGCCACTTCGATCCGGTGACCGGCCGTCAGGTCGAAGCTCGGGGGACGCTTGGCGGCGACTTCTTCTACCGCTTCCATTTTCAGTTTTATTACATGTCGCCGTTCTGGGGACGGCTGCTCGCCGGTCTCGCGGCGATGTTCATGCTGATTGCGATCGTCGCTGGCGTGATCACCCACAAGAAGATCTTCACCGACTTTTTCACCTTCCGCTGGGGCAAGGGCCAGCGCTCCTGGCTCGACGCGCACAACGCGTTGTCGGTATTCGGCCTGCCGTTTCATGTGATGATCACCTACACCGGGCTGGTGACGTTGATGGCGCTGTACGTGCCATGGGGCGAGCGCGCCGCCATCAAGACGCCGGCCGAGCGCCAGCAACTGATGGCGGAGCTCAATGCCTTCATCCCGCCCGGCAATCCCGCCGCAGACGCGGCGCTGCTCGGCTCGATCGAAGCGATGGTGCGGCAGGCGCAGATGCGCTGGGGCACGTCCGATGTCGGGCGCGTCAACGCGGCCAATCCGGGCAACGCGGCAGCCCGCATCGCGGTGACCCGCGGCGATGCCGGGCGCGTCTCGATGAGTCCCGACTACCTGGAATTCGATGGCGTCAGCGGCAAATTACTCTCTGTGCATGATCGCGTCGGTGCGGCGGCCGAAACCCGCGGCGTACTCTACGCGCTGCACATCGGACGGTTCAGCGACCTCGAGACCCGGTGGCTGTACTTCATCGTCAGCTTCATGGGCACCGCGATGGTCGGTACCGGCCTGGTGATGTGGACGGTGAAGCGGCGGCAGAAGCTGCCTGATCCGGAGCGGCCGTGTTTTGGATTTCGCCTGGTCGAGCGGCTCAACATCGCCAGCATCGCAGGACTCTCGATCGCCATGACGGCGTTCCTGTGGGCGAACCGCCTGTTGCCGACTGCGATGGCGGACCGGGCGTTCTGGGAAATCCATGTGTTCTTCATCGTCTGGGGGCTGACCTTGCTCCACGCACTGCTGCGGCCGGCGCGGGCGGCTTGGGTCGAGCAGCTGTGGGCGGCCGCTGGATTGCTGGCGCTGATCCCGGTGCTCAACGCCATGACGACCCAGCGTCCGCTGTGGCACAGCTTCGCGGTCGGCGATTGGGTGTTCGTCGGCACCGACCTGATGTGCTGGATGCTGGCACTGCTGCACGCCGTGCTGGCGATCCGCACCGCGCGTCAGGGCGCGCGGGTTCGCCCGCCGCGCAGCTTAGCGAAGCGCGACGCGCTCCCAACGATGTCGGGCGAGGCGGCGACATGAGCCACGCGCTCGCTCAAGCCCTGTGTCTGCTGGGCTTCGCTGCATTCGCATTCGCCATGCGCCGGCCGCAGCATGAGATCCTGCGTCGCTCGCTGCGGCGGCCGGTGGTGATCGCCCTGCGCGCGATCGGTGCTTGCTTGCTGACGCTCGCGCTTGCCGTGCTGGTGGACGTATCCGGTTGGGGCTTCGGCCTGGTCAAATTCAGCGGCCACACCACGCTGGCGGCCGCTCTGGTGTACTGTGCGCTGATCGGCTACGGCCGCCGGGTCGGATTGCGCCAGTGAGCCCGCGACTCCGCCCCCCTTCGCTCGCGGTCGCCGGCGCCTAGGCCGAACGTACCGAGCCTAGGAAGTCGGCGACTTCCCGCCGCAGCACGTTGCTGTCGTTCGCCAGCGACTGCGCCGCAGCGAACACTTCGCGCGAGGCGCTTTCGACATGTTCGGCGCCGCGCTGCACCTGTTCGATGCTGGTCGCGACATGGACGGTCTCGCTCGCAGCTTTCGCCACGTGGTCCGACATGGTCCGCGTCTCCAGCCCCTGCGTCTCGATCGCGGCCGAAATGGTCGCGATCGTTTCCGAGACCCGTTCGATCAGGCCGACGATCTGGTCGATCGAGCCGGCCGACGAACGTGTCGCTTGCTGGATATCCGCGACCTGCCGCTGAATATCGTGCGTCGCCTTGGCGGTCTGCTCGGCAAGGGCTTTGACTTCGAAGGCGACCACGGCGAAGCCGCGCCCCGCGTCGCCAGCCCGTGCGGCTTCGATGGTGGCGTTCAGGGCGAGCAGATTGGTCTGGCGGGCGATGGTCTGGATCATCCCGACGATATCGCCGATGCGATCGCCGGCGCGCGCGAGCTGCAGCACGTGCTCGCTGGTTTGCCGTGTTTGCCGCACGGCTGCGGCCGTCATCGTCGTCGACTCCTCGATCCGCCGGCCGATGTCGTCGACGGAGGCGAGGAGTTGCTCGGCCGACGCCGCAACTGTGCCGACACAGGCGCTCACCTCGGACGAGACCGACGCTGTCGCGATCGTGAGCTGGCGTGACGTCTCGGCGGTGTGGGTGAGCGAGCCCGCCGATGACTCAAGCGAGCTCGACGCTAGAAACACGGTTTCGATTACCTTGCCGACCGCGACCTCGAAGCCGTCGGCGAGCTTGTGCATGCCGTCCCTGCGGCGCTCGGCCTCGATCTGCTGCTGCGCGATCTTAGCTTCAGCCTCTTCGCGCGCGGCGCGCTGCGACGCTGCCTTGAAGGCTTCGACAGCGCGCGCCATCTCGCCGATCTCGTCGCGCCGCTCCAGTCCCGGCAGCACCGCGTCGAAATCCCCAGCGGCGAGCCGCTGCATGGCCGCGGTGGTCCGCGTCACCGAGCCGGCGATGCGTTGACCGACCAGGAGAGCGAGTGTCGCCACGCCCAAGGTGACGCCGCCGATGATCCAGTTGAGCAGTTTTCGGACTTGGGCCGCGCTCGATTGGGAAGCCCGATAGCGCGCCTCTGCGCTCGTCATCAGCGCGTCCAGCGTCGGCCGGGTGCGCGCGAACACCGAACCGAAGTCTTCGGTCTCTTCGTTCAGACTCTGTTGGCTGACCATGAAAGCGAGGAAGCTCGATTTGTAGCCGCCGATCAGCGTCGTTAGCTCCTTCTTCTGGTCGGCGGCACGATCGCTCTTGGCCAGCGCGCCAGCGAAATCGGAGGCCCGTTCGATCAGATCGTCCCCGTCCTTCTCGCGGCCCTTCTGGATGAAATCCTTCTCCAGGCGACGCATCGTCAGCATCAGCACCGACAGGCGGGGATCGTCGATCTCAGCCAGCTTCGCTTCGAGCCGCCTGGTCGCTTCGCGCAGCTTGCCCTGCAATCCGTCCTGCTCGGTGAGACCGAGCACGCGTTTGGCCGACAGCAGATTCTGGAAACGTGTGAGATAGAGATTGAGGCCCGTAAGCAGTGCCGTCGATTGCTTCGCCGCCGCGTCGCTGTCGGTTCGGCCGAGCCGCTGCTCGATGTCCTGGAGCCGGTGCTTGGCCGCCGTCGCGACCGCCTCGTGCTTTGCGATCAGCTTGTCGTCCGACGTGCGCAGGAATTCGTTGGCGATCAATCCCGCCTGCAGGTAGTCGGCCGACAGCTGCATGACGTCAAAGCGCAGCGCCACGCTGGCTTCCGATCTGCGCTCCGCCTCGGCTGCCTCTCTCAGCCCGAGCAGGCAGGCGGAGCCGACCAGGGCGACGCCGATCAAACCGAGCACTGCGATCTTGAAGCGGAGACCGATCTTGATGCGGTTGAACAGAGATTTCAGAACGTGTTTCGAAGCGGAATACAACTGACGCATCGGGCAACCGAGGTTGGTGACAGTTTTGCGAAGGTTATTTTCTTCGCGAGTCGCCATCTGTTAGTTGGCGGCGGCGCACCCATGGACGGCAGAGACCAACATTCGGTAAATCTACGAGGTGGAATTTTCAGAAGCAGAGATATCTTTCGAGGAGCGATTACTTGCGCGCGCGGCGCGACGTTGATGAGCGCGATGGTGGTGATGAAAAGCGCGGCGTAATAATTACGTCACAAATCGATGTCGGCGCCGATGGTCGCGTGCCGACGCAAAAACGCCGCCCGGAATTGGGCGGCGTTTGAATTCCAATAGCGTAGAGGGTGATGCGGAGAGGATAGCATCGCCTTTGCAGATTTCAACCGCGCGTTCAGCCGTCATTGCGAGGAGCGAAGCGACGAAGCAATCCAGCTCGGTATGCTGAGCCTCTGGATCGCTTCGCTGCGCTCGCGTGACAGTGTTGGCCCGCTCAGCTCCGATAGCTCGGATCGATGCGGTCGAGTTTGCGCAGCAGCGGCGGCCACACCAGCTTGGTGGAGCGCAGCTCCATCGCGTCGCGATTGGCGATCAGGTCGTGGTTCTTGTCGATCACCATTTGCTCGAGCGGGTAGGCCGTCGGGCCGAGCATCTTGGTGCGGACCTGCATCGTGCAGGAGCGCTCGAGATGATACATCCGCTCGAACGCGGAGGCGACAGTGCGGCCCACGGTCAGCGTGCCATGATTGCGCAGCAGCATGTGGTTCTTGTCGCCGAGGTCGCGCTGCAGCCGGGGCCGCTCGTCGTGATCGAGCGCGACGCCTTCATAGTCATGATAGGCGAGGTCGCCGGTGACGAAATGCGCGGTCTGGTTGATCGGCAGCAGGCCGTCCATGCAGCTCGCCACCGCGGTGCCGTCCGGGGTGTGCAGGTGAATGACGCAGCCGGCGTCCTCGCGGACCTCATGGATCGCCGAATGGATGGTGAAGCCGGCCGGGTTGATCTTGTACGGGCTCTCGGTGAGCTGGTTGCCGTCGAGATCGACCTTCACCAAGCTCGAGGCGGTGATCTCGTCGAACATCAGCCCGTAGGGATTGATCAGGAAGTGATGCTCGGGGCCAGGCACCCGAGCCGAAATGTGGGTGTCGACCAGATCGTCCCAGCCGTACAGCGCGACCAGGCGATAGCAGGCGGCGAGGTTGACCCGCTGCTCCCACTCGGCCTCGGTCATGTCGGAGGGGACTTCTCTCAGGCGTGCGGCTTCGGCTGGGGACATGCGCTTCCTCTTCGGTGTGGGCGCCGTTGCCCGGCGCGTTGACTTGGCGGAAGCCTAGTGCTGCGAATGCCTTGCAGCAAGCGCCGACCGGAGCGCAGCAGGCATGTGGCGGGGCGGTGCCCCAATCCTGCCGGGAAGGCGGCAGGGTCCGCAACCGCGGCGCCAACAAGTTGTTCGCAAAGGCCTGAGGCGATTGCCGATCTGGGACGGATGACGCTATCGTAACGCGGGCTACCGAGGCGCTCCGCCCCGGAGTGGAGTACAGCATGATATTGCTTCTGGTCGCCGGCATCGTCTTCCTGCTGGCCGGAGCGGCGTCGATCATCGTCGGCGTCCCGGTCAAGGAATTCAGCTTCGGCAACACGTTGATCCTGTCCGGCGTGATCGGCTTCTGCACTGGCGCGCTGCTGCTCGGCCTGTCGGCGGTGATCCGTGAGCTGCGGTCGATCGGCGCCGGCCTCGGCACCGAGGACATCGAGACCAGCGTCACCCGGGCTCCGGAGCGGACCGCGTTTCCCCAACCGCCGGCTGCGGGCGCCGACAGTGATGCCTTGTTCCCCGGCGACCGGTCGGAGCCGTCCGCGCCGCCTCAGCCGCTCTCGCCCGCTGCTGAGCCCGCAGGCGTGATGCCCTGGCAGGAGGAGGCCGCAGCGCGCGACCGGCTGCGCCAGCGGGCTGCGGCGCCGCTCGAGATCAAGCCACCACCGCCACCGCCTTCTGCGCCGCTCGACACGTCGTCGCCCGAGCCCGAGGACGAGCAGACGCCGCCGAAGCGGCGCAATCTGTTGTTCGCCTCGTCCCGCCGCGAGCGGGAGCGCGCGGCCCAGGCCGGCGGCGAGGCGCCGTCCGGCGACCTGTTGGGAGGCTCAGCACGCAATTTCGAGGATGCCTGGCCGCGCAAGCGGTCCGCAGCGGGTGGTGACGAGACGCCGCCGCCGCCGGAACGGTCCGGCCTGCTGGAGCCGACGCCGGCTCCGCGCAGTGAGGAGATGCAGCAGGTCACCGTGCTGAAATCCGGCGTGGTCGATGGCATGGCCTATTCGCTGTATTCCGACGGTTCGATCGAGGCGCAGATGCCGGAAGGCATGATGCGGTTCGAGTCGATCGATGAATTGCGCGAGCATCTCGAACAGCGCAGCTAAGGCGCGGGTTCGTCTGTTGGTCTACCTTGCTGGACTGCACCACCCTAAATAGACTTCGGTATTGGCAAGGTTAGATTCGCCGCGCGGCGGCGATCTGCAAAATACCACCGAGTATCCCAACAATTTGACCAACGCGCCCGCGGCCTGCCGCGCGGCGCGTTTCGAACCGACGACGAAGGACGGCCGATGAGTGACACCCCAGGCAAGAGCTACATCGAGCTGACCGCATCGATCGTCTCGGCTTATGTCAGCAACAATGCGACCCAGGCGAGCGAGATCCCGGCGCTGATCGGTCAGGTCCACGCCGCGCTGCAGCGGCTGTCGGCCGGTCGCCCCGAGGTGGCGCCGCAGGAGCCGGCCAAGCCGGCCGTTCCGGTGAAGAAATCGGTGACGCCGGAATATCTGATCTGCCTGGAAGACGGCAAACGCTTCAAGTCGCTGAAGCGGCATTTGCGTACGCAGTACAAGATGACGCCGGAGCAGTACCGCGAGAAGTGGGGACTTCCCGCGGACTACCCGATGGTGGCACCGAACTACGCGGTGGAGCGCTCGCAACTGGCCAAGAAGATGGGTCTCGGCCAGCAGCGCCGCCGGCGGAAGTAATCCGCCGTCAAGCCGAGAAGCCGGCGTCAGCGGTGATCATCGCACCGGTGATCAGGGCTGCGGACGGACTGGCCAGGAACGCGACCACGGCGGCGATCTCCTCAGGCTTGCCGTAGCGCCCGAGCGCCGTCAGGGCGCGGAGCTGGTCGGCCTGTTCGCCACTCGCCGGGTTCATGTCGGTGTCGATCGATCCAGGCTGCACCAGATTGACGGTGACGCCCTGCGGCCCGAGCTCGCGCGACAGGCCGCGCGTGAATGCGTGCAGCGCCGACTTGGTCATCGCATAAACGGTCGAGCCGGCGAACGGCACCCGCTCGGCGAGGGTCGAACCGATCGAAATGATCCGTCCGCCCTGTCCGAGGTGAGGGATCGCGGCTTGCGACGCGAGCACCACTGCGCGCACGTTGATGTTCAGCAGCGCATCGATGTCGGCGAGGCTGAGCTCGGTGATCGGACCGACGCGGCCGATACCGGCATTGTTGACCAGGATGTCGAGGCCGCCGAGCTTGGTCGCAGCCTCGTCGACTGCGGACTTCAAGGCCGCCGGATCAGCGCTGTCCGCCTGAAGCGCGAAGCCGCGACGTCCTTCGCCCTCGATCACGCGCACGACCTCGGCGGCGCGTTCGGCTGAGCGCTCATAGGTGATGGCGACGTCCGCGCCCTTGGCGGCCAGTTCCTTCGCAATTGCGGCGCCAATGCCGCGCGAGGCTCCGGTGATCAGCGCCCGCTTACCCGTCAGCTCAACCATGTCATCCTCTTTTTTTGTAGTAATCGATATATAATTCGTAGGCGAATTGCCGGAGGTCGGCAAGCGATTTATATAGCGATTAATGCAGAAATCAGATCAGCCCTTCGACGATCGCCCCGCACGGCCGCGCGGAAGGCCGCGGGCATTCGATCGGGAGCGCGCGCTGGCAGAGGCCACCCGGCTGTTCTGGATCAAGGGTTATGAGGCGACCTCGATCGCCGACCTGACCGAGGCGATGGGAATCGGCCCGCCAAGCCTTTACGCCGCATTCGGCTCCAAGGAGGCGCTCTACGCCGAGGCGCTGCGACACTACGAAGCGAATTACGAGCAACTGGTCTGGGGTCGGTTCCACACTGCGCAGACCGCGCGCGAGGCGCTGGAAGCTTTTCTGCTCGACTCCGCTTCCGCGCTGACCGGGGCGCCTGACGATCATCCGCCCGGCTGCATGGTCACGTTGTCGGCCGTGGGCAGCGAAGGACACGCCGAACTAGGCGAGATGGTGCGCAGCGCCCGTGCGGTCACGCTGCAGCGCCTCGAAGCGCGCTTGAGCGAGGCCGTTGCGGCGGGAGAGTTGCCGGCGTCGTCCGACATCCATGCGGTTGCCCGGTTCTATCAGGCCGTCCAGGCCGGCATGTCGATCCTGGCCCGCGACGGTGCCAGCCGTGCCGAGCTGGCGGCGGCGGCCCGCCATGCTCTGACGCACTGGGGCGCATGATGGCCGCGCGGGTTGCTGGCTGAGGAAAAAAATCCGATCCTGCGTGTTTGATGCCCTTGCGGCGCCGGTCTCGTTGTGGGAATATTTTCTTAGATCAAGCTCTAGGAAAGGTCGGACCGAGATGCAGGTCAAACGTCGCGGACGGAAGTCCACCACACCACGCGCGCAGGGCAGGGCCGAAGTCGACGGTTTTCGTGCCAGTCATCTGGATCTCACGGAGCGCGACATCATGACGGCCGACGGGCTAGCGCGCGTCACGATGGACGACAGTGAAAGCCCGCTGGCGTGGCTGGCC
>NZ_QUML01000239.1:0-391 GCF_010907025.1 Rhodopseudomonas sp. BR0G17 | reverse complement strand
GTGCTCGGAGACGAAGCGCACCTTGCGGGTCGTCGGCCGCGAAGTATCGCGCACCAGTACCGGTTCGATCCGCGGCTCGTTGGCGAGTTCGGCCTCGAGCGCCCGACCGGTGACGTCATCTCCGATGAGTCCGACGAAGATGCAGCTTGCTCCGATCGCCGCGATATTGCGGGCGACATTACCGGCACCGCCGATATTGGTCTCGCTGCGCTGAACGGCGATCACCGGCGTAGGCGCCTCCGGCGAAATACGTGACACCTCGCCGTAAACGAATTCGTCGAGCATCAGATCGCCGACGCACAGGACGGTCTGACGAGCGATCGTTTGCAGCAGGGCGTCGAAACTGAACATCCGATTCCAAACAGTTTGCGCGATCAGCGGAAGCGATCGC
>NZ_QUML01000238.1:0-391 GCF_010907025.1 Rhodopseudomonas sp. BR0G17 | reverse complement strand
GCATCATCTAGCTGAAGGCAGTATCCTCGGTGGAGAGTGACGCTGATACGCCGGCTTAGCGACAGACAATAGGCGGAGCTTGCCGCGGTTGCGGAGTCCATCTTTCCTTGGTGCTGAGAGGCGAGAAGACGGTATGCTTGCGACAAAAGCCACCTAATTGCCACAAGCGCGCGGTAACTCTACAATATGCAATGCGTGAAGGTTAGGCTGGGGCTATAGCTGTTGAGCCTCAACAGGTTGTCGTCGGAGATTCCGAGTCTGCTGATTGGCGTCTGTGATCTTATGCCGCCGTGAGGGCGGTGCCAATTGTATCGATGCAGCCAGATCTGCAGTTCCTCGGCCCTACGTGTCGAAGTCGGATAGGCCTGCGCGTAAGTCCATTCCCTAATCT
>NZ_QUML01000237.1:0-392 GCF_010907025.1 Rhodopseudomonas sp. BR0G17 | reverse complement strand
CCGTGCCAGCCCCTGCTTTAGCTTGCCGGTGCAGGCGCCGAGCTGCCCTGCGGCCTGCAAATGCATCGTCAGCGGCGGCGCGGCATTGCTTGCTGCTTAGCTTCCAGCGCGTCGCGCTCCGCTTCTTGCGTCGCCCGGCGCTGCAATGCGTTTGCGCCAGATCAAAAGTGGCAACCTTGGGATATTACGAATGTCACATACTGCATTTTGCGTTGAAGGTGGTTGGGTGTGGTCGTGTGTTAGCCAATTATCTATCTGGTCGATATTTTTGTTCATTCTGCAAAATTTGAGCATTTGGCATCAAGATCGGATGGGCGAACTCTCCGAACCTCTTTGCTCCTGCTAAACTCATATGATCCTCGTTCCAGAAGTCTGCTGCGTCGTCTGAGAAC
>NZ_QUML01000236.1:0-392 GCF_010907025.1 Rhodopseudomonas sp. BR0G17 | reverse complement strand
CTCATGCATTGAGCCGACCGTGTCCGAAACGTCGAGCACGACAGGGTTAAGCTGCTGTCGGCGCGCGAAGGTCAGGAGTTGCCGCGTCAGGCTGGAACCCCGTTTGATGCCCGCCTCCAGCGCTTCGACCGTCTCCAAGATGCGGTCGTCGTCGGACAACTTCTTGATGCGCCGGGCAATGCCGATCAAGGACATCAGGAGGTTGTTGAAATCGTGGGCAACGCCGCCGGTCAACTGCCCTAGCGCGTCCATCTTCCGGGATTCGGCCAGCTCGCCCTGCACCCGTTCAAGCTTCTGTTGCGCCTCGCGCCGCTCGGTGATGTCGCGGGTAATCTTTGCGTATCCGATCAGATCGCCGGATTCGTCCCGGATCGGGTCGATGACAACGCACG
>NZ_QUML01000235.1:0-392 GCF_010907025.1 Rhodopseudomonas sp. BR0G17 | reverse complement strand
GGCTGTCGACCGGCCGCGTGCTGGAGCACTGGCATTCCGGCACGATGACGCGGCGGGTGCCCGAACTCTACAAGGCGTTCCCGGAAGCGGTCTGCTTCATTCACCCCGACGACGCATCGGCGCTGAAGCTGCACCGCGGCGACGAGGTCAAGGTGCAATCGCGGCGTGGCTTCATCCGCGCGCGGGTCGAGACCCGCGGTCGCGACCGGCCCCCGCGTGGCCTGGTGTTCGTGCCGTGGTTCGACGAGTCCAAGCTGATCAACAAGGTGACGCTGGACGCCACCGATCCGATCTCGCTGCAGACCGACTTCAAGAAATGCGCCGTGCGCATCGAGAAGGTGTGAACGCCATGAAGATCCGATTCAAAAGCGTCCGCCGGTTCTTCGTTGCGC
>NZ_QUML01000234.1:0-392 GCF_010907025.1 Rhodopseudomonas sp. BR0G17 | reverse complement strand
GCGGCCGCTGTCCATCGCCGAATCGATCTCGGACGGGCTGATCTGCTCGGCGGCACGGAACAGCGGCGGCAGCATCGCAGCAGCGATCCGCCGCGACAGCTCGGAGTGATCCTCGTCGACCACCGCGACCCGCGCGGCCTCGACTTCCAGCTTGGCGCCGGTCGCGATCGTGTAGATCGCGACGCTGAACACGTAGACAATGAAGCCGAGCAGGATCGGGTCGGCCCACAGACTGCGCAGCTCCTTGCCGGTGAGACGATAGATGTGTCGCAACATCGAGCCCATCGTCACGCCTCCTGCTTGCGCAGCACCAGAATGGCGCAGATCAGATAAGTCAGACCGAATCCGAACAGCACCAACAGGTTCGGCGACAGCATCCAGAACCCCATGCC
>NZ_QUML01000233.1:0-393 GCF_010907025.1 Rhodopseudomonas sp. BR0G17 | reverse complement strand
ATCTATGTCTGCGAGGCGCTGTTTCGCTCGCATCTGTCGCCGAAGCGCAAAGCCTCGACCCTGGCCAATCGCAAGGAGGAGCCGACCGACCGCGCGGTGCGGCTGACCGAGGCGATCCGCGAGGTGCTTGGCGAAGCGATCAAGGCCGGCGGCTCGTCACTGCGCGACCATCGCCAGACCAGCGGCGAACTCGGTTACTTCCAGCATTCGTTCAAAGTCTACGACCGCGAAGGCGAGCCGTGCCCGACCTGCGGCGGCACGGTGCAGCGCTTCGTGCAGAACGGCCGGTCGACGTTCTGGTGCCCGAACTGTCAGAAGTAGGCGCCCCCAGCGGAACAAGCACAAACCAGCAAAACAATCTCGTCAGATCAAGGCGTTGGCAGAGATCAAACC
>NZ_QUML01000232.1:0-393 GCF_010907025.1 Rhodopseudomonas sp. BR0G17 | reverse complement strand
GTATCATCTGCGGCAGCGATCGCCTCGACCTCCCGGATGATCTCGGCAATCCTGGCCTCCAGTCGGAGGTCCTCAAATAGGCTGGCAAGTAGCCTGCGCATCGCCGGGGTCAAATCGTTCGACTCGTCGGCCTACACCTTCAGGAGATCAATTTTGAACTTGCCGGTGCCCGGATGTATCGCGATTCTATACTCCAGGCAGAATGCGCGCATCTGGCAGATAACCTCGCGTGCACTGAGCCACTAGCTGATCGCGACCCCGATGGAGCGCCTGTAGGTCAATCTGATCGGGCGATCGAATTTCAACGAACCGCATCGTCGGGCGTGACACCGCTTCCGCAATCGCTTCCGCGTCGATGATGTCGTTCTTGTTGGACTTGATATACGGCTTGAC
>NZ_QUML01000231.1:0-394 GCF_010907025.1 Rhodopseudomonas sp. BR0G17 | reverse complement strand
ATGACGTAGTGTTTTTTGCCCGGGCCGAGCACCACCGGGATCATGTGCTTGCCGAGCAGCTCGGCCTGCTTCTTCGCCTTGTGCTGACGCCAGCGCAGTCGCTTTTCCTTCACCTCGCGCATCCCGACCGTCATCTGAGTCGGCCGCAGCGACAGGATCGGGATCGTATGCAGCACCGGTTCGCGCGGGTTGGTCATCGCTGATCTCCTGAAGGCCGCGGTCCGGCCCGACTGTTTGTTGGCGTCGCCCTTTGGCAACGTAGCGCGCCACCTGCAGCCAAGCACGTCCAATTCGAAGAGCGCCGGGCGCGCTGCAAGGGCCGAGAACAGCGGATCGGACAGCCACGGCATCCGGTCTATTGCGGAGTTTTCCCGGCGCCGTATCCTTACTAGGA
>NZ_QUML01000230.1:0-394 GCF_010907025.1 Rhodopseudomonas sp. BR0G17 | reverse complement strand
GTGTTGATCAGTTCGACGACGTCGCCGATGCGCGCGGCCGCGTTCGATAATTCCCCGACCCGGCTGTTGGTCTTGCGGGCCTGCTCGACCGCCTCGTGCGCGACGCGGGCCGAGCTCTGCACCTGACGGCTGATCTCGGCGACCGAGGCGGTCAGTTGCTCGCTGGCGGAGGCAACCGATTGCACGCTGGCGGAAGCCTCTTCGGACGCCGCCGCCACGCCGGTTGCGAGTTCGACGGAGCGCTCCGCTGTCGACGACAGCGAGCCTGCCGACGCTTCCAACTCGGTCGCGGCCGATGAAACGACTTCGATAATCTCACCGATCGCTCCTTCGAAACTATCGGCGAGGCGCGCCATATCCGCCTTGCGCTGCTCGGCCGCGATCCGGTCTAGCC
>NZ_QUML01000022.1:0-89245 GCF_010907025.1 Rhodopseudomonas sp. BR0G17 | reverse complement strand
TCGCCACCCCACCCCGCTCGCTGCGCGAGCGACCCTCCCCCTCCAGGGGAGGGTGAATCCTCGCGTCGCCCTCACCCCGGCCCTCTCCCGCAAGCGGGAGAGGGAGCAGGCTGTGCTCGGAGCTGACAACATGGTGAAATTCTACGACCGCGAATTCGGCTCCCGGCTGCTGATCGGCAGCGCGCTGTATCCGTCGCCGGCGATCATGCAGGACTCGATCCGCGAGTCCGGTGCCGAGATCGTCACGGTGTCGCTGCGGCGCGAGACAGCGGGCGGCAAGGCCGGCGATCAGTTCTGGTCGCTGATCCGCGAACTCGGCGTCACCGTGTTGCCGAACACCGCCGGCTGTCGCGGCGTGCGCGACGCGGTGACCACCGCCAAGCTGGCGCGCGAATTGTTCGGCACGAACTGGATCAAGCTCGAAGTCATCGCCGACAACGACACGCTGCAGCCGGATGTCGTCGGCCTGGTCGAAGCCGCTTCGATCCTGATCAAGGATGGCTTCGAGGTGTTTCCCTATTGCACCGAGGATCTGTCGGTCGCGCTGCGGCTGGTCGATGCCGGCTGCCGGGTGATCATGCCGTGGGCGGCGCCGATCGGCAGCGCGCGCGGCATCACCAATCGCGATGCGCTGAAGCTGCTGCGCGACCGCCTGCCCGATATCACGCTGGTGGTCGATGCCGGCCTCGGCGCGCCGAGCCACGCCGCCGAAGCGATGGAGCTCGGCTACGACGCCGTGCTGCTCAACACCGCGATCGCCAAGGCCGAAGACCCGGTGGCGATGGCGCGCGGCTTCAAGCTCGCGGTCGAGGCCGGCCGCACCGGATTCGAAGCGGGGCTGATGGGCGCCCGCGATTTCGCTTCGCCCTCCACCCCTGTGATCGGGACACCGTTCTGGCATGCCGTATCCTGACCGTTTCTATCCCGTCGTCGACAGCATCGCGTGGGTCAAACGCCTCGCCACGCTCGGCGTCGGCACCGTGCAGCTCCGCGCCAAGGACCTCGACGACGGCGCCGCACTGCAGCTCGTCACCGACGCGCTCGCGGCGGTGAAGGACACCAGCGTCAAGCTGATCATCAACGATTACTGGCGCGCCGCGATCGTCGCCGGCGCCCAGCATCTGCATCTCGGCCAGGAAGACCTCGCCGAGGCGGACCTCGCCGAGATCCGCAGCGCCGGGCTGACGCTCGGCCTCTCCACCCACGACGACGCCGAACTCGAAACCGCGCTCGCCGCCGAGCCGGACTACATCGCGCTCGGCCCGATCTTCCCGACCACGCTGAAATCGATGCGGTTTGCCCCGCAGGGCATTCCGAAGATCACCGAATGGAAGAAGCGCGTCGGCAACATCCCGCTGGTCGCGATCGGCGGCATCAAGCTGGAGCAGGCCGAAGAAATCTTCGCCGCCGGCGCCGACTCGATCGCGGTGGTCAGCGATGTGACGCAAAACCCCGATCCAGACGCCCGCGTCCGCGCCTGGCTCGACTTCGTCGCCGAGAAGGCGTGATGACGAACGCGACCGCTGCGACGCGCGGCACCCTCACCCCAGCCCTCTCCCGCAAGCGGGAGAGGGAGCAGGCCGTGCGTGAGGCGCCGCCGCGACCCAGCCGATGACTCCCCCTCTCCCGCTTGCGGGAGAGGGTCGGGGTGAGGGCGACACGCAACGTGCCCTCGCCACTCCGACCGACAACACGACCGAACAAAGCGGCCCGAATAACAACCGATAACAGGAGGATGGCATGAATATCCGCTCCAATCCCGAGACCACCCGCGCCGCCGTGACCACCGGCGCCCTGCCCTCCTCCAAGAAGATCTACGCCACGCCGGTAAGCGCGCCGGATCTGCGCGTGCCGCTGCGCGAGATCATCCTGAGCGAAGGTGCCGGCGAGCCGAACCTGCCGGTGTACGACACGAGTGGCCCCTACACCGATCCGAGCGTGGTGATCGACGTCAACAAGGGCCTGCCGCGGCCGCGCACCGAATGGGTCAAGGAGCGCGGCGGCGTCGAACAGTATGAAGGTCGCGACATCAAGCCGGAAGACAACGGCAATGTCGGCGCCGCCCATGCCGCCAAGACCTTCACCGCGCATCACCAGCCGCTGCGCGGGCTCAGTGATGCGCCGATCACGCAATATGAATTCGCCCGCCGCGGCATCATCACCAAGGAGATGATCTACGTCGCCGAGCGCGAGAACCTGGGCCGCAAGCAGCAGCTCGAGCGCGCCGAAGCGGCGCTCGCCGACGGTGAATCGTTCGGCGCCGCGGTGCCGGCGTTCATCACCCCGGAATTCGTCCGCGACGAAATCGCCCGCGGCCGCGCGATCATCCCGGCCAACATCAACCACGGCGAACTCGAGCCGATGATCATCGGCCGCAACTTCCTCACCAAGATCAACGCCAATATCGGCAACTCGGCGGTGACCTCGTCGGTCGAGGAGGAAGTCGACAAGATGGTGTGGGCGATCCGCTGGGGCGCCGACACCGTGATGGACCTCTCGACCGGGCGCAACATCCACACCACCCGCGAATGGATCCTGCGCAACTCGCCGGTGCCGATCGGCACCGTGCCGATCTATCAGGCGCTGGAGAAGTGCGAAGGCGATCCGGTCAAGCTGACCTGGGAGCTGTACAAGGACACGCTGATCGAGCAGGCCGAACAGGGCGTCGATTACTTCACCATCCACGCCGGCGTGCGGCTGCAATACATCCACCTCACCGCCAGCCGCGTCACCGGCATCGTGTCGCGCGGCGGCTCGATCATGGCGAAGTGGTGCCTGGCGCATCACAAGGAGAGCTTCCTCTACACGCATTTCGACGAGATCTGCGACCTGATGCGCAAGTACGACGTGTCGTTCTCACTCGGCGACGGCCTGCGGCCGGGCTCGATCGCGGACGCCAACGACCGCGCCCAGTTCGCCGAACTGGAGACGCTCGGCGAGCTCACCAAGATCGCCTGGGACAAGGGCTGCCAGGTGATGATCGAAGGCCCCGGCCACGTGCCGATGCACAAGATCAAGATCAACATGGACAAGCAGCTCAAGGAGTGCGGCGAGGCGCCGTTCTACACCCTCGGGCCGCTGACCACCGACATCGCGCCGGGCTATGATCACATCACCAGCGGCATCGGCGCCGCGATGATCGGCTGGTTCGGCTGCGCGATGCTGTGCTACGTCACGCCGAAGGAGCATCTCGGCCTGCCCGACCGCAACGACGTCAAGACCGGCGTGATCACCTACAAGATCGCCGCCCACGCGGCTGATCTGGCCAAGGGCCACCCCGCCGCGCAGCTCCGCGACGACGCGCTGTCCCGCGCCCGGTTCGAATTCCGCTGGCAGGATCAGTTCAACCTCGGCCTCGATCCGGATACGGCGCAAGCCTTCCACGACGAGACCCTGCCGAAGGACGCCCACAAGGTCGCGCATTTCTGCTCGATGTGCGGCCCGAAATTCTGCTCGATGAAGATCACGCAGGACGTCCGCGACTACGCCGCGGGATTGGGCGACAACGAGAAAGCCGCCCTCTACCCGGTCGGCCACGCCGGCATGACCATCTCCGGCACCATCGAAGACGGCATGGCCCAGATGAGCGCCAAGTTCAAAGAGATGGGAAGCAGCGTGTATCTCGACGCGGACAAGGTGAAAGAGAGCAACAAAGCGCTGTCGTAAGGCAGCGCGCGCTCCCCAAGCACAACGTCATGCCCAGGCTCGACCCGGGCATCCATCGGAAAAGAAGCGGCCGGGCGAAAGCCCGGCCGATTTTACTTGCCAACGATGGAGGTTCGATCGAGCTTAGCGGAAGCGATTGCTGTGAAAGCCGATGCGACGCGCACGACCCGAACGCCTCCGACCTCGCATTGTCGACAGACTTGGAATGGCGCTATCGGTATGGCGGCAAGTTGATGGCGTTTTGATCGGAGGCTGGAGTCGAAACTCCGAATTATTCGATGAAGCAGAGCGAGCGCTGAATCTGATCAAGAAGCATAGTCCGCTGGATCATGCTCGGATCGTCAGAGAACTCGACCGCATCTGGGTAAACCTGTCATTCCATGGCCTCGCCGAATACGTGCACTCGCTCAAAGCGTGCGTGCTCGATGAACGCTTCTTGGCTGACCCTGTCACGACGACCGAGCAAATCGCATCGACTATCGTGCATGAAGCAACTCATGCAAGGATCGAGCGCTACGGAATTGCATATGAGGAAGATCGACGCGCACGAATTGAAGCCATCTGCTTCAGACGAGAGCTGGCATTCATTGCGCGACTGCCGGATCAAGACAAACTACGCGACGAAATCGAGAAGACCCTCAGTTGGTACGCGAACTCCGATGAATTCAGCGATTGCCGACTCGAGGCGCGGTACGTGTCGGGCGGCGTCGAAGCACTGGCCCACCTCGGCATGCCTAACTGGCTTATTCGCGCCGTCATCTTTGGCCGTGAATTCACGGTCAGGGTGAAGAAGCTCGTACGTAGGACCGAATAGGAAGCGCGCGGGCTGGACAGCCCGTAGGGCGGATTAGCGAAGCGTAATCCGCCACCACACGGACGCAAGCCCAGCCGCCTCCCGGCGGGTTACGCCTTCGGCTAACCCGCCCTACGCTCACAACCTGCGTTACGCGCCCTTCTTCGCAAACATCGTCTCGAACAACTCTTTGGCACGCCGAAGGCCTTCGTCGGTGAATACGACCGACTGCACCTTGCCGGCCGGGTTTTCGATCAGGCCCTTGTCGTGCAGCCGGTCCAGCGTATTCCAGTCGTGGCCTTTCCAGGCGCGGGTGCCGTCATGCAATGTCAGATACAGCAGTGCCAGCGTCGCATCGTCAATCTTGCCGGTGTCGAATTCCATCCTCGATCTCCCAGCCGGTTGAGCGGATTAGCGTAGCGTAATCCACCGTTCCTTCGACACAAGCCCAACTGCCGCGCGGCGGGTTACGCCTTCGGCTAACCCGCCCTACGGTCGCACACCGGTGTTACGTGCCCTTCCGCGCCCTCCAGCTCTACGGCCTGGATGGGAGCTGCGCTGCGACGGCGGCTTTGTCGATGATCGACCAGACTTCCACGATGCGGCGGTCGGAAAACGCGTAGAACACGTTTTCGGCGAAGCGGATTCGTCTGCCATTGACGGCAAGGCCGAACAGCTCACCCGATGGGGTGCAGTCGAACCACAGCCGGCTCGCGACCCGCGGCGGTTCGGACACCAGCCATTGGATGTCGAAATGAAGGTCGGGGATCGCGCGAAAATCCAGCTGCAGCAGATCGCGATAGCCCGTCAGCCCGACCCGCTCGCCGTTGTAGGACACATCCTCGCCGACGAATTGGTCGAGCTTCGGCCAATCCTGCCGGTTCAGGCAGGCGATGTAACCGCGGTAGATCTCGGAGAGTTCGGCGGGGGTCATCGGATCATCCTATTTGAACATGGCGGATGACGCTTCGCTCAGTCGCGCGACGCCATCCGTATGATGATCCCGCAAAGCCGAAGCAGTTCCACCTCCACACCGATTTGCCCTGCAACTCATGATCTACTGGGATCACGCAGCCGTAGGGCGGATTAGCGTAGCGTACCCCCCATTGCGCCAAGGCACCCGTCACGTTGGCCCGGTGGATTACGCCTTCGGCTAACCTGCCCTACGATTGGGCGCAGCTACTTCACCGCCGCCCGCATCGCTTTCCAGTCGAAGCCTTTCGCCGTCGCCAGCGCTTCGTCTTCGCCGAGGCCCTTGAACGACAGCGATAGCGCGGCGGCGGGGCCGAGCGCGATCAGGATGGTGCCGGACTTGTCGCTGGCCTGGAACGTCCGCGTCACCTTGAAACCGTCGATGGTGGTGGTCGTGGCCGGGCCGTGGCTGGCCTCGGTCTTCATCCCGGTGCCGCCGGCCGCCAGCCGGCTTTGTGCCGGCGCGCCGGCGAGCAGCTGGACGCTGACATGGATCTCGCCGCGCTCATAGCCGCGCTGCGCCACGACGATGCGGCTGCCGCCGTCCTGCATCGCCAGGCCGCCGAGCTTGCCGGCTTTCCAGCCCGGCAGCTCGACCAGCAGCGGCGCGTACGGCTCCAGCCCGTCCCCGGCGCGCGCCTGCGACGGCGGCGCCAACGCCGCCGCGGCGAGCGCGGGCAACGCGACAGCCAAACCAGCAAGACGACGACGCGCGATCATGGCAACCTCCAGTGCAGAACAACAGGGGCAACCTACCAAGGCCGCCGAGCGCAGCATTGATCTGAGCGCACGATCGCCGAAGGTCGCAGGGCCTCGCGTGGATGGCCCAAGCGCGCCGGATCGGGCGCAGGCCGCATCGACACGACGCCCTCCCCCAACCGCAGCGTTCGCAGCGCTCAAGCCGTCCGACGAGCTATCCGCTCCGCGCTGATATCGGTTCGCCTGAGGGGACCGGATCGGCAAAGCCGCGTCTGCGAGCTGCGTGCCCCTCGCCAACCGCCGCTCGCGAGATCCTCGCCCTCGCCTGTCACGGCTTTCGAAAGCCTTCAAGCGCCCGCCGAACGGCTTCCTCGATCAACGCCCGGCTCTTCTCCAGCTCAGCGGCAACCTCGGCGGCGCGGGCCGGCGAGATCAGCTTGCCCTCCGCGCAATCGAGCACGAGGCCGGCCGTCGCCTCGGCGTAGGCGGCTGCGGCGAGATAGGCGGACACTCCAGCGTCGATGTCGCCGCCCCAGCGAAACGCGAGCGCGTATCGCCAGTACCGCTCGAACGTCACCTTCGGCGTCTCGGACATCAGGACCTTCGCGTCCCAATGATCGCACTCGAACGCCGACGGCCGATCGCGAAGCACGACGGGCAACGCGCCGTGGCTGCTTGCAAACGGGGTCGCGGCCGACAGCCGTAGCGGGAAACCCTTTGCGTCGATGACACTCTGCCAGTCCGCCATCGAGTTCAGCTTCTGGTCCGACAGCACGTAGATTTCCATCGACATGTCAAATCCCTCGGGTAATCGGGCGCGCCCGCAAACGCGACCTGAAAATGCTTAGAACAATCTGCTTTCGCGAGATTCCTCGGACGACATTCAGTTCGAAGACGGGCGTGTCCGGCGCGGCCCGCGTCTTCGCCCGAAGTTCGTCCGCTCGGGCCCGCGATATCGTCTGGGCACCGGTTTTGACATCATAGATCGCGATAATATCCCCTTGCACATTACGGAGCGTTGCATCGGTTCTGATCGTTCCGGCGAGCCCGTAGTAGGGATCAACGGTGTCGAGACTGAAACTCCGTTCGATGTCTCCCACGCCTGGAAGCCCCTGGAGCCTTAACGCTACCCCGAACGCAATGTGGACGGCGGTGCCGTACAACGCAGGCGACATTTTCGGTAAGTATTCCAACGCCCCCATGACGCGAGCGAGCGTATCACTCAGCGCCACCGATGTTTCATCAATCTCCGCGATGCCAGTGAAGAATCCGGTCGAGGTCGACACCTCGACACCACTCTCGAGCGTCCATCTGCCAAGTTCGTTACGAGGCTGCTCCTCTCTGAAGCCGGCTTTGATCGTGGAACGGGAAAGCCGCCGTTCTCTCAGTTCGACTCTGATCGCCGCAAGTTCGGCTCTCCACCGCGACAGATTCCATTGTTCGAATAACAACGACATTGCTCATCAGCTCCGCGCTTCGTCAAATTCATCATATCTGCATTTTTTCCTATCGCAACATTCTTTGGATTTTATTCCTGACACAAAGTGATTTGCCTGCGTCCCGTCAGCGAACCTCGCGGTGCTAAGCGTCGTCGTGCAGGACGGATCGTTTCGCCAACCCAACCCGCAAAGTGATCGCTCGCGAGACTGACATCGAGCAGCGAAGTTAGATGCGGCGATCGCGCCAGCGACACGGTCACTGCCCGGCTGGATGGAGCGCCGCGAAATCCGAGACGCAGCCTTGCAATGTCTCGGTCTTTCGGATCGGCGTTCTCACTCCGCCGCAGGTGCGGTGGTTATGGACTCCGGGCTCGTGCAGAGCCTGTCATCGGGCCGGCCGAAGCGTGGCGCGCCCTCGTGCCGAACGACGCTCCATCATACCGGCATGTGCAACAAACGGTGCATTCGTCATCATTGTCGAACGCACCGCTGGCGCGATTTCGGCGCACACTCAGCTTCAGATTGTGCCCGATCAATGCTGCGCGCCGGCAGGCGCCTAAGCTCGGCGACGAACTAACAACCTGAAGGAACGTTGGTCATGCCCGCATCCGACGTACAGACCTTGCATGGTTTTCTGTTCGCCAAGCTCGCCGCGATCGGCTCAAAGAGCGAAACGCCGATCTACTATCTGCAGCATTTCGACGACAGCGAGCAGCGCATCGCGATCGATGCCCGTCCGTTCAACGACGAGCCGAAGCTGCGGCCCTATCTCGCCACCAAGGTGACGGTCACCGGCACGCAGGGGCCGGAGTACTTCCACGTCGCCTCGATCAGCCGCTGCGCGTCGGACACTCACGGCTGCGGCATCAACTGGGGCGGCTAAGCCGGCGGCGGCGGCACGGCGCGCACGCGAACCGAAGACTACGGCAGCGATGCGCGCCGCTGCGGCCCCGGACGGACGGCGTTAACGATCGCTTAACGATACCAAAACGCTGACGCGAACCAGACAATTGTCGTCGCGATTAGTATCGCATCACAGCAATGGAGAGATGCGATGAGCGAAGCGACGTTGATACTTCCGAACATGCGCGGCGGCTGCGCCACCGCCAATGGCAAGGTGCACACGCTGTTTCAGATCAACAGCCGCGTCCGCCGTCCAATGGCGCGGCCGACGGCTGTGACCTCATCACCGCCTGCGGCAAATGACGATCACGCGACGGATGATCGCGCCCGCGAAGGCTGAGTCCGTCGCGCCGCAGCTTACGCTGCGGCCGGCTCCTTCACCCGCGCGCCGGGCTGAATCGTCGGCGGCGCGGCGTTGAGGTGATCGATCGCGAAACCGGCGGCGGCCTTGTAGCCGGCCATGAAGGCGGCGCGCTCGGCCGGCGGGATCACGTCGTCGATGTTGTCGAAGGTGCCGCCGCAGCGCTCGTCGACCAAGTTGAGCAGGCCGAACGGGCCGGCGCCGCGATTGCGCAGGATCAGCTGCGAGATCGGGCCGCACAGCTTGGCGTCGAACGCCGCCAGCGCGGCTTCGGTGGCGCCATGCGCGACCATCGCGGCGCCGAGTTCGCGCGCGTCGACGATCGCCTGGGTGCCGCCGTTCGAGCCGGTCGGATACATCGCGTGCGCGGCGTCGCCGATCAACACCACCGGGCCGTCGCGCCAGGTCTCGACCGGATCGCGGTCGATCATCGGATTCTCGTAGGCGGAGTCGGCCTCGCGGATCATCGCCGGCACGTCGAGCCAGTCCCACACCCAGCCGTCGAAATGATGCGCGAACTCGGAGGTCGGCACCTGCCGGAACCAGCCCTGCTGCTTCCAGCCTTCGGCATTGTCGAGCGTGACCTCGGCGATCCAGTTCAGCATCGACAGTCCGGTCGCCGGATCCGGATGCGAGATCGGATAGATCACCACGCGGTGGCGATGCGTACCAAGGCCGATGAACGAAGCGCCGCTGCGGGTCGGCTTGCCCCAAGTCGTGCCGCGCCACATCACCGCGCCGCCCCAATGGATCGGCGGCTGGTTCGGATGCATCTGCGCCCGCACCGCGGAGTGAATGCCGTCGGCGCCGACCAGCAGCGCGCCGGTCACTTCCGAGCTGCCGCCATCGGCATGCTCCAGCGTCGCCGTGACGCCATCCGCTGTCTTGCGATAGGAGGTGACGCGGCGGCCGAGCTGGACGGCGTCGGCGCCGAGCCGCTCGACCACGCGCGCGTGCAGCAGCATGTGGAAGCGGCCGCGATGCACCGCATATTGCGGCCAGCGATAGCCGGCGGCCTTGCCGCGCGGCTCCGCATAGATGTCGTTGCCGTTGAGTCCGACCAGCGCCCATTCCTTCGCCGGAAGGCCTACGCCGTCGAGATCGGCTTCGGTGATGCCGAGGTCGAGCAGTTCGCGCACCGCGTTCGGCTGCAGATTGATGCCGACGCCGAGGGGGCGCATCTCGCGCGCCGCCTCATAGACCACGCAAGGCACGCCGATCTGATGCAGCGTCAACGCCGCCGCAAGCCCGCCAATGCCGCCGCCGGCGATGATGACTCTGTCGCTCATGAGAAGGACGTCCTACCCGCTTGTGATTGCGACTTGCTGTAGCCAGCAACGCCCGGCGAGGCAAGCAAGGGCGGCCGACAGGGTGCGGGCTCGGCGCGACCGGTATTCGGCTTTCGCCGCGACGATGCCGCTTGACGAAATCGAACATATCAGGACCATTCTGCAATCAGAAATTGCGGAGCGATCGGCCGGGTTGCGGTGGGAGGCGTCGATGCGGTGTGGTTTCCTGGCCTTCAGCGCAGCGGATCGCCGCCCTGCCCGCCCCCGACAGGATGCCCGGTCGTGATTAGTCCGGAGGAAGGCGTCGCCACCACCCCGGACGCGCTCCAGGTCAGCCCGGAAGCCGATCACGTCACAGGCCGCTGCGATTGCTGCGGCCGGATCAGCCGCCGTGTCTCGGGCACGATCTCGACGGAGGGCGCCGCGGTCGCGGCCTATCAGGTGTGGTGGACGGTCGGCCATATCGCCGAACACGGCGCAGAGATCGACCTGATCTGCGGGCGCTGGGGCGACGGCGCCAGCCCGTCCGACCGCTTCGTCGTGCGCCTGCATCACTTCATCGCCGCGACCGGACCGTGGGTGATGGTTCAGGATGCCAGCCTCGCCGACGGTCTCGACCGGCTGGCGGCGCGCGCACTGCGGCGCGACGACATCATCGGCACGCCGCGCGCCGCGGAGGCCTTCGCGTTGTACGACGCGATCGCGCTGCAGGATGCGCGGCTCGCCGAGCTGTTCGACGCGCCGGCGCCTTGCGGGCACTGCGGCGCGCAGACCGAGCGCCGCAAGCTGGCGTCGCGGCGCGGTTGTTCAGGAGCGCGCCGTGGCCGGACTATTTGAACCCGATTGCCAGGCCCGACAGATCGAGATCGGCGATCAGGCCGACCTGCGAGCCGCTCAGTTCCAGCACCGCGCCCTTCTCGTTGCGCAGCACGATGGCGCGGGCACCGACACCCACCGCCGCGCCGGCCCCGACCGCGCCGTAGACGCCGGCGACGTCGCGCGGCGAGCGGATGTTGCTGACGCGCCCGGCGAGCTGCGCCTTCGAGCCGCCGAACACCAGGCCGTAGGACAGGCCGCCGATCGACAACGGATAGCGCTTGCCGTGGAAGTTCAACGTGCCCGAGCCGCCGGACCCGCCGATCACCCAGCCGCCTTTGTAGATCGTCAGCGTGATCCGTCCTTCGTCCGCCTGGGCGGGCGCGCCCAGTGCAAAGAGGCCGATCAGCACGGCAATCACGGTCCCCAGCAATCCACGCATCCCGCTCTCCTTTATCGCTCGCCCCTTACGGGCATCATCATTCCCGTCTAGCACTACCATCGCGATTCGGGCGCCATGACGGTGAAACCACCACGGCGGCGACACCGGACCTGCAGCTTGTGCTGAACCGGTGCATCGCTCGCGGCGACAACGAACCGCGACGCTGTACCGATACAACAATAAGGAGAATCGAATGGTTGCCACCCGCCGATCCGCTGTCAGACTGCTCGTCGGCAGTCTGATGTGTCTTGTCGTCGTGGCACCCGCACTCGCGGCCGAAACTCCGAACTCGTCGGACGCTCTCACCGAAAAGCTCAATGCCTATATCGGCTGCCTCAATCGGCTGTCGGCGCGCGCATTCGATTCCCGCGCGCGCTACTTCTCCTGGGCCGCCAAGACCGGCCCGACCGGCAAGGAACGGATCGTCTACGGCACCTACACGATCTACGACACCAAGGACTGCCGCGCCGCCGTCGAGAAGGCCAACGCGATCGAGCCGCACGAACCCGAGCTCGAAGCCGCGGCCTCTGCCTATGCGGACGCGGTCGGCAAGCTCGAGCCGCTGCTGAAGGAAACCGACGACTACTACACGCAGGAGAACTACAAGGACGACAAGATGGCGAAAGGCAAAGCCCTGCATCCCCGTCTGGTCGCCGCCTGGGATGCGTTCGCGGACGCCGACCGCAAGTTGCGCGGCGGCGTCGAGGTCATCAAGGACCGTCAGTCAGCCGAGAAGCTGGCGGCAATCGAACGCAGCGAAGGCCGCAAGGCGCGCTACCAGATCGAAGCCACCATGATCGACGCCAAGCGCGTGATCCGCGCGGCCGAGGCCGACAAGCCCGATCTGGCGGCGCTGACAGCGGCCATCGACGCTTATGGCAAGACCGTCGCGGCGAACGAGGCTTTCACCGAGGGCGAGCGAAACGCCAAGATCGGCTCGATGTTCATGTCGAACGCCAAGTCGTTTCTCGTCACCGCCAAGCAATTGATGCGCCGCCAGCGCGACAAGACGCCGTATTCGAGCGGCGAGAAGATGATGCTGAGCAACGCCGGCTCGGGATGGATGGTGGAAGGCTCGCCGCCGCGCCTGCTGCGCGACTACAATCAGCTGGTCGACTCCTACAATCGCGGCGCAGGCTTCTGAGAGGCCGACCACGGCTCGGTCGGTCGATCGGATTTCCTCGACGGTACGGCGCGGGCCGAACTGAATCGGTGAAGCGCCGCGCCGCATGCGATCGGCGTTTATGTGATGGATGCGGCCGCGCCGCATCCATCATCGGCACGCTCAGCGATGTCCGGCGCGGCTGCGCCCCGCCGCCGCGAGCGAGATGTAGCAGCCGCCCTGCATGCCGAGCTGGAAGCCGCCGCTATCCGGTATGAACAGATACTCCTGGCAGCGCCCGCCTGCGATCGGAATCCGGTAGTCGTACACGATCTGACCGGTGTTGATCGTGCGGTACACCACGACGCTGGTGGCCCGCGCGGCCGGCATGCCGTACTTGGCTTTGACCTGCTGCAAGCCGGCCTGCAGGTCGTAGGTGATGGCATGGTTCGAGAACTGCGCGACGCCGATCCATGTCGGGATCACGCGCTGTCCGAGGTTCTGCAGGCTGCCGTTGAAGTGGACGATCAGATTGTCGGGCGATCCGCTCCACTGACCGTTGATCAGATAGAAATCGTCGAACAGGTTGACGTTGGCTTGCGGCTCCTTCGTCGAACTTTGCGCCGCGAGATTCAGAACGAACTGGCTCTGAGACAGAGGTTCGAGATTGGCCGTTCTGAAGAAGATCGTGAGAGCAGGATAAGGAAGAAGGACTTCCGCTTGCGCACGCGCGGGCGAAACTGCCGCCAGCAGAACTGCGAAGACCCCGAACACACCGAACACCAGAGCTTTACGCATGGTTGTTCTCCATGTGCCGTTGCAGATGCACGGCGGCGGATCATAGTTGAGATTCAACTCAACACAACCAATGCGGGAATACCGATGAAGCCTCCAAGGCAGGCTTTCCAGTCTTGGATGATGCGCGACGCCAGCGATCCGCGAGGCAGCGATAAGCTTCATGCAACTCACATGCAGCGCCGCTCACCTGATACCGACCATGGTCGAGGCCGGTTCGATGGGTAAAACCCTGCCATTTTACGGGGTCCGGCTTCCGGCGCGGCGGAATTGACGATAGGTTGAGGCAATAGGTTTCCGAGGATTAGGCGGTGCTGCGCAAAGCTTTCATGAAAGTGTTTTCGGCCCATCCGGTCGAGACGATTGCCGCCTGCACCGGTCTGTTCATGATCGTGCTCGGTTTCGCGCTCGGCACCCAATCGGGCTGGATCTGGTTCTGGGGTCAGGTGTCGGCGATCTGCGGCGCCAGCCTCGCGACCCTTGCCGTGGTGTGGACGCTGCGCCAGCGCGCCGCCGAAGCGCGGATGGCCGCCAACCTCAACGTGCTGGCGCGCCAGCTCGAGACTTCGATCAGCCAGATCCACAAATCGGTGAAGGGCGGCCGCGACGAGTCGATTCCCGCCGCCGTGTATTTGGCGCAGATCGAGCAGTGCATCGACAATCTGATCGGTGTCACCCACGAGCTCGGCGAGATCACCGGCCGGCAATTGCCGTTCGACGTGATCGAGATGCTGACCGCACGCGATACGCTGCAGATCGAGGCGCGGATCACCGACGGCCGCACCCCGGAGCGCAAGCTGGTCACCGAGACCGAGAACTGCCCGGCCTGCAAAAAGCAGGTCGAATTCCAGGTCGGCAGCCTGCCCGGCGACAGCGCCAAGCCGACCTGCCCGCATTGCGGCCAGCGCTTCCACGCCCACCGCTCGACCAGCGGCAACATCTTCCTACGGATGCCGGGCGCCTCGCAGTTCACCCGCGCGGTGTCGGTGAATTGCCCGGTATGCGCCAGCAAAATTCCGGCGAATATCGATCAGGGCAAGCAACATTCGGAGACGCGCTACTGCTTCTCCTGCGGCGCCAAGGTCTCGATCGATCCGCTCGGCCAGCAATGCACCCTGCTCAGCAAGCAGGATCGCCTGCCCGGCCATGTCAACGGCGCAGGCACGCTGGTGTGCGAGAAGTGCAACGAGCCGGTCATCACGCTGACCTCGAACAGCGCCGGCACCTACGGCATCTGCCGCAAGGACGACGGTCTGGTGTTCTCGTCTGCGGCCGGCCCCGCCTCGCACGCTGCCCCCGCTTCGGCGCAATCAGCATCGCCGGCTCCGGCGGCAGCGGCCCCGAAGGCTGCGCCGAGCGACAGCGTGGCGCGGAGCGACGCCGCCGAGTAGCGCTGTTTCGCTGCGTGCGACACACGTTCGTGCGAAGCACCGCTGCACCGCCGCGGAATTGAAGCCGTCACGCAAGCTCTGGTAAAGTCACGCCGTCAGGAATCGTTTGGGGGCGTTGCGTGGCTGAAGCTGAATCCACCCGCCGCGGACGTCCGGGGCCGCAGGGCCCGCGCGGACGTCCCGGTGAACCGGGCCGACCAGGACCACAAGGACATCCGGGCCGTCCCGGCCCCAAAGGGCCCCCGCGGCAAGCAAGGCCCGGTCGGCAAACCCGGCCCGCAGGGCAAGGCTGGTCCGCAAGGTAAACCCGGCGTCGCCGGCAAGCCGGGCCCCGATGGCAAGCCCGGTCCGATCGGCCCGCAAGGCAAGCCCGGCCCCCAAGGTCCCCGTGGTGAACAAGGCGCGCGCGGCGAGCAAGGTCCTCGTGGCGAGCAAGGCCCGCAAGGTCCACGCGGCGAACAGGGCCCGCGCGGCGAGCCCGGCCCCGCCGGTGCGCTCCCCTCGATCGAGCAGGTGATGCCCTGGCTGCACCTGATCTTCGACGCCTACGAAGACTACAAGGCGCAGCGCGCCCGCGAAGCCCGCGAGCTCGAAGAGCGTCTTGCCGCCGAAGCTCTCGAGCAGGCGGCGCGCGAAGCTGCCGAGCGTGAAGTCGCTGCCGCGATCGAAGCAGCGAATGCCGAGGCCGAGATCGCGCTCGACGACGAGGCCCATGCCGAGGGCGGCAAGAAAAAGAAGAAGCGCAAGCACAAGGACTGATCGCGCCACAGCGTGATCCGTCTCGTTCGATGAGCCCGCGCGGTCAGCCGAACCGCGCGCGCGATCGTTCCCTCGCCTTCGCCGCCTCGACCTCGCGGTCGCGCGGCGCGGCCTGGGTCTGTAGCGATATCAGCAGCGTGCGGGCCACGTCGGTGATCTCGCTCACCGCGCGATCGAACGCGGCGGCGTTGGCCTGGGACGGCGCATTGAACCCCGACAGCTTGCGGACGAACTGCAGCGCGGCGGCGCGAACTTCGTCGTCGGTTGCCGGCGGTTCGAAGTTGAACAGCGTCTTGATGTTCCGGCACATGCAGCGGCACCTTTCGGCTTCGACAGACCGCCGATGGTAATCGCATCCACCCGCGATACAACACGGAACCGCGCGACATAAAACCTTGCCGATGGCCGTGCGATGATTAGCTGACGTCAGGGAGCGCAACACAGCGCGGCGCGGAGACGGCAGCATGGCTTCGGCGATCTGGTACTACACGGTTCTGGTCGCCGAATCCGTCCTCGGCATCGTCGGGCTGCGGCTGTACGAGGAGCCGGCCTACACCGTGCTCGACCGGCCGAGCGACACAATCGAGATCAGGCGATACGCGCCGAGAGTCGCTGCCGAGGTCGATCTCGAACGCCGCGGCAATGCCAACGGCCAAGCCTTCACGCTGCTGTTCAACTACATCGCCGGCGCCAATCTCGGCGGCTCGGGCGCGTCCGAACGCGTGGCCATGACGGTGCCCGTCGACGTCGCACGGCCGGAGAAGATCGCGATGACCGCGCCAGTCGAAACCGCGACGCAGGACCGCATGACGCGGATGCGTTTCTTCCTGCCGGCCGCCTTCTCGGCCGAGACTGCGCCGAAGCCCGATGACGCGCGGGTGCAGATCGTCACCGTACCGGAGCAGACCATCGCGACGCTACGCTTCTCCGGCACCGGGCGCGACCTGCGCGAGCGCGAGCAGCAACTGATCGCCGCGCTCACCAAGACGCAATGGCAGCCGGTCGGCGCGCCCTACGGCCTATTCTACGATGCGCCGTTCACGCTTCCCTTCGTCCGCCGCAATGAAGCGGCGGTGGAAGTCGCGAAGCGCTGATCAAACGAACCCGCTAGTCAGACGAGACCAAGATCGGCCGGACGCACGCCGGCGAAGACCCGTTGCAGCGCCGCGGCATCCAGCCCGTACATGCGCTGCACCAGACCGGCGAACAGCGCGCGATAATCGGTCAGCACCGGATAATCGCGGTTCTCGAACAGCGACGGCTGCGCCACCTTGATCTGCTCGCCGGCGATGCGGCCGCCATTGAGCCCGCCGCCGAGCACCCAGTACACGCTGCCATGGCCATGATCCGTGCCGCGATCGCCGTTCTCGCGGAAGGTGCGGCCGAATTCCGAAATCACCACCACCACGCTGTCGCGCCAAGCCGCAGGCCCGATCTCCTCGCGGAAACCGGCGAGCGCCCGGCCGAGCTCGCCGAGCCGATCGGCGAGATAACCGGTCGCCGCACCTTGATTGACGTGGGTGTCCCAGCCGCCGACATCGACGAAGCCGAGGTTGAACTGCTCGCGCATCAGCCGGCCGATCCGGCGCGCCGACAGCTCGAAGCCGCGCGGCGACACCGCGCCGCGATTAGCTTCTGTCATCTCGTCGGCGATCGACTTCACCACCTCGTCGCGCACCCGAAAACCTTCGGCCACCGCGGACGCGAGCTTGGTCTTGGCGTACATCTGCTTGATCAGCTCGGCCTGGCGGTCATCGACGCCGGGCTTACCGACATTGCCGAGTGCGATATTCGGAATCTCCGCCTGCCCGCGAAAGATCAGCGGCAGCTGTTCGGTGAAGGCGATCGGCTTCACCCGCGTCAATTCAGCCGCAAGCCGGCTCATGAAGCCGGAGCGATAGTCACGCGAGCCTTTGGTCGATTGCCCGAGTTCGATCGTGTCCTGGGTCTCGAAGTGACTCCGGGTGGTGTCGTCGCTGGTGCCGGCGAATGGCACGAACGCGATCTCGCGGCTCGTCCATAGCGGCGCCAGGCTGTCGCGCAACGCCGGATGCAGTCCCCAATCGGCATCGAGCGCGACCGCCGAGTTCGGATTGCCGACGTCCGGCTTGGCGATCGCAAGGTTCGGCCGGGACTCGTAGTAGAAGCTGCTCGATACCGGTACGAGCACGTTGGCTGCGTCGTAAGCGCCGCGCAGGAACACGACCAGCAGCTTGGCATCGGTGGCCGGCGCAGCCCAGACACGGCCGGCGATCGTGGTGGTCAGTGCGGCCGGAGCGAGGGCCGCGACGGCTTTCAGCAGATCACGACGGTTCATGCGGAGCCTCCGCGCGTTGACGAACCATGAATTCGGGCGAGGACAGAAACAGCGTGTTCCAATCCTGTGGCGAGATTGCCTGATCGAGCGCGCCGCGCGTGGTCGAACTCAGCGTCCGGCTGAGCCCGCCGAAATACAGCGCGTTCTGCAGCAGCGGAAACGCCGGGCGATCCTTGGCGTCGGCCTGCTCCGGCTTGAACAATCCCGCCGAGCCGGAACCAATCTGCCGTGCGATCTCGAACCGCAGCATCATCTGGCCCGGGCCATTCCAGGCGCTCGCTGTCAGCGGATAGCCGTCCGGGGTCTGGCGCTGATACAGCCCTTCGCCGAGCCGGCCGAGCCAGCGCTGGATCGGCACGGTGTTGAGCACGACCTTGTCGTCATAAGCGAGCCGCACTGCCGAGTACACATAGCCGACCGGATCCTTGAAGCGTTCCGCGGTCTTCAGCGACGCATCGAATTCAGGCGCAGCGATCATCGCGGCCAGCACCTGGGCGATATCGCCGTCGGAGGCGATGAAGGCTTTCGCCATCTTGTCGATCAGCGATTGCGGTGGCTCGTCCGACACGAAGTAGGTCGCGAGCTTGCGCGACACATGCTGCGCGGTCGCCGGATTGTGCACGATCAGGTCAAGCGCCTCGTCGACTTCGGCAAAGCCGCTGCCGCGGATGGTGTGGCCGAGGAAGGTCTTGTCGGAGTAATCATGGCGCGCCGGGTTGAACTCGAACGCGCCGTCGCGGACCAGCTGCGGAGCCAGCGCGGGCTTCAGCTTCGGGTCCTCGGGCTTCAAGTCGATGCCGACGCCGGTCAGGATCTTGGCCAGCGACTCCACATCGGCCTGGGTGTAGCCGCTGCCGACTCCCATGGTGTGCAGCTCCATGATCTCCCGGGCGTAGTTCTCATTGAGATGGCCATTGGCATTGCCGGCATTGTCGAGATAGCGCAGCATTGCCGGGTGCCGCAGCGTCGCGCGTAACAGATCGCCGAACTTGCCGAGCGCATGGGCGCGGATCGCCCGGTCCTCATAGTCGCCGACCAGCAGGCGAAGCTCGGCCTTGCTCTGGTGGACGTTGAAATGGTTCAGCCAGAACCAGGTCATCCGCTCGCGGAGCTGATCGGGGGCATAGAGCGCGCGCAGGATCGACCGGCTCGCCGCCTGCTTGGCGCGGTCGTTGAGCGCCTGCTGGTACGCCTGCTTCGCAGTCTTGCGCGCCTCCGGGTCGGTGAGTTGATCGGCATCCTTGCCCTGCGCCTGAAACGCGTTGATTGCCGCCGGTGTCAGGCCGGCCGCATCAGGCATCGCCTCGATCTGCGCGACGATCGGCTGCGGCAGCGCACTGTCCGCCGCAGGGTGCAGTTGCTGATCCACCCAGCGCGCCGCGCCGAGCTTCTGGAATTGCGCGACGCTGGAGCCGTTGATGCCCCAGGTCAGCCGATCGATCAGCGCCAGATCGTGGGGTGAGATCTCAGCAGCCTGAGCCGCCGCGCCGGTGATGATGGCGGCGATGCCGATCACCAGGATTGCCGATCCTCGTGCGTTCCACCGTCCGGCCGTGTTGGTTCGCATCGCCGCATCCCGCTTGATCGTGTGGTGCCGGGATGATGCGCGCCGGGCTGCTGAACCGCCGCTGAATACATGGTGGCGACAGCGTGGCTTCGTCGGCGGCCAGGCGCACGGTGGCCGAGCACCCGCGGACGACATCCGGACAACTACGTAAGGCATCTCAGCACACGACTTGCGTCGTATCTGCCTGATTACAGGTAACTATTTGCCGCGCGGGGTAATTCCAGAACCCCAGTGTTAACCGTGGTTTCACGAGGTGAGGCGTAGTGCTGCCGGCGATGCGCCCGAGGCGCACCTGACGATTTCAGCGCGGCCCAAAAGAAGGCGAACCGCCCCCAACGCGAAGGTTCTCGACATGAGACTGAACAGTATCGGAATGAAGCTCGGCCTCGCGAGCTTGACCAGTATCGCGCTGTCGCTCGGTATGGCGGCCAATCAGTTGACCACTGAGCGGTCGATCAACGCCGTCAACGCTCGCGCCGATGCGCAGCAGATGGTCGCCGATCACGGTCTCGAAGCCAACGTCGCACTGCGCCGGATGCAGCTTGCCGCAGCCGAGCTCCGCCTCGCCTCAACGCCGGCGCAGGTCGACAGCGCCCTCACCGGGCTGCACGACGCGCGGGAAACGATCGATCGTGGGATCAGCACCGCGGTGGCACAGATCGCAGACGGCGCCGACAAGGAACGCCTGCGTTCGATCGGCGCGCTGACGACGCAATACGATGGCGCGATGACCGAAGTCGGCAAGCTGGCCAAATCCGGCCAGTCAGGCGGCGCCAGCGATGCCGACAAGGCCAAGCGCGATCAGCTCATCAGCCAGGCCCACTCGGTCGCGACGCAGGCGCTCGGTCTGATGGGCGAAGCGGTGGAGCGCGCCGAGAAGGCCGCCAAGGCGACCAAGACCCAGGCCGCGGACGAGTTGTCCAGCGCCAACCGGATCAACTTCGCCCTCGGCATGGTGGTGATGATCTCGCTGGTAATCTCGATGGTGTTCACCTTCTTCGGCATCTCGCGGCCGCTGATGCGGCTGAACGGGGCGTTGGACAAGATGGCCGGCGGCCAGCTCGACGTCGAAATCCCCGGCGCCGCGCGCGGCGACGAGATCGGCGACATGGCCAAGACCGTGGTGGTGATCCGCGAGAATGCCGATCATCGCGCCCGCGAGGAAGCCGAGCAGAAGGCGCATCAGGACGAAGTGGCGGCACAGCAGCGCAAGCAGGAAATGCAGAAGCTCGCCGATGCCTTCGAGGGCGCGGTCGGCCGTATCGTCGAAGCGGTGTCGAGCGCATCGACCGAACTGGAGGCTTCCGCCAGCAAGATGGCGCACACCGCCGAGGAGGCCGAGAAGCTCACCGCCGCCGTCGCCGGCGCCTCGGAGATCGCCACCAGCAATGTGCAGTCGGTCGCCTCGGCCACCGAGGAAATGGCATCCTCGATCCACGAGATCAGCCGCCAGGTGCAGGACTCCTCGCGGATCGCCAGTTCGGCCGTGCAGCAGGCCAACAAGACCAACGACCGTATCAATCAGCTCGCCACTGCGGCGCAGCGGATCGGCGACGTGGTCGACCTGATCAACACCATCGCCGGCCAGACCAACCTGCTGGCGCTCAACGCCACGATCGAAGCGGCACGCGCCGGTGAAGCCGGCCGCGGCTTCGCGGTGGTCGCGGCGGAAGTGAAGGCGCTCGCCGAGCAGACCGCGAAGGCGACTGACGAAATCAGCCAGCAGATTTCCGGCATGCAGGCTGCGACCGAAGAGTCGGTGTCGGCGATCAAGGAGATCGGCACCACGATCGGCCAGATGTCGGAAATCTCGTCCGCGATCGCCTCGGCGGTCGAGCAGCAGGGCTCGGCGACCCAGGAGATCTCGCGCAACGTCCAGCAGGCCGCCCAGGGCACGATGCAGGTCAGCGCCAACATCGCCGACGTCGAGCGCGGCGCGGCCGAGACCGGGATGTCGTCGTCGCAGGTGCTGGCGGCGGCGCGGTCGCTGTCGACCGACAGCGCGCAGCTCAAGACCGAAGTGGCGCGCTTCCTCAGCTCGGTGCGCGCGGCGTAACACCGCCTCACCCTCACCTAAGGCGAAGGCCCGGCTTCACCCGAAGCCGGGCCTTCGCATTTCGACCGTACGCGTCGCGCTTGCATTACGCACGTCTAAGTTGCAGACTAAAACTGCGGCCGGGGGAGGTTGCAGTGCGTGTTGCGAGTTGCGTCATCGCCGTGGTGTTGGCCGGATGCGTCAGCGACGGGTCGCTGAAATCCGGCAGCTGGCGAATCGATCAGAGGCCAGACCTGATCACTGGCGCGCCGGTGGCCGGCGCCATTACCCTGACCAACCGGGCGTCGAACAGCACCGATCCGCTGCTGGTCTCGCTGGCGACGCTCCAGCTCACTTGCTTCGAGAAGCGGCCGATCGTGAAGGTCGGTTTCGGCTTCAAGATCGGCAGCGACCGCAACACCAGCCTGGGGTATCGGTTCGACGATAAGCCGGGGCGCGATGCGGTGGAGTCGCGGGTACTGCTGGGACATCAGGTGATCGTCGTCGAAGAGCCCGCGGCGCTGCAGCAGTTCATCGCCGACCTGCGCGAGTCGACCCAGCTTGTTGTGCGGATCAGATCATTGAACGCCGGCACCAGCACGGCTTTGTTCAAGGTCGACGGCTCGGAGCCGGCAATCGAGGCAGCCTATCGGGACTGCCCGCTGTCGCCGGCGCAACAGCAGCGCCGGACGACGTGAGGACCCGCGCGGGTCGTCGGCCGAACCGGCCGACGGAGTGCGCGGCACGAACCGATCAGTCGTGATCGAGTTCGCCGATGTGGTGCTGCTGATACAGCTCGACGCCGATCCGGTTCACCAGATCGAGCTGGGTCTCGAGGAAATCGATGTGATGTTCCTCATCCTTCATCAGCTGCTCGAACAGGTCACGCGACACGTAGTCCTTGACGCTGTGGCAGTAGGTTGCGGCTTCCTGATACAGCGCGCGCGCGTCGATCTCGGCCTGCAGGTCGGCGTTCAGCACTTCCTTGACGTTCTGGCCGATCCGCAGCGGATCGAGCACCTGCATGTTCGGGAAGCCGTCGAGGAAGATGATTCGATCTGTGAGCTTGTCGGCGTGGACCATCTCTTCGATGGATTCCTTGCGCCAGGTCTTGGCGAGATCCTTCAGACCCCAATTGTCGAGCAGGCGATAGTGCAGCCAGTACTGATTGATGGCCGTCAGTTCGCTGCGCAGACCGCGGTTGAGATATTCGATGACCTTGGCATCGCCCTTCATGTGAATCCGTCACTCCTGCAATCGGCGGCCAGGGCTGGCCGCTTTAGAATTAGAATAATTCTAGATCATAACGCGGGTGAGATGCAATCCCGGCTCACCCGATCAACAGCCCATCAAAACACTTAGGAGCCGGCGCGACGCTCTGCCGCGCCGCACAGCGCTTCGTTCATGATGTTCTTGATGGTGTGCATGCAGCGGCCGCACTTTCGGCTGCAGCCGAGGCAGCGGTGAACCTCACCGGGGTTCCGCGCGGGACCACCTTCACTGTGCATAGTGGCCCGCACATCGTGGTCGCTCAGGACGTTGCAAGAACAAACGATCATCGGTCTCGATCCAGCAGTAACAAGCTTTTGGATAGTGAGATGCACTCGCAGACGCAAAAGGAAAACGTGCAACTTCAAGCTATTCCAATCTGCAACTGGCCGTTTGATTTTGCTCAATCGAGATCGCGCGTCCCCGACTTGCACGCCCCTTACGGCGGGGAAAACGGGGCATCTCCGCGCTGATCTAAAACCGCAGGACGTCGCACAGACGTCCGAGAGCCACGCCCCTACCCGCGCCTCCAACGGCACGATCCGCCCGCGCGGAACCGACCATGGCAGCACTGCGGCGGCGGCATTCATGGATCGTTCAATCGATTGGTGAAAGGTTACGGGTGCTGGACCATGGCGGGGTCGCGCCCGCGGCCCATCGGGTCCGGTGCTCGTTCGAGAGGTGATGCCATGAGAAAGTCGATGATGGCGTTGGCCGCGGCCGCTGCGATGGCCGTGACGGCCGTCGGGTCCACCGCGCCGGCCCAGGCGCATGACGGCTTCGGCGCCGGAATCGCCGCCGGTCTGATCGGCGGTGCGCTCATCGGCGGCGCGCTGTCCTCGCCGTATTACGGCCCCGGCGGCTACTATTACGGCGGCGGCTATGGCTACGGCCCGCGCTACTACAGCTATGGCCCGCGCTATTACGGCTACGCGCCGGCTCCGGCCTATGTCGTGTCGCCGGGCTATTACGGCGGCTGCTACTGGCAGCGGCAGCGGTTCTGGGACGGCTACGGCTGGCGAATCCGCCGGATCCGAGTCTGCGACTGACGGTGAACCTTTCACCGCCGCGTCCGACCAACCAACAGCCTGAACGCCCGGATTCCGGGCGTCGACGGTATCGCCCGAAAAACACCGTTTTTGCGCGACACTGATCCGCCAGCCGATACGCGACAATTGACGACATTGCGCTTTTTTGATGCTGTGCCGTCGGGGACTACCGGTTCGTTCAACAGCGCCGGGCGCGGCGCGATCTCAGGAGAGCCTCTCAAATGAAGAAGACTGTCACCGTCCTGCTTGCGGCCGCGACCATCGCCGGTTCGCTGGTCGGCGTCGCCCCGGCCGCGAAGGCCGATGGCGGCCGGATCGCCGCCGGCGTTGCGGGTGGCCTGATCGGCGGCGCCCTGCTGGGTGGCGCGATCGCCGCCAGCCGCCCCGCCTATGCCGCCCCTGCCCCGGTCTATGTCGAAGAGCCGGACTGCCACTGGGTCCGCGAGCGCTTCTGGGACGACTACGCTGGCGTGTGGCGTTCGCGCCGCGTCCGCGTTTGCGATTGATCCTGTCGCGGCGCACAGCCCGCGCCCGTCTGAATGCTGAACCCGGCCGAGCAATCGGCCGGGTTTTTGTTTGCCCTCAGCGAGCCGCCTGGATCGATCGCAGCACCGTCTCGCTCGGCCAACAATCGACCTGCAGTCCGGCGCGCTTCTGGTAAGCGCCGAGCGCCGCACGGGTCAGCATCCCGGCCTTGCCATCGATCTTGTCGCGATAGATGCCGAGCCGCTCCAATCCGCGCTGCATCGCCTCGACGTCGGTGGTGCGAAGCTGCTTGGTGGCCGACCATGGGGTGGCGAACGGGCGCGGATCAGTCATCCGGTCGGCGAGATGGCCGACGAACAGCACATACAGATCTGAGAAATTGTATTCCTTGATGACGAAGTAGTTCTTCGTGGTCAGGAACGCCGGACCGTAAATGCCTTCGGGCTGCAGCAATGACGCCGGCTGCTCGCGCTCGGCCGCGCTCAGACGATCCGAGCGGGCGAGCGTGAAGCCTTCACGCAGCCATTGCCCGATCGGCTTGGTGACTTCAGGCACGCCTTCGGTGCAGTCGACGCGCGCCGGCGCCTTGACCTCGTAGGCCCAGCGCAGCCCGCTCTGCCAGCCCTTGTTGACGAGCTGCTGTGCGGCCGACGCCAACGCGTCCGGCACCGAATGCCAGATATCGACACGTCCATCGCCGTCGAAGTCGACGCCGTGCTTGTAGTACTCGGACGGTAGAAACTGCGTCAGGCCGGTGGCGCCGGCCCAGGACGAACGCATCCCCTGCCGCGTCACCGCACCCTCGCCGATGATCTTCATCGCCAAGATGAATTCGGTTCGATACTGGTCCTTGCGGCGGCCGACATAGGCCTGCGTCGCCATCACCCGCACCGCGTCGTAGGGCAACTTGTAGCGGCCGTAGTCGGTCTCGCGGCCCCAGATCGCCAGCACCACCGTGGCAGGCACGCCGAACTTGCGCTCGATTGCATCCAGTGTCGGCCGATAACGCTGCAGCAACGTGCGGCCATGCGCGGCCAGGCTCTCGATCCGCGCTTCCTTCAGATAGTCCGCCGGGACCTGGACGAATTCGGCCTGCCGCGGCGCGCCGGTCTTCGGTCGGCCGGGCAGGATCAGGTCGGGCAGCTTGTAGTCCGGCTCGAGCCCGGCAGTGACGGCGTCGAACGTCGCGCGCGACACACCAGCTTCGCGCGCCTCCGGCCACAGCTCGGCGAGGAAGCGATCGAAGCCGGCATCCGCCGCTCGCGCCGGCGCGGCACCGAGCGTCAGCCATGCGGCTGCGACGACGGTACCTGCCAGCGCGGCCAGGCGGCGCATCAATGATGCCCCTTGGCCTTCTCTTCTTCGGTCGCCAGATTCGAAATCCGGTCGACCCAGGCGATGCCGATCGCCGACAGGATGAACACGGTGTGGATGATGGTCTGCCACATCACACCGGTCTCGGTGTAGCCGCTCACCTTGCCGACCGCGCCGAGGTTGCCAGCTTCGATGAAGGTGCGCAGCAGATGGATCGACGAGATGCCGATGATCGCCATCGCCAGCTTGATCTTCAGCACGCTGGCATTGACGTGGCTGAGCCACTCCGGCTCGTCGGGGTGCCCGCGCAGGTTGAGCCGCGACACAAAGGTCTCGTAGCCGCCGACGATCACCATCACCAGCAGGTTCGAGATCATCACCACATCGATCAGCCCCAGCACCGCCAGCATGATCTGCTGCTCGCTGAAGTCGAAGGAATGCTGGAACAGATGCCACAGCTCCTTCAGGAACAGAATGACGTAGATGCCCTGCGCGACGATCAGGCCGACATACAGCGGCAATTGCAGCCAGCGCGAACCGAAGATCAGCATGGGGATCGGCCGCAGCCCCAGTCCTTTCGGCGGCAGCGGCGTCTCGGGTGTCATCGACATGTAGGAAAGCTCCGAACAGCTGAATTGGGCGAACAGTCACTTGGGAACTCCCTCCGATTCTGTCGAGACGCAGAGGAGCGGCGTTTAACCGCAGTTCGTGGCAGCGAACGGAACGGAACGGCAGCATAACACCACGCGCCTGCGTGGAGCCGCCATGACGCTGCTTCTCGGCAGTTACTTCACCGCGACGATGAAGATCCGCGGAAATCGCAGCAGCACCTTGCCGTCGGCCTGCGCCGGATAGGCCGCGGCGATGCGCGCCGTATAGGCCGCCAGATAGGTCTTACGTTCCGGCAGCTCGAGCGGATCGATGAACGGCCGCAGCCCGGTGCCCTTGACCCACTCGACGATCGCTTCGGGACCGTCGAGCGCGTGGTTGTAGACCGTGTGCCAGATCTCCAGCCGGCTGCACAACGGCTTCAGCGCATCGTAGTACACGCTCGGCTTCGGCAGCGTGTCGCGCAATTCGGCGGCCTTGGAGAGCTGATGCCGCCACGGCTCCTGCAGCGCCACCTCACGCATCATGATGTGCGATGGCTCGTCGAGATTGTCCGGCATCTGCACCGCGAGCACGCCGCCGCTGTCGAGAGCCGACAGCAGGCGCTTGAGCTGCTTGAGATGGTCGGGCACCCATTGGAACACCGCATTGGCGAACAGCACGTCGGTGCCAGCCGGCGGCGCCCAATGCGCGACATTGGCCTCAATGAACTTGTGCTGCGGCAGCCGCTCGCGGGCCTGGCGCAGCATGTCGGCAGAGGTATCGACGCCGATCACCGACGCCTCGGGCCAGCGCTCGACAAGCAGCGCGGTTGAATTGCCCGGCCCGCAACCGATGTCGGCGACCTTGCGCGGCGCCGTGGTCGGCACCTGCGCCAGCAGATCCCGCGCCGGACGGGTCCGCTCGTCTTCGAATTTCAGATATTGCTCGGCATTCCAGTCAGCCATCCAGCGTCCCTTGCGCCCCCGAGTCTGCGAGGGAAAAGCTATTGATCCTGCTGGATTTTGCAATCCCCAGGCGGTTCGTCGCGCGGCCGATGCTCAGACCGCGGGTCTCTCCATCCGGCGCGAAGCCACACCCCACCACGTCGCCAGCCCGAGCAAAGCCACGCACAACAGCGGCGTGCTCCACGGCACCCAGCCGCTCGCGATCAGCAGCGGCACAAACGCCGCAGGCGGCGCTTCGTCAGCCGGCAAATTCGCCACGATCGAGGCCATCCAGCTGGCGATGCCGACCACTAATCCGAATTCCAGAACGACAATGATTGCGATCCCGAGCGCGGCAGCGCCGAGCCATCGCTGCAGGGGACGCAAGGGAAGTAGGATAGGATGAGCCAAAGCCATCGTGGCGATCAGTCCGAACGCCGTGATCAGATAAATCGGTACGGTGCCGCCCGGCCAGCCCATCGAACTGCCGAACGGCGTCGGCGCATCGCCGGCCACGACAAATGGAAAGTCGAGCAGGATCAGCAGCGGAACGAACAGGCCGAGCAAGCGCGGCAGACCAAGCGTGGCGACGCGCTGCAAGCATGGGGAGACCAACGCCAGAGCGAACAGCAGATACAGAAACGACCCGACGATGGTGCCGGTGGTCAGCCGGATCGCTTCCGCCAGTGAGACGTCAACATTGCCGGCGAAGCGATCGAGTGTGTAGAGCGTCAGAGGCACACCGAACATCAAGAGCAAAAACACCGCCACGCGCCAACTGGCGCGCCATGCGAAGTTTCCGCCTGATAGTCCGGAGGCCATCGATGCCCTCCGCCGCCTGATGAAGCCGGGTGTCCCGGCGCCGCTGAATTACCGCGTCAGCTTCTTGTACTTGGCGCGGTGCGGGATGATGGCATCCTGACCCAGCCGGCGCATCTTGTCCTTCTCGTAGTCCTGGAAGTTGCCTTCGAACCACTCGACGTGGCTGTCGTCTTCGAAGGCCAGGATGTGAGTCGCGATACGGTCGAGGAACCAGCGGTCGTGGCTGATGATCACGGCGCAGCCGGCGAAATCCTCCAGCGCCTCTTCGAGCGCGCGCAGCGTGTCGACGTCGAGGTCGTTGGTCGGTTCGTCGAGCAGCAGCACGTTGGCGCCCGACTTCAGCATCTTGGCGAGGTGGACGCGGTTGCGCTCACCGCCCGACAGCGAGCCGACCTTCTTCTGCTGGTCGCCGCCCTTGAAGTTGAACGCCGAGCAGTAGCCGCGCGAATTGACTTCCTTCTTGCCGAGCAGGATCAGCTCGTTGCCTTCGGAGATTTCCTCCCAGACGGTCTTCTTCGGATCGAGCGCGTCGCGCGACTGATCGACATAGCCGAGCCGCACCGTCTCGCCGACCGTGATGGTGCCGGAGTCAGGCTTCTCCTGCCCGGTGATCATCCGGAACAGCGTGGTCTTGCCGGCGCCGTTCGGGCCGATCACGCCGACGATGCCGCCCGGCGGCAGCTTGAAGGTGAGATCGTCGATCAGCAGCCGATCGCCGAAGCCCTTGGTGAGGTGCTCGAAATCGACCACGTTGTTGCCGAGCCGCTCCGCCACCGGAATGATGATCTGCGCGGTCTGGGTCTGCTTCTCCGAGGCCTTGGCGAGCAGCTCCTCGTAGCGCTGATAGCGCGCCTTGGATTTGGCCTGCCGGGCCTTGGGCGACGACGCAATCCACTCCTGCTCGCGCTCGAGGGTCTTCTGATGGGCCGCATCCTCGCGGCCTTCCTGCAGCAGCCGCTTCTGCTTCTGCACCAGCCAGGACGAGTAGTTGCCCTCGTAGGGAATGCCGCGGCCGCGATCGAGCTCGAGGATCCAGCTCGTGACGTTGTCGAGGAAGTAGCGATCGTGGGTGACGATCAGGATGGCGCCCGGATAATTGCGCAGATGGCTTTCCAGCCACGACACGCTCTCGGCGTCGAGATGGTTGGTCGGTTCGTCGAGCAGCAGCAGGTCGGGCTGATCGAGCAGCAGCTTGCACAGCGCGACGCGGCGACGCTCGCCGCCCGACAGCTTGGAGACGTCGGCGTCGTCCGGCGGGCAGCGCAGCGCGTCCATCGCCTGATCGACCTTGCTGTCGAGATCCCACAGCCCTGCGGACTCGATCTGGTCCTGCAGCGCCGTCATCTCGTCGGCGGTCTCCTCGGAGTAGTTCATCGCCAGCTCGTTGTAGCGATCGAGGATCGCCTTCTGCTTGGCGACGCCGAGCATGACGTTTTCACGAACCGAGAGTGCCGGATCGAGCTTCGGCTCCTGTTCGAGGTAGCCGACGCGGGCGCCTTCGGCGACCCAGGCTTCACCGGTATATTCCTTGTCGATCCCCGCCATGATCTTCAGCAGGGTCGATTTACCGGCGCCGTTGACGCCGAGCACGCCGATCTTGGCGTCCGGGTAGAACGACAGATGAACGTTATCCAGCACCTTGCGGGTCGGATAGGCCTTGGTCAGACCCTGCATGAAATAGACGAACTGGCGAGCCATCGTGGTCCTTGAACGCGGTGCGTGCGGGGAAAATCGGTTGCCGCTGATGTAACGGTGCGGCCCGCAAAGGGCAACCCGAGGACGCGCGACGTTAAGAGGCGATTAAGCCTGTTCTCGTGCGTTTCCGAGGCACAAACGATTCGAAGACAATTTTAACGACCTCGTCCAACACTCGTCTCCTCACAGCGGCGACGGATGCGCCGCCGAGTCGGCGCGGCGCCGACCCTTGGGGCGATCAGCATGGCGAGCCTCACCACGACCACCGAAGTGCATCACGACGAGCAGGCCGGCCCGGACACCAGCCTGCTGAGCGAGATCCGGCTGTTCTGGCGGCAGTTCTTCGTCCAGGCGTTCAATCCCTACCGGCCGGAGATGTACTACATGCGCGGCCCCGGCCCGGCTTGGCACGCCAAGCACGGCCACAAGCCGACGCGGCACTAAGTCTCGAACCATCATCGCAAAAGCAAAACGCCCGCCGGTGAACCACCAGCGGGCGTTTCAAATCTGGAATCGGTCGCGCTTAGCGGATCGTGACCGGTGCCGGCAGCGGGGCTACCGACGTCGGCTGCGCACCCGGCAGCGGCGCCGGCGGCAACGCCGGGGACTGCGCACCCGGCGCCATGGCGGGCTGCGCCTGAGCGGTTGCGGTGTTCTTCGGCGGCGAGCCCGGCAGCACCACCACGCGGGTGCCGACCTTGGCGCGCTCGAACAGATCGCTGACGTCGTCGTTCAGCATGCCGATGCAGCCCGAGGACACGAACTTGCCGATCGTCGACGGCTGGTTGGTGCCATGGATGCGGTACACGGTCGAGCCGAGATACATCGCGCGGGCGCCCATCGGGTTGCCCGGACCGCCGGCCATGAAGCGCGGCAGATAGGGCTGGCGCTCGATCATCTCGGCCGGCGGATGCCAATCCGGCCACTCCGCCTTGCGGGTGATCTTCTGCACGCCGTTCCAAGTGAAGCCGTCGCGGCCGACGCGTACGCCGTAGCGGATCGCACGCCCATTGCCGAGCACGTAATAGAGATGAGTGTTAGCGGTATCGACCACGATGGTGCCGGCCGGCTCCTTGGTGGCGAAGTCGACCTCCTGCCGGCGCAGATTGGGCGGCAGTTGCACGGTCTGATCGACGTCCGGCTGTTCTTCCGGCGGCAACGCCGAGACCTGCATCGGCCGGCCATCGGCGCCGGGCTGAGCCGACGGCGCTCCGCCGCCGACACCAGCCGGCGGACGCATTCCACCGTCGCCACGATCGGAATAGATCACCGACGGCGGCCCCATCGGACGGCCGTAGCGGGGATCATCCGGCGACATCACCGGTCCCTGCGGCGCGGCGCCCGGTGCCGCATTCGAATAGCTCGTGGCGCCCGTCGGGCGGCCGTAACGCGGATCGTCCGGCGACATCACCGGCCCCTGCGGGCCGACGGCCGGTGCCGCGTTGGAATAGGTCGGGGCGCCCATCGGGCGGCCATAGCGCGGATCGTCCGGCGACAGCACCGGGCCTTGCGGGGCGGCATTGGAATAGGTCGGCGCGGCTGAACCGCCGTAGCGCGGGTCGCCCGGCGAGGTTACCGGACCGGGCGGCGGCAGCGTTGCGGACTGGCGCGCGGTGGGCGCGTCCTCATCGTCGATGCTGTCGAAATTCGGCAGGCCGGGACGGTCCTCGCCGGCTTGCCCGATATAAGCGCCGGGGGTCGAGGGATAGCTCTGCGCGAGCGCGGCGGAGGTTCCCGCGGCGACCACGGCAGCGGACGCCAGCAACGTCAGTAAGCGCTTGTTCATCATAACCCGTTTGTAAGTCGGAGCGGCAACCGGACCGTTAACGGGGCCGGAAATGCCGGAGGATCACGGCGCATTCAAGACGAGGCCGGCACAATCACGCGAATTTTGGCGATATTTGCCGCCCGCGAAGGGTTTGCAGCCCGAGAGGGCCTTGGAGACTGCCGCGTGCGGATGCCCGAACCCTCTCGGCGCACGCGCTGCGCGACTGCGACCGTCCGCCAGCAACCTTCGGCCGCAATATGCGGCGATCGAGTCGCTGAGTCGTTTCGCGGCGCGTGATGCGACTCGTTTTGCGCTATTCTCAGATGGCTTGATTCGCGGCTGGTTTTGAGTGCGCCGCGAACCGATGTCGTAGTGGTCGCCGCGTTGGTGTGGGTCATAAGTGTCGTCGCGATCCGATGTGCGACGACGGAATACATCCGAAATGCTTCCCGGTTTCCGGTTTCTGTTCGCGGCGATGACGCTTGCGGTCTCGTTGTTGGTGTTCGGTCTCGGTGCCGCCGCCCTGCTCCGGGCTGCGCACGAGCAATTCGTGAACGTCCACACGGTGCGTCCGCCGGCCATCACGCTGCTGGCGCGGGCACCCGAGGCTCCGACGCCGAGCCTGAGCATGCTCCGGGTCGATCCGCCGGCACCCACCGCTGAACCGCCGGCTGCGACCGCCAGCCAAAGCCCGAGTGCAATCGATCCGGCCGCAGCAGACGTCGCGGCTCTCGGCAACGAAGGCGCGAAACCCGAAACCAAAGCCCCCGAGCCGGCGCAGACCGCCGCGCTGCAGCCTGCTGCGGCCGACACCCCCGCCGCACCGGCAGCACAGCCGCCGCAAGCTGAACCGACACCGGCCGCCCCGGACCCGGCGCCGCAAACCAGTTCGACCCAGCAGCAGCAGCCGGCCGCCACGCCTGACGCTGTGGCTCCGGCGGCGCCGCCGGCCACCACGACTGCGACGACTTCAGCCGACGCGCCAAAGCCCGACGACAAGCCGCAGGCCGGCGCCGAGAAACCCACCACTCCGGCGGCGCTCACGCAAACCGCCGCAACCGAGACGTCGGCGCCCGCGGCACCGGCCGCTCCGGCGGCGACCGAACCTGCCGCCGAGGCGCTGCCGGAGGTTGCACCCCTGTCCGGGCCAATCCCGACGCCGCGCCGCGACCCGCGCGACAGGACCAAGACCGCCGCCAACACCACCACAGCACCCAGCGCGGCCACGCCTGCGGCCCCTGCCGCAGACACTCCGACCACCGATGTCACTGGATCGATCGGCGAAACCCTGCCGCCGCCGGACGCGACGCCGCTGCCGGTGGCCCGCCCGAAGCCGGTGGTCCGGCGCCCGCTGAAGAAGCGCCGCCAGTGGCGCGGTGGCGTACGCCGCGCGCCGAGCAGCCGCAGTCGGGATCGGGTACCGGTCTGTAAGAGAAGCTGCGGTTACGCCGCTGGACCGGTTGCGACCGGCGGACCGTCCTGAAGGCCCCACTCCGACCACGAGCCGTCGTACAGCGCCGAGCCGCGCACGCCGAGCCGATACAGCGCCAGCGTCAGCACCGCCGCCGAAACACCGGAGCCGCAGCTTGTGACCACCGGCCGGCCGAGATCGAGCCCTGCCCGCTCGAACGCCTGCCGCAGATCGGCCAGCGGCTTCATCGTGCCGGTCGCGGCGTCGAACAGCTCGTTGTAGGGCAGATTGCGGCTGCCCGGGATGTGGCCGGCGCGCAGGCCGGGACGCGGCTCGGCGACGCTGCCCTCGAATCGCGGCGCGGCGCGGGCGTCGATCACCTGCTCGGCCCCGCTATCGAGATTGGCAACGAGCTGATCGCGGCTGCGGATGAACGACGCATTGAGCTTGGCGCTGAACCGGCCGGGCGTAATCGTCGGCTTGCCCGCCTCGGTCGGCCGGCCCTCGGCCACCCATTTCTTCAGACCGCCGTCGAGGATCCGGATGTCGGCATGGCCGAACGACAGGAACATCCACCACGCCCGCGGCGCCGCGACCCAGCCGCCCGCATCGTAAGCGACCACGGTGTCGCCGGATGAGATGCCGAGCGCTTCGACATCGCGCGCGAACTGGTCGGCGCTCGGATACATATGCGGCAGCGAACTGCTGTGATCCGATACCGCATCGACGTCGAAGAACACCGCGCCCGGAATGTGCGCGGCGAGATAGTCGTCCGCCGGCAACGGCAGCACGCCGGGCATCTTGAAGCTGGCGTCGATGATCTTGACGGTCGGATCGCCGAGCCGCGCAGCGAGCCAATCAGTGGAGACCAAGGGATCGGTGTGAGTGGTCATGGGAGGGCCTCGGAGAGGTCGAAGGAAATCAAGCCCACCCCGTCATTGCGAGGAGCGCAGCGACGAAGCAATCCAGCTCAGTGCACGAAGCTGGATTGCTTCGCTTCGCTCGCAATGACGAAGAAAGCAAGCGACACGCGGGTCAAGCCCGCGTGTGACGATCCGACAGCGGAGATCGACTCCCAATGCGCCGCGCTCACTTCTTCTTGGGCGCCCAGGCTTCGATCGGACCGCCGGCGTCGCGCCAGGCGCCGAAACCGCCCTCGATATGCGCCACCGGCTTCAGTCCCATGTCTTGCGCGGTCTTGGCGGCGAGCGCCGAGCGCAAGCCTCCGGCGCAATAGAACACGAACTTCTTGTCTTCCTGGAAGATCGGCTTGGCGTACGGGCTCTGCGGATCGATCCAGAATTCCAGCATGCCGCGGGTGCAGGAGAACGAGCCCGGAATCTTGCCGTCGCGCTCGATCTCGCGCGGATCGCGGATGTCGACGATCACTACGTCGCTGGCGCCGGACTTGTGCAACGCGATCGCGTCCGCGGTCGTCAGCGTCTCGATCGACGAATTGGCCTCGTCGAGCATCGTCTTGATACCGCGGGTGATGGTCTGGGGCATGGTCGTTCCTTGTTTTCGTTTCTTATCAGTTTTGGTTGGTATGCCGGGACGCGCGCAGCGCGAACCCGGAATCTCGCTGTGTAGATCCGGGAGATTCCGGGTCGCGAGCTGTCGCTCGTGCCCCGGAATGGCGGCGCAATCGAATCCTAGCGCACCAGCTCGCGCATCGCGCCTTCGAGGCCCTCGATCGTGATCGGATACATCCGCTCGGAGAACAGGCGGCGGATAATGGTGGTGGATTCCGAATAGTCCCAGTGCCGCTGCGCCACCGGGTTCAGCCACACCGCGTGCGGATAAGTGCGGAGCACCCGCTCCAGCCAGACGTGACCGGCCTCTTCGTTGACGTGCTCGACTGAGCCGCCCGGCACCATGATCTCGTAAGGCGACATCGACGCGTCGCCGACGAACACCACTTTGTAGTCGTGCGGGAACTTGTGCAGCACGTCCCAGGTCGGCGTGCGGTCGGTGAACCGGCGCTTGTTCTGCTTCCACACGCCTTCGTACAGGCAGTTGTGGAAGTAAAAATATTCCATGTGCTTGAATTCGCTCTTCGCCGCCGAGAACAACTCCTCGACCTGAGCGACGTGGCTGTCCATCGAGCCGCCGATATCGAAGAACACCAGCACCTTCACCGCATTGCGGCGCTCGGGGCGCATGTGCACGTCGAGATAGCCGTGATTGGCGGTCTCGCGGATCGTGGTGTCGAGATCGAGTTCGTCCGGCGCCCCGGTGCGGGCGAATTTTCGCAGGCGGCGCAGCGCCACCTTGATGTTGCGGATGCCGAGTTCGACGTTGCCGTCGAGATCTTTGAACTCGCGCTTGTCCCACACCTTCACGGCGCGCTGATGCCGGCTCTTCTCCTGGCCGATCCGCACGCCTTCGGGATTGTAGCCCTCCGCGCCGAACGGCGAGGTGCCGGCGGTGCCGATCCACTTGTTGCCGCCCTGGTGGCGCTTCTTCTGCTCCTCGAGGCGCTTCTTCAGCGTTTCCATGAGCTTGTCCCAGCCCATCGCCTCGATCTGCTTCTTCTCCTCCTCGCTGAGATACTTCTCGGCGAGCTTCTTCAGCCATTCGGCCGGGATCTCCGCCTTCTCCATCGCGTCGAGCAGGTTTTCCAGGCCCTTGAAGGTGGCCCCGAACACCCGGTCGAACTTGTCGAGATTGCGCTCGTCCTTCACCAGCGCGGCGCGCGACAGGTAGTAAAAATTCTCCACGCTCTGATCGGCGAGGTCGGCGTCGAGCGCCTCCATCAGCGTCAGATATTCGCGGAGCGTGACCGGAACCTGGGCGTCGCGCAGCGACGTGAAGAATTGCAGGAACATGAACGACAGATTGCCCGACCCTGCAGCCCCGTCAAGACAGAATACCTCCGTTGCGACTGTTGAAAACTCGCCCGGATGCGCCCGATAGGCGCAAATCCGAGCAATGGAATTATGACTCAGTAAAGCATCCGAGGTGCAAGCACAGGCGCCTTACGAATGGCCTTGTCGATGTCCCCTCGCCCTCTCCTGTTCCGAAGCTGGATCGGCCGCGTCTCCACCGCGACGCTGGTCGTCGCGATATTCGTGATCGCGCTCAGCGCCAGCGTGCTCGGGCTGGTGGTGTGGAAGGGCTACGACTCCCGTAAGATTGCGCTGGCGCAGAATGAAACCGAGATACGGAATTTAGCGCACTCGCTCGCCGAGCACGCCACCCACACCTTTCAGGGCGCCGACGTGGTGCTCGACGACATCGTCTCGTTCCTGAAGTGGCGGCCGAATCCGGGCGAGGCCTTCAACGAACGGCTGCGCGCCCTCGTCGACAACCTGCCGCAACTCACTGACGTCGCGATCACCGATGCCGCCGGCAACATCAAATACGCCTCCGTCACGCCGGTGCCGCAGCTCAACAATGCCGATCGCAGCTACTTCCGCTACCACCTCGATCATGACGACAATCAGCTGCTGATCACAGGCCCGATCCAGTCGCGCACCTCGGGGCACTCGATTTTCGCCGTCAGCCGCCGGCTGGAGACCGAGCACGGCCGCTTTGCCGGTGTGGTGGTGGCGACCATCGCGGGCGATTACTTCCGCGATTTCTACAAGTCCATCGATCTCGGCATCGGCGGCAGCATCAGCCTGCTGCACAGCGACGGACGACTGCTGATCCAGTGGCCGTCGCTGCAGAGCGGCCGCGACATGTCGAATTCGGTGCTGTTCCAGAAGGCGCTCCCCCACAGTCCCGACGGCTTCTATCTCACGGTCTCGCCGTTCGATGGCCTGTCCAAATATCTCGCCTACCGGCAGATCACCCGCTATCCGCTGGTGGTGACGGTAGCGCGCACCGAAGAGGCAGTGCTGGCGGGATGGCGCGAGGCGGTGCGTTCGGACGCTGCGGTCGCAACTGCGATGCTGGCCTGCGTCGTGCTGCTCGCGGCCGGCCTTGCGGCGCAACTGCGCACCCGCCAGGAAGTGCAGAACCTGCTGCGCGAACGCGACGCGCATTATCGGCTGATCGACGCCAACATGGGCGACGTCATCGTGCTCAGCGACGAGGTCGGCATCCTGCGGTTCGTATCGATGTCGGTCGAGACCGTCCTCGGCCTGAAGCCCGATCAGCTGGTCGGCCGGTATTGGACCGTGCTGGTGCACCCTGACGATGTGCCGTTAGTCGAGGCGGTCGGCGCCCAGTTGCCGGATACGCCGGCCGGATTGTGCGTCGAGTTCCGGATGCGCTGTCCCGAGGGACGGCTGGTCTGGCTCGAAGCCAACTTCGCCTATACCCGGAACGAGGACGGCCCCACCGATTGCGTCGTCAGCACCTTGCGGGACGTCACGCGGCGCAAGGCGATCGAAAAAGAAGTCGAAGACCTCAATACCCGCCTGGCGGAATTGGCGCGGACGGACGGCCTCACCGGCCTCCCCAACCGCCGATCGCTCGACGGCTTCGTCGGCCGTGTCATCACGTCGGCGCCGACGCTGTCGGTGCTGATGATCGATGTCGACGACTTCAAAGGCTTCAACGATCATTTCGGCCACCAGGGCGGCGACGACGCGCTGCGGCAGCTCGGCCATCTGTTCGCCGGCCTGGTCGCGGGGGTGCACGGCTTCGCGGCACGTTACGGCGGCGAGGAATTCACCATCGTGCTGCCGGGCACCGATGCGGCCGCTGCGATGGACTTCGCCGAGACCCTGCAGGCCGCAGTGCGCGCGCTCGCGATCCGGAATCCAGCGTCGGCCCGAGGCTGCGTCACGGTGAGCGTCGGCATCGCCTGCGGCGCCGCCCCGTGCGACTCCACCGTGCTGCTGCGCGACGCCGACATCGCGCTGTATGAAGCCAAGCGGCGCGGCCGCGACTGTTGCGTCACCGCGGCTGCCGCCTTCGTCGAGGACGCCGCACCGCTGCAGCCGGATCATGACTCGGCCAACGCCGACGCGACCTCGTAGCGCGGCCACCAGCGATCACTGCAATCAGCGCGCGCAGCCCGCCGCTTGCCGCAGCCTGCAAAATCGGTAGCCTGTCCCGCAGGATGCGCGCTAAAGTCGCGCCTGTTGCCGGTGCATGGCGCCGGCAGCGAGACGAACAAGGACGAGGAGCGCAATGGGGATCGATTCCATTCTGGTCTGGCTTCTGGTCGGCGCGGTCGCCGGCTGGCTCGCGGGACTGATCGTTCGCGGCGGCGGATTCGGACTGGTCGGCAATGTCGTGATCGGCATCGTCGGCGCCGTGGTCGCGGGCTGGCTGCTGCCGTTCCTCGGCGTCAATCTCGGCGTCGGCATTTTCCGCGCGATCATCAATTCCGCAATCGGCGCCGTGATCGTGCTGGTGCTGCTGGCGATGATCCGCAGAGCCTGATACCGACACCGCCTGTCAGCGGTCGCCGCCTGCGGCCGCTCCCTCTCCTCCAACCACCACCAATCAACAAACAACAACAACGGCGCGCGCGCCGGATCAGACGAGGCTGAAACGCATGAAGTTCACCGGCACCAAGGATTATGTGGCGACCGACGACCTCAAGGTTGCCGTCAATGCGGCGATCGTGCTCGAACGGCCGCTCCTGGTGAAGGGCGAGCCCGGCACCGGCAAGACGGTGCTGGCGGAGGAAGTATCCAAGGCGCTGAACGCGCCGCTGCTGACCTGGCACATCAAGTCGACCACCAAGGCGCAGCAGGGCCTGTATGAATACGACGCGGTGTCCCGCCTGCGCGACAGTCAGCTCGGCGATCCGCGCGTCTCCGACATCAAGAACTACATCAAGCGCGGCAAGCTGTGGGAGGCGTTCACCGCCGAGCACCGCCCGGTGCTGCTGATCGACGAGATCGACAAGGCCGACATCGAATTCCCGAACGACCTGCTGCTCGAACTCGACCGGATGGAATTCCACGTCTACGAGACCGGCGAAACCATCAAGGCCGCCAAGCGCCCGATCGTGGTGATCACCTCGAACAACGAAAAAGAACTGCCGGACGCCTTCCTGCGCCGCTGCTTCTTCCACTACATCAAGTTCCCGGACGCCGACACCATGCAGGCGATCGTCGACGTCCACTTCCCCGGCATCAAGCAGCGCCTGGTCGCCGAAGCGTTGAAGATTTTCTTCGAAGTCCGCGACGTGCCCGGCCTGAAGAAGAAGCCGTCGACCTCCGAACTGCTCGACTGGCTGAAGCTGCTGCTCAACGAGGAAATGACGCCGGAGCAGCTCAAGGAACGCGACCCGCGCAAACTGATCCCGCCACTGCACGGCGCGCTGCTCAAGAACGAGCAGGATGTGCATCTGTTCGAACGACTGGCGTTCCTCAGCCGGCGGGAAGTGTAGCAACCTCTCCCGTCGTCATTCCTGGGCGCGCGCAGCGCGAACCCGGAATCCATAAGCCCTGCGCCCGTTGTTGGGCAGGAGGTCGCGACGGTCCCGCCTATCGAGAGTCCACGGAGTATGGATTCCGGGCCTGCGCCGCTGCGCGGCGCATCCCGGAATGACAAGAGAGAGCTTGTTCCTCGCTCCGTCATTCCGGGGCGCGCGTAGCGCGAGCCCGGAATCCCGAGATGGCCTGCGCGCAGCGGTCCCCCGAACAGGTAGCCCGCATGAGCATCGCGACATGCGGGTCTCGGGCGGCCCCGCATATCGCCATGCTCACGCGGGCTACGACGCGCTGAGCCGGCGCGCGGTCTGAGGCGGCAGACTCAAGATCAATCCATCAGAATTTGCGTCATGGCCGGGCTTGTCCCGGCCATTTTAGTTGTCGGCTCAGTCCTTTACCGCCTTGCCAGCGCAGCCGAGCAACGCCCCCCGACTGGCCTTCTGTATACATCAATCACCCAATACGCGGCGGATTTTGTATCTTGTCCTTGTCATCCGACCTTTCCTGTATACAATCTGAACCCAATCAATAATGCACAGGGAGGCCACGATGCCCGCCTTTCCGCTCAACGCCTGGTATGCGGCGGCCTGGGACGCCGACATCAAGCACGCGCTGTTTCCGCGTACGATCTGCGGCAAGCATGTCGTGATGTATCGAAAGGCGGACGGCAGCGTCGCCGCGCTGGAGGACGCCTGTTGGCACCGTCTGGTGCCGCTATCGAAAGGCCGGCTCGAGGGCGACACCGTGGTCTGCGGCTATCACGGCTTGAAGTTTAATCCGCAGGGTCGCTGCACCTACATGCCGTCGCAGGAGACGATCAATCCGTCGGCCTGCGTGCGCTCCTATCCGGTGGTCGAGCGGCATCGCTTCGTCTGGCTGTGGATGGGCGATCCGACGCTGGCCGATCCGGCACTCGTCCCCGACATGCACTGGAATAACGATCCAGCCTGGGCCGGCGACGGCAAGACGATCTACGCCAAATGCGACTGGCGCCTCGTCGTCGACAATCTGATGGACCTCACCCACGAGACCTATGTGCACGGCTCGTCGATCGGCAACGAGGCGGTGGCCGAGGCGCCGTTCGATGTCACCCATGGCGACCGCACTGTCACCGTGACGCGCTGGATGCACGGCATCGAACCGCCGCCGTTCTGGGCCGCGCAGCTCGGCAAGCCGGGCCCGGTCGATCGTTGGCAGATCATCCGGTTCGAAGCGCCGGGCACGGTGACGATCGACGTCGGCGTGGCGCCGGCCGGCACCGGCGCACCGGAGGGCGATCGCTCGCAGGGCGTCAACGGCTTCGTGCTCAACACCATGACGCCGGAGACCGACACCACCTGCCACTACTTCTGGGCCTTCGTGCGCAACTACCGGCTCACCGAACAGCGGCTCACCACCGAGATCCGCGAAGGCGTCTCCGGCATCTTCCGTGAGGACGAGATCATCCTCGAAGCGCAGCAGCGCGCGATGCTCGAGAACCCGGACCGAGTGTTTTACAACCTGAACATCGACGCCGGCGCGATGTGGTCACGTAAGCTGATCGACCGCATGGTCGCACAGGAGAACGCGCCGAAACTGCAGGCGGCGGAGTAAGCGATGAACGACAAGGCCGCCGACCGCTCGATGTCGCAGACCGTGCGCGCGCAGCTCGCGCTGCGCGACATGGTGCTGTCCGGCCAGCTCCGCGCCGGCGAGCGGATCTCCGAGCTGCAGGCGGTCGATATCACCGGGGTGTCGCGCACGCCTGTGCGGATGGCGCTGGTGCGACTGGAGGACGAAGGCCTGCTGCAGGCGATCCCATCCGGCGGCTTCATGGTGAAAGCGTTCTCCGAACGCGACATCCTCGACTCGATCGAACTGCGCGGCACCATGGAAGGCCTCGCCGCGCGACTCGCCGCCGAGCGCGGCGCCAGCGTCCGGCAGCTCGAGCCGCTGAAGCAATGCCTCGGCGATATCGACGACCTAGTGCGGCAGGACCCGATCTCGGTCGACGCATTCTCGGCCTATGTGGCGCTGAATGCGCGGTTTCACGCGCTGCTCAACGAGCTGTGCGGTTCGGCGCCGGTGATGCGGCAGATCGATCGCGTCGCCGCCTTGCCCTTCGCCTCGCCGAGCGCTTTCGTGATGGCGCAATCGGGGCTGCCGGAGGCGCACCAGATCCTGCTGATTGCGCAGGATCACCACCGCGCCGTGATCGACGCGATCGAGAACCGCGAAGGCGCACGCGCCGAAGCGGTGATGCGCGAGCACGCCCGGCTCGCGGTGCGCAATTTGCGGCTGGCGCTGAGGAGCCGCACCCATCTCGACCTGCTGCCGGCGCTGACGCTGGTGACGCAGGCCGCCGACAAATAATCAGCTTACCCCTTATCGACAGGAGCCCGCGATGCGCTTCGCCGAACAGTGGACCAGCAGCACCGTTGTTTCGACCCGCGACCTGACGCCGTCGATCCGTGAGATCGTGCTCGAGCCCGACGTCGCAGTCACCACCTGCGCGCCCGGCAGCCATATCAACGTCGCGCTGCTGATCGACGGCCAGCCCGACAAGCGCAGCTACTCGCTGGTCGGCGCGCCGGAGCAAGGACGGCTGCGGATCGCGGTGCGGCTCGCCGGTGACAGCCGCGGCGGATCGCAAGCGATGTGGGCGCTGAAGCCGGGTCAGCGGATCGACATCACCCATCCGACCTCGCTGTTCGAAATCGATTGGAGCCGCAAGCACTACACGCTGATCGCCGGCGGCATCGGCGTCACACCGATGCTAGGGGTCGCAGCGGCGCTTGCCCGGCGTGGCACTGCGCTGACGATGCACTACGCGGTGAAATCGCGCAGCGACGCCGCGCTCCACGACGAACTGCGCAGCCTGCTTGGCGACCGGCTGCGGCTCCATGCCGGCGACGAAGGCGCCCGGCTCGACCTCGACGCCACCTTCCGCACGCTTCCCGAGGGCGCGGTGGCGGTGCTGTGCGGCCCGCTGCGGATGCTGGAGGCGGCCCGCCACGCCTGGCATCAGGCCGGCCGCCCGGCGAGCGATCTGTGCTTCGAGACCTTCGGCTCCAGCGGCCGGCTGCCGACCAGCGAATTCCGCGTCCGCATCGCCGCCACCGGCAGCGAGATCGTGGTGCCGCGCGACCGCTCGATGCTGGACGCGCTCAACGCCGCCGGCTTCGAGGTCATCTCCGATTGCGAACGTGGCGAATGCGGCATCTGCGCCGTCGATGTCACCGCCGTCGACGGCGAGATCGACCACCGCGACGTGTTCTTCAGCGAACATCAGAAGCACGACAGCGGCAAAATGTGCGCCTGCGTCTCCCGCGCCCGCGGCACGGTGACGATCGACACCTTGTACCGGCCGGATCAGTTGCCGGGGGCTGCGTAGCAGCGCATCTCTCGCGTCAGTGCGAGGAGACGAAGCGACGAAGCAATCCAGGAGCCCCGTGCATGGAGCCCCTGGATTGCTTCGCCTTCGGCTCGCAACGACGAGAACCGCCGACCTGAGACTCAGCGCCAGCCTTCGTGGACGTCGATCGGCTGATCACAGACCCAATCCGGTCGCAGCATCACCTGGCAGCCTTTGTCGAACGGCAGCAGTCCAACGCGGCGCTGATCCTGCATGATTTCGATGGACCAGGTCCGCGGCACTTCCGGATGCACCTGGACCAGCCGCTGGATCACCCCGGCGGCGAACAGCGTCGCATCGATATCGTCGGCGAGCGCCGCGCCGTCGTGGCCCGGGCCATCGACGCGGTTGATCGGATCGCGGACATGAAATCGATAGAACGGCATAGCAGTAGAATGGCGTCGGCGAAGGCCTCGCAAAATGACGCAGATCAAACGAGACCCATTGGGGGCGCTATTCTTTTGATCATCAGCCGATTAGCAAGCAGAATCTTGATAAAAATCAAGGGAACCCGCGCCCCGCGGGCTCAGCGGCCAGGCTTGTCGAACAGTTGATAGTTCAGATGCGCCTTCACGGTCGGCCATTCCGCGGCGATGATCGAATACACCACGGTATCACGTAGCGTTCCATTCGGTGCGATCTGGTGATTGCGCAGGATGCCGTCCTGCTTGGCGCCGAGCCGCTCGATCCCGCGCCGGGATTGATGGTTGAAGAAGTGTGTACGGAACTCGACCGCGATACAGTCCAGTTTCTCGAACGCGTGCTGCAGCAGGAGCAACTTGCATTGCGTGTTGAGTCCGGTCCGCTGCACGCGGGACGCGTACCAGGTGGAACCGATCTCGACGCGGCGATTGCCGGCATCCACGTTCATGTAGGTGGTCATCCCGGCGATCTTGCCGGCCGCATCCTTGACCGTCCACGGCAGCATCGCGCCCTGCGCCTGCAGCGCCAGCCGCCGCGCGATCTCCGCTTCCATCTTCTCCGGAGCGGGCACGAACGTGTACCAGAGCTTCCACAGCTCACCGTCTCGCACCGCCTCGGTCAGACCGTCGCAATGCGCCGGCTCCAGCGGCACCAAGGTCGCGTGCGGGCCGCTGAGGGTAACCGGTTTGAGCCAGGGCATGTCAGGTCCTCTTCAAGAATTGGCAGCGATGCCTTTCATACGTCATTGCAAAGAGCGAAGCGACGAAGCAATCCAGCTCCGTGCGCAGCGCTGGATTGCTTCGCGGAGCCTGTCATCGGGCCGGAAAGGCCAAACCCCGTGGCTCGCAATGACGACGACTCGCTACTTGTTCAGAAAATTCAGCGGAAGACCGGGCCGCGACCAATCCATCGCGATCAGTTCGCCCTTGCCGGACAGGGTGATGTAGGCGGTCTTCAGATCGGGGCCGCCGAACGCGATATTGGTGGTGACGCGGTCGCCGGTCAGCACCTGCTCGACCAGCGTGCCGTCCGGTGCGATCACCGAGATGCAACCGGACACCAGCGTGGCAACGCAGACGTTGCCGCCGGCCTCGACTGCAAGCGAATCGAACATCTGATAGCCGCCAAGCCCGCAGATCGGCTTGCCCTTCTCGCCGCGATAGATCACGTCGCGCGGCTTTACCTCGCCCGGCGCCGACAGATCGAACGCCCACAACCGGCCGGTCGGGGTTTCGGCCGCATACATCGTCGCCTCGTCCGGCGACAGGCCGATGCCGTTCAGCGGCAGCGTGCCGAACACCTGCTCGGTGATCTCGGTCATGCCGGGCTTGATGTAGTAGGCGGCGCCGACGTCCATATCGCGGGCGCGGCGCTTGCCGAGATCGGTGAACCAGAGGCCGCCGTGCTGATCAAACACCAGATCGTTCGGCCCCTTCAGCGGGTGCTCGCCGCATTTGTCGAACAGCGTCTCGACCTGGCCGCTCTGCAGATCGACCCGCTGAATCGAGCCGCCGATGTATTCGTGCGGCGCCGGCGCGCCGGGCATCATCGTGCCGCGCGACGGAAACCAGCCGAACCCGCCGTTGTTGCAGATGTACATCTTGCCGTCAGGGCCGAGCGCCGCGCCGTTCGGCCCGCCCGGCACCTTGGCGACGACTTCCTTGCGCCCGTCCGGCCACACCCGCGTCAGTTGCTGGGCGCGGATCTCGACCAGCACCACCGAGCCGTCCGGCATCACCACCGGACCTTCGGGAAACGCCAGATCGGTGGCAAGAACACGGACGTTGGACATGGTTTTCTCCCGAGATGTTTGTTGTGCGCGGGAGATGACTCCCAGCGCTTATTGTCTCGGGAACGAGTTGTAAGTCATGTCGTCGCGGCTTGCCAAGCAAGCGCGATAATTCCACCGAGCGGCAGGCGCCGGAGAAGACGGCGCGGAACTACTTCGCGTCGGCCTTCGGCGGCGTCGCGTCCTTCGACGGCACTGCATCCTTGGACGGCGTCGCATCCTTGGCCGGTGCAGGCTCGCTTTTGGCAGGCTTCTGCGCGGCTTGTAGTTCGGCGAGCTGCTTCTGCAGCGCCGCTACCGCGGCACTCAGCGCGGCGATCTGCGCACGGGCCGCATCGAGCTTCTGTTGCTGATCGAGCCGCGCCTTGTCGAGGCTCTTGTGCAGGAAGTCGACATTGCTCTGCAGGCAGCTGGTGCGCCGCTCCATGGTTTTCTCCACGGTGCAGATCTCGATGCCCGGCACGTCCTGGGCAGTCGCGGCCGGGCTCAACAGCAGCGGCGCCAGCAGCGCCAGTGCGATCATCGGTTTGCCGGCCATCGTCGTCTCCTTCGTTTGCGTCAGGTGGCAGCGAAGCCGCTGGCGCACCGGCCGTCAACCGCTCCATCCCGCGGCGGATTGCCGGACCCAGGCCAGCCGTGCGAGGTTCGCGCCATGCAGGAGGCTTCCGCCGAAGAAGAGTGCTTCGTCTATGTGCTCGGCTGCGCCAGCGCCGGCCGCTATCTCACCTATGTCGGCTGGACGCTCGATCTCGACCGCCGCCTCGCCCAGCACAATGCCGGCACCGGCGCGCGATCGACCCGCGGCCGCGCCTGGGTGCTGATCCATTCAGAGCGCTTCACCTGCCGCCGCGACGCGATGAGTCGCGAGTGGCATCTCAAGCGCGACCGCGCCTTCCGCCGCCGCCTCGCCGCCGAAGCACAAGCGCGTGTCGCTAAGGTGCCGAAAGCCCGCAAAGCTGTCCCAGCGCGTAACAAGACGCGTGACCGATCTTAACCTTTGGAACGCGGCCTGAACGAAGCGGGCCCGAATCACTGCGAATCAGCTTGCGACACGAACTCCGCACCAGATCTCGTGCGAGCTAGCATAGCGACGGCACAACACCTGCTGCGACTGTTAGCGCGCGAAGCCGCGACTAGGGCCAAATGGGTTAATACTCGCGCTCGTGCGCTCGACCTCAGCCGACCTCCTCGTCGAGGCTGCACGCGACGACGCACGAGCAATCGGCCGGATCGCGTGTCCCCGAATGCGACACCGCGCCTGCACGACCTTAACGTTTCGAACGTGGGTAGAACGAAGCCAGCCCGAATCACTGCGAATCAGCATTTACGGTTGCGAGTTCACTACATATCGGCGACGCCGAGACGATCCGGCACAACACCTGCGCGCGCGTGTTCACGTGATCGCGCTGATCGCGGCAAAAGTCCTTAACGCGCGGCCGAGCGGTGCACGGCGAACGTCGTTTGCCGGCGTTGCATAGATCGTCACCGAGTGCGTGCGTGCATCCTCACCGGCGTTGTCCCCGGATGCGACACTCGCCGTGCTCGATCTTAAGCTTTGGAACGCGGGCGGAACAAAGCACCGACGAATCAGCGCGAATCAGGTGCTCGCGCAGTGCCGACACCAGATCTTGCCGCCCGCCATCGCATATGCGCGCAACATCTGTGCGGCGATGTTCTCGCGAGAGATCATCCGCGCCTCCACATCGTTAACGTCCAAGCACAAACCGGACGCGCCAACGCACGCCGGCGCGCGGAAGCGCACCAGCGGGCGGCATTGCTGCGAGATGGCGAGAAAAGGCCGGCCGAACGCGGAGCGCCAGCCGGGACGCGAAGCTCAGCTGCGCGGGCGGATATACGGCTCGACCGGGCCGTGGACCTTGATGGCGAGCTGATTGCCGAAGCGATCCTTGGCAGTGCCAGCGGCAACGCGGATCCAGCCCTCGCTGACGCAGTATTCGATCACGTTGGTCTTGTCCTGCCCCTTGAAGCGGACGCCGACGTCGAGCTCGAGCAGATCGGCGTTGTAGTAAGGGCTGGAGGGCTCGATCGACAGACGATCGGGCAGTTCAATGTTCTGAGTGTCGGTCATAGCAAGGTCTCGATCTCTTTCGAAAGCGCCTCCGGCGTGGTGGTCGGCGCATGCCGCGATACCACGCGCCCGGACCGATCGACCAGGAACTTGGTGAAATTCCATTTGATCGCCGAGCCGAGCAAGCCGCCCTTTTCGTCCTTCAGAAACTTGTACAGCGGATGCGCGCCTGCGCCATTGACGTCGATCTTGGCGAACATCGGGAAGCTGACGCCGTAATTGGTCGAGCAGAACTGCGCAATCTGGGCTTCGTCGCCGGGCTCCTGGGCGCCGAACTGGTTGCAGGGAAAGCCGAGCACCGAAAAGCCGCGCGGGCCGTATTTCTGCTGCAGCGCTTCAAGGCCCTTGTATTGCGGAGTGAAGCCGCAGGCGCTGGCGGTGTTGACGATCAGCAGCACCTGTCCTTCGAACTGTTTCAGCGCGACGTCTTTGCCCGCCAGCGATTTGGCGGTGAAATCATAGATCGACGCCATTGTCCCCTCGCTTCCGTCTCAAGCCATCGGATCGATCGGCGACGGCGGCGCGCCGCCGGCCTCGATCGCTTCACCCGCGAGCAGGCACAAATCCTCGCGATAGCGCCCCGACACCACCTGCACGCCGACCGGCACGCGGCCGACCATCCCGGTCGACACGGTGAGGCCGGGCAGGCCCATGAACGGCAAGCCGACCTGCGGCATCTGCGCCGCCCACACCCGCTTGAACGACTCCTCGTCCTTCAAATCGAGCCGCTGCGGGAACGGCAGTTCGCCGCACACCGGCATCAGCAGCACCGCATAGGTCTCGAACAAGGTCTGCCAGTCGCGCGTCAGCGTGGCGCGACGGGTGAGCAGCTTCGAGTAGCTGGCGAGGTCGCCGATCGCCTTGTCGCGATTGCCGTGCAGACACGCCAGCGCGCCTTCGTCGCCCTCGCGCTCGGCCGCATCCAGCATCGCCTGATACCCGTCGCCGAGCCAGAACTGCGCCTGCAGCTCGGCAGCCTCGCGCAGCGGCGGCGTGTTAGCGATCTCCTCGACGATCCAGCCGGCGGCTTCGAGCCGGCGCGCGGCATCTTTCAGCGCTTCGCGGACTTCCGGCACCACCGCAAGATCGTCCGGCGCGATGCAAAGCGCGGCGCGTTTGTCGCGCGGCGGGCCTTCGAGCGGCGCCGGAACCCACCACGGATCGCGCGCGTCTGGCTGCGCCAGCGCCTGCAGCCCAAGCCGCACATCGGCGATCGTCCGCGCCAACGGACCAGAGACGGCGCTGATCTGCGGGCAGATCGGCCGTTCGGGCGACGACGCGTTGTAAGCAGCGACGCGGCCGATGGTCGGGCGCAGTCCGTGCACGCCGCAGGCATAGGCCGGATAGCGTACCGAGCCGGCGATGTCGGTGCCGTGCGCGATCGCGCCGATCCCGGCTGCAACCGCAGCAGCGGCGCCGCCGGAGGAGCCCCCCGGCGTGATCGAGGAATCGCGCGGGTTCAGCGTCTCGCCGTGCAGCTTGTTGGAGGTGAACCAGCGATAAGAAAACGCCGGCGTGTTGGTGCGGCCGATGATCACCGCCCCGGCCTTGCGCAGATTGTCGACCACCGGATTGTTGGTCTTGGCGATCCAGTCGCGCTGCAGCGTCACGCCATTGGTGGTGGCAAAGCCCTGCTGATCGACATTGACCTTCACGGTCACCGGCACACCGGCGAGCACGCCGGGCGCCTCGCCTTTGGCGAGCGCGGCATCGACCGCATCGGCCTGCGCCAGCGCGTCTTCTGCCTTGTGATCGACCACCGCGTTGATCGCAGGATTGACGGCGTCGAGCCGGTGCAGCGCGGCCTCGGCCACTTCGCGCGCCGAGACGCGGCGGCTGCGGACGAGATCGGCCAGTTCAGTCGCGGGAAGGCGCCAGATGTCCTGCATGATCACTCCGTTGCGAGACAGATGTGATAGCGTGGCAGGATCCGGCGCGCCACCGCCAATTCAGCAGCCGCTCAATGCCTGTTCCGCGGCGACTCCGGCAGATCGAGCATCGCCTCGCTGAAGGGAAATTCGAGCAGCACATCGCCCTCCTCGTCGGTGACTTCGAGGCTGGCGCGGATCAGGTCGAGCTGCGCGCTCTCGGTCTTGACGATTTCGCGGATGGTGGCACGCGCCACTTCCCAGGCGTGGTCGGCGTCGCGCAGCTCCTCGCCCTCCGGATCCGGAATCAGTTCCTCGCCGATCCGGGTGTTGAAGAAATATCGCGGCATTCCGGCTCCCGATTGAACACCTCTGACAGGTGGCCATCACGGCGCCGATCCGCAACCCTCGTGGCGCAGCCCTGCCCTTCGCGCGCTGCGCCGTGCGGTGCTCGCAAACCGGGCGGTTTCGCGCTAACAGGTTCGGATGCCGCTCGATCCGGAAGCTGAAGCTCCGTCCAGCCAGCGCCCCGGCGCTGACGCACCGCTGTCCTCGCAGATGCTCGCGGTCGGCGACGGCCACGAACTCTATGTCGAAAGCAACGGCCGCGCCGACGGCATCCCCGCGGTGTATCTGCACGGCGGCCCCGGCAGCGGCTCTCAGGTCGATCATCGCCGGCTGTTCGATCCGCAACGCTTTCATGCCGTGCTGTTCGATCAGCGCGGCGCCGGCCGCAGCCGCCCCAAAGGCGGGCGCGACGCCAACACGCTGCCGCATCTGATCGCCGACATGGAGGCGATCCGCCGCCACTACGGCTTCGAACGCTGGCTGGTGGTCGGCGGCTCGTGGGGCGCCACGCTGGCGCTGGCCTATGCCGAGACGCATCCAGAGCGCGTCACCGGCCTGGTGCTGCGCGCGACGTTTTTGGGCACCCGCGCGGAGCTCGAAACCGCGTTTTTGTCGACGCTGCCGCGGTTCTATCCGGCGCTCAATGACGACTTCCTGAGCATGCTTCCCGAAGCCGAGCGCGCCGATCCGCTCGGCGCCTATTGGCGCCGGATCCTCGACCCCGATCCCGCCGTGCATGCGCCCGCGGCGCGCGCCTGGGGAGAGACCGAAGGCATTCTCTCGACCATTTCGCCACGGCGGACCCGGCTCGACCGCGCTGCGCTGACAGGCAACGGGCCGCTCCCGATGACGCCGTTCATGGAGGCGCACTACTTCGCCCATGATTGTTTCCTGGAGCCGGACCAGCTGCTGCGCGATGCACCAAAGCTCGCCGTCATTCCAGGCGTGATCGTGCAGGGCCGCTACGATCTCTTGTGCCCACCGTCCACCGCGCAGCGCCTCGCGGCGCGATGGCCGGAGGCCGAGCTGCGCACCATCGATGCCGCCGGCCACCTGCTCTACGACCCCGGCATCCGCGACGCGGTGATCGCCGGAATCTCCGACGTCGCGGCCAAGATCGCCGGCTGAGGTCGCGCGTCAGCCGCGAAACGCCGGCACGCCCGCGGGCGATCCGGTGGCACCGCCGTCGACGAAAATCTCGGCGCTCTGGATGTGGGCGGCATCGTCGGAGGCGAGAAACAGCACGGTCTTGGCGATATGCTCCGGCTCGGCGATCCGGCCGAGCGGCGTCGCCGCCGCGATGCGTTGTTCGAGCACCGCCATCGCCTGATCGGTCGGCGCGGCGTCCTTCCAGATCGGTGTCCGCGCGCCGCCCGGCGCCACCACGTTGACGCGGATGTTGCGCGGCGACAGTTCGGAAGCCATCACCCGCGCCATTCCGCGCAGCCCGGCCTTGCTCGCCGCGTAGGCCGCAAAGCCCGGATTGCCGAGCACCGAGATCACCGAACCGTTGAGAATGATCGAGGCACCGTCGTTCAGATACGGCAGCGCAGCCTGCACAGTGAAGAACACCGCCGTCAGATTGGTGCGGATCACCTGCTCGAACGCCGCCAGCGAGGTGCCGCCGAGCGGCGTCGCGCCGGGGATACCCGCATTCGCGAACACGATGTCGAGCTTGCCGAACCGCTCCGCCGCGCGGGCGACCGCGTTCTCGATCGCCGCGATGTCGGTGACGTCGGCCTCGACCGCGAGCGCCTGCGCGCCGAGCTCGTGCGCGGCCGCATCCAGCCTCGCCCGATCACGGCCGGTGATCGTCACGCGTGCGCCTTCGGCCACGAACAGCTTGGCAGTCGCAAGACCGATGCCGCTGTTGCCGCCGGTGATCAAGGCCGTCTTGCCGCTCAGTCATGCTCGCCTCGTCTGGTTGCATGTTTAAACTGATTGGCACTTACGCCGGATAGTTTTATAATGCAACCACACAACAGCGTGATCGGGACGGTCTCACCATGGTGAAGCGAACCAGCTTCGAGAACGACGCCTGCCCGGTGGCGCGCGCGCTGGACGCGATCGGCGACTGGTGGTCGCTGCTGATCATTCGCGAGGCGCTGTTCGGCGTGCGGCGATTCAACGAATTTCAGGCGCGACTCGGCCTCGCCAAGAACATTCTGTCGGTGCGGCTACGCGCGCTGATCGAACACGGCATCCTGGAGCTGGCGCCAGCATCGGACGGCAGCGCATATCACGAATATGTGCTCACCCCGAAAGGCCGCGGTGTGTTTCCGGTGCTGGTCGCGCTGCGGCAATGGAGCGAAGAATTCGACGCCCATCCCACCGAGATCGCGACCGTCCTTGTCGACGTCGAGCACGGCAGGCCGGTCAAGAAGCTCGAGCTTCACGCCGAGGACGGCCGTCTGCTCGCGCCCCACCAGACCACGTTGAAGCCGCGCGACGCCGTCAAGCCGGGCAAGCGGCGCAAGCTCGCCCAATAGCAACTCAAGGGACTATGTGATGCCGATTGCCGGACAAGGCATGCTGCTGACCTCGATGGACATCGCGCCGGAGGACGAAGCCGATTTCAATCGCTGGTACGACCGCGAACACATCGCCGAGCGAGTCGCGATCGAGGGCTTCGTCGAGGCGCGCCGCTACGTCGCGCTCGAAGCAGCGCCGAAATATCTCGGGCTGTATTCGACCGAGCGGTTCGACGTGCTGAGCAGCGATGCGTATCGAACGGCGCTGGCCAATCAGACCGAGTGGTCGAAACGCAATATCGCCAAATTCAAGAACATGATCCGGGGAGTCGCACGGATCACGCTGAGCCGCGGCCAGGGCCGCGGTGCGGTGCTTGGTCTCGTCCGCATCCGTCCTGTCGCGGGCCGGGAGGACGCCTTGCGCACCGGGCTGTCGGCCAAGCTCGATCCGTTACCGCTCGACGGCATCATTTCGATGCACCTGCTCGAAAATGATCCGACGCTGTCGAAGCCGCTGACCGATCCGCCCGGCGTCACCAGCCCGGGCGCGTCAGACTGGTTCGTGCTGATCGACGGCACCAGCGCTGCGGCTGTCCAGGCGGCGCTTGCCAGCCGGTTCGAGGCCGCGATTGCCGCCGCCGGCGCGGAGCTGATTGCGGCTGGGACGTATGCGCTGCTGTGGGATTTGGCCAAGGCCGATCTCGATCGCTGAAGAGCGAATTTCGCCTGGTTTTGCCTGTAATCCTGGCATCACATCCCTGCGATAGATTGGCGTCAGGGAACCGTTTGCCGGTTCAGACGTCATCTTCGCATTGGGCGGTAATCGGCCGGCGTGCAAGGCGCCGGTCAGGACGTGTTGACAAGCCTCGATCCCCGGACGGAAATGCGAGCGAGGCCGTCATCGCACCGAACCAGCAGACAAGGCACCATGAATCCCGTCAAAGCGCTCGAAAAACACGGCCAGGCGATCTGGCTGGATTTCCTGGCCCGCGGCTTTATCGCCAAGGGCGACCTGAAGAAACTGATCGAGACCGACGGGGTGAAAGGGGTCACATCCAATCCCTCGATCTTCGAAAAGGCGATCGGTGCGACCGACGAATATGACGGCGCGATCGGCGAGGCGCTGAAGAAGGGCGACCGCTCGGTCGGCGATCTCTACGAGACGCTCGCCGTCGAAGACATCCAGAACGCCGCCAACGTGCTACGTCCGGTTTACGACAAACTCGAGCACCGCGACGGCTTCGTCAGCCTCGAAGTCTCGCCCTATCTGGCGCTCGACACCAAAGGCACGCTGGCGGAAGCCGAAAGGCTGTGGCGCGCGGTCGGTCGCGAAAACCTGATGATCAAGGTGCCGGCGACCCGCGAAGGCCTGCCCGCCATCAAGCAGCTCGTCTCCAAGGGCATCAGCGTCAACGTCACGCTGCTGTTCTCGCAGAAGGTCTATGTCCAGGTCGCCGAGGCGTACATCGCCGGCCTCGAAGCGCTGATCGCCTCCGGCGGTGATCCGGCGCATGTCGCCAGCGTCGCCAGCTTCTTCATCAGCCGGATCGACAGCGCGGTCGATGCCGCGCTCGACGACAAGATCGCCAAGGCGAACGATCCGTCCGAAAAGGAGCGGCTGGAAGAGCTGAAGGGCCAGGTGGCGATCGCCAACGCCAAGCTCGCTTACCAGGACTACAAGCGGCTGTTCAGCGGCGACCGCTGGGCGAAGCTCGAAGCCTGCGGAGCCAAGCCGCAACGGCTGCTGTGGGCCTCCACCGGCACCAAGAACAAGGCCTACAGCGATGTGCTGTATATCGAAGAGCTGATCGGCCCGGACACCGTCAACACCGTCCCGCCGGCAACGCTCGACGCCTTCCGCGATCACGGCAAGCCGAAGGACAGCCTGGAGAAGGACATCGACGACGCCCGCGCGGTGATCAAGGGCCTCGCCAGTGCCGGCGTGTCGCTCGATGCGATCACCGACAAGCTGGTCACCGAAGGCGTGCAGCTGTTTGCCGATGCGTTCGACAAGCTGCTCGGCGCGGTGGCGTTCAAGCGCGAGACCGTGCTGGCCGGCCGCGTCGGCAAGCAGACGCTGTCGCTGCCCGGCGAACTCGGCAACAGCGTCAAGCAGCAGACCGAAGCGTGGCGCAGCGCCGGCAAGATCCGCAAGATCTGGGCGCGTGATGAAGCCGTGTGGACCGATCACGACGAAGCCAAGTGGCTCGGCTGGCTGCATGCGCCGTCGGTCGCCAAGACCAAGCTCACCGAATATCAGGACTTCGCCAAATGGGTGAAGAGCCAGGGCTTCACAGATGCGGTGGTGCTCGGCATGGGCGGCTCCAGCCTCGGCCCCGAAGTGATCGCCGAGACCTTCCCGCGGCAGGACGGTTTCCCGAAGCTGCACGTGCTGGACTCGACCGATCCGGCGCAGGTCCGCGCGCTCGAAGCCAGCGTCAAGCTCGACTCGACGCTGTTCATCGTGTCGTCGAAGTCCGGCGGCACCACCGAGCCGAACGTGATGAAGGCTTACTTCTTCGCACGTGTCACCGAAGCGATCGGCGCCGATCAGGTCGGTCGCCACTTCGTCGCCGTCACCGACCCCGGCTCGTCGATGGAGAAGGTCGCGACTGAGCAGAAGTTCGCCAAGATCTTCCACGGCGATCCGACCATCGGCGGACGCTACTCGGTGCTGTCCCCGTTCGGCCTAGTGCCGGCTGCGGCCGCGGGCCTCGACCTTGCCAAGCTGCTCGACACCACGCTGGCGATGGTCCGCTCCTGCGGCACCGACGTGCCGCCGCAGCAGAACCCTGCGGTGCAGCTCGGTCTGGTGATGGGCTGCGCCGGGCTCGCAGGCCGCGACAAGGTGACGACCACGTCGTCGAAGGCGATCTCGGATTTCGGCGCCTGGGCCGAGCAGCTGATCGCCGAGTCGACCGGCAAGGAAGGCAAGGGTCTGATCCCGATCGACGGCGAGCCGCTGGCCGAGCCGTCGGCCTATGGCAACGACCGGCTGTTCATCGATCTGCGCACCGAAGCCGAGACCGATGCGGCCCATGAGTCGAAGCTCGCGGCGCTGGAAGCGGCCGGCCATCCGGTGGTGCGGATCGTGCTGAAATCGACCGAGGCGATCGGCCAGGAGTTCTTCCGCTTCGAACTGGCGACCGCCGTCGCGGGGGCCGTGCTTGGTATCAACCCGTTCGATCAACCCGACGTCGAAAGCGCCAAGATCAAGACCCGCGAACTCACTGCGGCGTTCGAGAAGTCCGGTGCGCTGCCCGCGGAGACCCCTGCCCTGTCGACCGCCGAAGCCGATCTCTACACCGACGCCGCCAACGCCGCGGCGCTGCGCAAGGCGGGTGCCGACGGCACGGTCGCGTCCTGGCTGAAGGCGCATCTGTCGCGCGTCAATGCCGGCGACTATTTCGCCCTGCTCGCCTATATCGAGCGCAACGCCGCGCATATCGACGCGCTGCAAGACATCCGGCTGCGCGTCCGCGACCAGCGCCGGGTGGCGACCTGTGCCGAATTCGGCCCGCGGTTCCTGCACTCGACCGGGCAGGCCTACAAGGGCGGCCCCGACAGCGGCGTCTTCCTGCAGATCACCGCCGACGATGCTGCCGACCTGCCGGTGCCGGGCCAGACCGCCAGCTTCGGCATCATCAAAGCGGCGCAGGCGCGCGGCGATTTCGACGTTCTCACCGAACGCGGCCGCCGCGCCCTGCGGGTTCACCTCAAGGGCGATCTCGGCGCCGGGCTGAAGTCGCTCGGCGCGGCGATCAAACAAGCGCTGGAGTGAGACGACATCTCGCCGTCATTGCGAGCGAAGCGAAGCAATCCAGGCTCCGAGCGAGGCATCTGGATTGCTTCGTCGCTTCGCTCCTCGCGATGACGGAGAGATCGAGGAGTAACTAACCGACAATGGGACTGCGCCACCGAGCACAGCCCAGAAGAAATCACGGAGACTTGCGCATGCAGATCGGCATGATCGGCCTCGGCCGGATGGGCGGAAACATCGTCCGGCGCCTGATGAAGGATGGCCATCATGCCGTGGTGTACGACCGGGACCCGCAAGCGGTCGAAGCGCTGACGCGCGAAGGCGCGACCGGGGCCGGCGGTCTCGAGGAGCTAGTGCGCAAGCTCGACGCGCCGCGCGCCGTGTGGGTGATGCTTCCGGCGGGCCACATTACCGAGACCACCATCGAACAGCTCGCCAAGCTACTCGCCGCCGGTGACGTCGTCATCGATGGCGGCAACACCTTCTGGCAGGACGATATCCGCCGCGCCAAGACGCTGAAGGAGACCAGCATCGATTACGTCGATGTCGGCACCTCCGGCGGCATCTGGGGCTTTGAACGCGGCTACTGCATGATGATCGGCGGCGACAAAGCCGTCGTCGACCGGCTCGATCCGATCTTCGCGACGCTGGCGCCGGGGATCGGCGATATTCCGCGCACGCCCGGCCGCGAAGAGCGCGATCCGCGTGTCGAGCAAGGCTATCTCCACGCCGGTCCCGTCGGCGCCGGCCACTTCGTCAAGATGGTCCACAACGGCATCGAATACGGTCTGATGCAGGCCTATGCCGAGGGCTTCGACATCCTCAAGAATGCCAACAGCGACGTCCTGCCCGACGCTCACCGCTTCGATCTCGACATCGCCGACATAGCCGAAGTCTGGCGGCGCGGCAGCGTGATCCCGTCATGGCTGCTCGACCTCACAGCAACGGCTCTCGCAAAGAACGATCAGCTCGACAACTACTCGGGCTTCGTCGAGGATTCTGGCGAAGGCCGCTGGACCATCAATGCCGCGATCGAAGAAGCGGTGCCTGCTGAAGTCCTCACCGCCGCGCTGTTCGCGCGCTTCCGTTCGCGCCGGGAACATACGTTCGCGGAGAAAATTCTCTCGGCGATGCGAGCTGGTTTTGGCGGCCACAAGGAGCCGCAGCAGCATCCCGAGCCGGCGCAGCAGGCGGCTCCGCAGCAGAAACTGAAACCGAAATCGGAGCGCGCGTGACCACGCAAGCCAACAGCAACCAGGTCCCCGAGGGCTGCGCGTTCGTCATCTTCGGCGTCACCGGCGACCTCACCCATCGGCTGGTGATTCCGGCGCTGTACAATCTCGCCGAAGCCAAGCTGCTGCCCGAGAAGTTCTGCGTCGTCGGCGTCACCCGCAAGGAGATGTCCAGCGACGGTCTGCGCGACAGCTTGATGCAGGGACTGCGCAAATACGCCACCCGCCCGGTCGACGACAAAGTCGCCGATCAGCTGCTCTACTGCGTCACCGCGGTCAGCGCCGATCCCAGCGAGCCCCAATCATTCGACAAGTTGCGTGAGCGACTGGAGAAGCTCGAAGCCAACCGTAACACCGGCGGCAACCGGCTGTTCTATCTCGCCACCCCGCCGGATGCGTTCGCACCGATCGCGAGCGAGCTCGGCCGCGCCGGACTGCTCGAAGAAACCAGCGGCGCCTGGCGCCGGCTGGTGGTGGAGAAGCCGTTCGGCACCGACCTCGCCTCGGCCAAGGCGCTGAACGATCATCTGCTCAGCATCATCTCCGAACACGAGCTGTACCGGATCGATCACTATCTCGGCAAAGAGACGGTGCAGAACATCCTGGTGCTGCGGTTCTCCAACGGCATGTTCGAGCCGATCTGGAACCGGGAGCACATCGACCACATCCAGATCACGGTCGAGGAAAAGCTTGGCGTCGGCCATCGCGGCAGCTTCTACGACAAGACCGGCGCGCTGCGCGACATGGTGCCGAACCATCTGTTTCAACTGCTGTCGCTGGTGGCAATGGAGCCGCCGGCGCATTTCAACGCCCACGCGGTTCGCTCCGCAAAGGCCGACGTGCTCGCGGCGATCCAGATCCAGACCGAACAGGAAGCGCTGCGCAATTCGGTGCGCGGCCAATATACCTCGGGCAGGATCGGCGATACCGATATCCCGGACTATCGCAGCGCCAAGGATGTCGCGACCGACAGCACCACCGAGACGTTCGCGGCGCTGAAGCTGTCGATCGACAACTGGCGCTGGGCCGGCGTGCCGTTCTATCTGCGCACCGGCAAGGCACTGTCGGGCAAGCGCACCGAGGTCGCGATCAAATTCAAGGAAGCGCCGTTCTCGATGTTCCGCTGCACGCCGGTGCAGGAATTGTCGCAGAACTACCTGGTGATCGGGATCGAGCCGGTCGAAGGCATCTCGCTGCAGTTCAACACCAAAGTGCCCGGCCCGGTGATCGCCATCGACGGCGTCGAGATGACGTTCCGCTACAAGGATTACTTCAAAGTGGCGCCGAGCAACGGCTACGAGACGCTGCTGCACGACTGCATGATCGGCGACAACATCCTGTTCCAGCGCGCCGATGGCGTCGAAGCCGGATGGCGCGTGGTGCAGCCGTTCCTCGATGCCTGGAAGAACGCCGGCGCCCACGGCCTGCAGATTTATCGCGCCGGCAGCGACGGCCCCGAAGACGCCGACGAGCTGCTGGCCCGCGACGGCCGCGACTGGCGCAAGCCAGGCTAACCGATGCGCGGCACCGATCATCACCTCGTGGTCGCGGCCGACGCCGATGCGCAGGCCCGCCTCGCCGCGCAGCGGCTGATTGCCCGGATCGACCTCAACCACGAGCGTCCGGCGATCTGCCTGACCGGCGGCTCCGGGCCGCAGAAGATGTTCGAACTGCTCGCCGGCGAGTTCGAGAACCGGATCCCGTGGCAACGCGTGCACTGGTTCATCAGCGACGAACGTTTCGTGCCGGAGAGCGACCCGCTCAGCAATATCCGCGCGGCCAAGCGCGCGTTTCTGGACGGCCGCGCGCCGCTACCACACGTTCACGCCATTCCCACCGATGCAGCCACACCGGACGAGGCGGCCCTCCGTTACGAGGCCGAGCTGAAAGCGTTCTACGGCAGCGACCAGCTCACACCTGGCCGGCCGCTGTTCGATCTGGTGCTCGGCGGTGTCGGGCCGGACGGTCACACCGCGTCGCTGTTTCCGGGGCGACCGCAGCTCGCAATCCAGGACCGCTGGGTCGCGGGTGTCGACACGGCCCCGGTCGAGCCGCTGGTGCCGCGCGTCACCCTCACGCTGCCGGCGCTCGCCTCCTGCGCCGAGATGCTTTTCCTGGTACACGGCGCTGCCAAGCGGGGCATCCTTGCCCGCGTATTCGCCGGCGAGGATCTGCCGTCCGCCCGCGCCCGCTCGCGGGGCGAGACGGTGTGGCTGGTGACTCAGGATGCGCTGCCGGAGAATGCCGGTGTCGGCTGAGCCGATGACTTCCGAGCCGCAGCCGCGCGCGCTGATCGTGATGGGCGTCTCCGGCTCGGGCAAGAGCACGGTGGGCGAAGCGCTAGGCCAGCGCCTCGGCTGGCGCTACGAAGACGCCGACGCCTACCACCCTGCAAGCAACGTCTCCAAGATGAGCGCCGGCCAGCCGCTCAGCGATGACGATCGCTGGCCCTGGCTCAAGGCGATCGCTGCCGAGATCGACCGCGTCATCGCGGACGGTGGCTCGATCGTGTTCGGCTGCTCGGCGCTGAAGCGGGCGTATCGCGACGTGCTGGTGCACGGCCGCAACGACATTCGGATCGTGTTTCTCGACGGCAGCCGCGAGCTGATCGGCGGCCGGATGGCGGCGCGCAAGAACCACTTCATGCCGGCCGGCCTGCTCGACAGCCAGTTCGCCACGCTGGAGCGCCCCGGCCCAGACGAGCGCCCAATCATTGCCTCGATCGACGAGCCCGTTGAGGCGATCGTCGACGACATCGTCGGTCAGCTTCCGACGCCCATCCGCGAATAATTCGATGCTCACCGTCATTGCGAGCGAAGCGAAGCAATCCAGAAGCTCCGTGCACGATTTCTGGATTGCTTCGTCGCTTCGCTCCTCGCAATGACGAAGGCTCCACTTTGAGGTTCGATCCATGACCCGCATCCAGCTCGTAATCTCCGACGTCGATGGCACCCTGGTCACCACCGACAAGCGGCTTACCGATCGTGCCCGTGATGCGGTGGCGCGGCTGGAAGCCAGCGGTGTCGGCTTCACCCTCACCTCGAGCCGGCCCCCGGTCGGGATGCGAATGTACAGCGATCCGCTCGGCATCACGCTGCCGCTCGGTCCGTTCAACGGCAGCTCGATCGTCACACCGACGCTCGACGTGCTCGAACAGCATCTGATCCCGGACAGCGCGGTGACGACCAGCATCGAGCTGTTCGAGCGCAGCGGCATCGACATCTGGCTGTTCACCAACGACAATTGGTACATCCGCCGCGACGACGGCAAATACGTCGCCCATGAGGAGCGCACCATCCGGTTTTCGCCGACCATGGAGGCGGACCTGACGTCGTTCGCCGGCAAGGCCTGCAAGATCGTCGGCGTCAGCGCCGACTTCGCACTGCTCAAGCGCTGCGAGCCGGAGCTGCAGGCTGCGCTCGGCGACCGCGCGCTGGCGGTGCGATCGCAGGATTACTATCTCGACGTCACCCCGCCGGGCCGCAGCAAGGGAACGTTCGTCGCGGCGATGGCCGAGCGGCTCGGCATCCCGACGGCCGCGATCGCCACGCTCGGCGACATGCAGAACGACCTGCCGATGTTCGGCGTCAGCGGCCTGTCGATCGCAATGGGCAACGCTGCCGACGAGATCAAGCAGCAGGCCGCGCACGTCACCGGCCGCAACGACGACGACGGCTTCGCCGCCGCGATCGACTTCATCCTGGAGCGCAATTCGCGTCTGGCCGGCTAAGTCTGCTTCGAGCGCTGCACCGCCGGCTTCTCGGTGGCGGCTTTAGCGGCAGATAAGTTGTTGGCGGTGTTGATCAGCGCAATGTGGGTCAGCGCCTGCGGGAAGTTGCCGGTCTGACGCTTTTCGACCGTGTCGTATTCCTCGGCGAGCAGGCCGAGATCGTTGGCGATGCCGGCGACACGATTGAACAGCGCCTTCGCCCGATCGATCTGGCCGGCCAGCACATAGGCATCGGCGAGCCACAGGCTGCAGGCGAGGAACGCGCCCTCTGCCGGCACGCTCGGGTCCTTGCTGGCGCGCGGATCGTGACGCATCACGTAGCCATCGCTCATCAGATGGCGCTCGATCGCCTCGAGCGTGCCCAGCACCCTTGGATCAGCCGGCGGCAGGAAGCCGACCGCTGGGATCAGCAGCACCGAAGCGTCCAGCACCTTGGCGCCGTAATGCTCGACGAAGGCATTCTGCTCGGGATCGAAGCCGTTGGCACAGACGTCGGCGTGAATCCTCTCGCGTAAGGCGCGCCACTCGGCGACCGGCGCCTTGAGGCCGAACTTCTCCGCGCTCTTGATGCCGCGATCGAACGCCACCCAGGTCATCACCTTGGAGGAGACGTAATGCTGGCGCGGTCCGCGCAGCTCCCAGATGCCGCTGTCGGGTTGGTCCCAGATCTTGGCGAGATGCTGCAGCACCTTGCATTCCAGCGCCCAGGACTCGCCGTCGAGCGCGAGGTCGGCGTTGCGCCATTGGTGGAAGGCGTCGATCAGTTCGCCATAGACGTCGAGCTGCAGCTGCGCGTGCGCGGCGTTGCCGATCCGCACCGGCTGGGCGCCCTGATAACCAGCCAGCCAATCCGCCTGCCATTCCAGCAGCCGGCGTTCGCCGTAAATGCCGTACATGATCTGCATGCCGGCCGGATCACCCGCCACCGCGCGCAGCAGCCAGTCGTGCCAGGCCGCAGCCTCTTCGGTGTAGCCGTTGTTCATCAGCGCGAACAGCGTGAAGGTCGCGTCGCGCAGCCAGCAGAATCTGTAGTCCCAGTTGCGCGAGCCGCCGAGCTGCTCCGGCAGCGACGTGGTCGGCGCCGCAACGATGCCGCCCGATGGCGCGAAGGTCAGCGCCTTCAGGGTGATCAGCGACCGCATCACCAGATCGCGATGATCGCCCTGATAGGTGCAGCGACCGGACCATTCGGCCCAGAACTCCTCGGTGTCCTTCAGCGCCGCGATCGGATCGATCGAGTCCGGCACCGGCAGATGCGACGGACCGTAAGTCATCACGAACGGGATCTGATCGCCCTCGCCGACCTCGAATTCGGCGACCGTGGTCATGTCCTTGCCGTGCGTCGCCACCGGCGTCCGCAGCACCAGCATGTCGGGACCGCCGACTGCCAGCACCGCGCCGTCGTCGCCGCGTCGCACCCATGGGATCGCCGCGCCGTAGCCGAACCGGATCACCAGCTGCATCGCCACCTTGACCCGGCCGCGATCGCCGCGCACCAGTCGGACGACGTCGGATGCCGAGCCACGCGGCGGCATGAAGTCGATTAGCGTGATACTGCCGGTCGCGGTTTCGAACGTGGTTTCCAGGATCAGGCTGTCGCCGCGATAGCGCCGGCTGCAGCGCACGACCTCGCCCGCAGGCGCGATCCGCCAACGGCCGTTATTCTCGGTTCCGAGCAGCGCGGCAAAACAGGCTTCGGAATCGAACGACGGCCAGCACAGCCAGTCGATTGAGCCGTCGCGGCCGACCAGCGCCGCGGTCTCGCAGTCGCCGATCAGCGCGTAGTCTTCGATCGGATTCGGCAAAACGTCACCCCGCGGTGCGGCGGTCGGCGGTCGCCGCGAGCAGCGCTTGGCGGTTGATCACGGCGGGGATGTCTTCGATCGCCTTCGGCAGCCGCCGCCGCCAGTTCGGATGTTCCGACACCGTGCCCGGCACGTTCGGCTGATCGAGCACACCGAGCAGATCTTCCAGCGCGATCGCCAACAGGCGCGACGGCGTGCGCGCCAGGAACGTCAGCACCGCGTAGATATCGTCGTGCTCGATTCCCTGATTGCGGAGCGCATCGCCGAGCATCGCCAGTGCATGGCGGCGGCTGTCGTCGCTCTCGCCGGGATCGACCCCGATCGAACGCTTCAGATGCAGGTCGGTCGAGGCACGCCACCCCGAATAGGTCGCGAGGTCGTGGGTGTTGAAGGTGACCAGTGCGTTCGGCAGATAGTGATCGAGCCCGAAGAACCAGCCCTGGTGGAAGTCGCGCTCGAACATCATCACCCGATACGACCAGATCCCCCACGCGGCCAACCGGTCGCGGAAGCCGTCCGGCACCGTGCCGAGGTCTTCGCCGATCACCACGCAGCGATGCGCGACGCTTTCCTGCGCGGTGACCGCCAGCAGGGCCTCGAGCGGCATCCGGACATAGACGCCCTGATTCGCGGCAAAGCCGTGCGGGACCAGATACAGCCGGTTCAGCCCGAGCACGTGATCGAGCCGGATCGCGCCGGCGTAGCGCATCGAGGCGCGCAGCATGTCGCGGAACGGCGCGAAGCCGGTCAGCTCCAGCCCCGGCGCGTTGAACCCGGCAAGGCCCCAATTTTGGCCCGCGGTGTTGAGCGGATCGGGCGGCGCGCCGACCGACAGCAGCCGCGAGATCGCGGCCGGTTCATTCCAGGCATCGAAGCCGTCGCTCTGCACGCCGACCGCGACGTCGAGATAAAGACCGACGTTCATGCCGCGGGCGGCCGCGAGATCGCGGCAACCGCGCAACTGATCGTCGGCGCACCACTGCGCGAATTCGAAGAATTCGACCTCCGGGCCGTCTGTCCCGGCGCGCAACTGCGCGCAGCGCGTATCATCCGGCTGTCGCCACTCCTCCGGCCATTCCCACCACGGGTGGCCGAATTTGTGCCGGAGCACTTCGAAACACGCGAACCGCGTCAGCAGGGGCGCGCGCTCGCGGCGAAACGCCTCGAACGCGTCACGCCGAGCGGCCGACGCCGAGGTGCGGAACGTCTCGTAAGCGGCGCGCAGCCCGCGCCACTTCACCGCCGCCACCGCAGCGTAGTCGATCAGTTCGCCATCGCGCAGCGACGCCAGCGTCTGGGCATCGACCGGCCGATCGTTTCCGGAAAACTCCGGCAGGCTTTCGACGTCGACATAGAGCGGATTGAGAAACAGCCGGCTGTTCGGCGAATACGGGCTGCAATCGCCGGGCCGATCGTCGAACAACGCATGCAGCGGATTGAGGCCGATGCCGCCGGCGCCGAGGCTGGCGGCGAGTTCGATCAGGTTGGCCAGATCTGTGAAGTCACCGATACCCCAGTTGCGTGCCGATCGCAGGCTGTAGAGCTGCACGGCGACCAGCCAGGAGCGATCGAAGGCGCCGCCGAACGCATGCGGCGGCGCGACCAAAAGCGGCACCTCTTCGGCGTGGCCTGATGCGTCCGTCAGCCGCACCCGATAGCTGCCGCTCGGCAGATCTTGCGGCCATGCAATGGATCGATCTTCGGCGGTGCCTTCGGCCAGCGTCGCCGCCGCGGCCGTGATCACCCAGCGCACCGGGAGGGCTGCGCCCGCCCCCAGCTCGGAACGGTTCTGCTCGCCCTGCCGGATCACCACGATCCGATCGAGCAATCGCCGCTCCGCCGCCTCCGGGATCGCGTCGATGATCAGCCCCAGGGCTTCTGGCGGCGTGACGTGGCGGCGGCCCTGACCGTCATAAAATTCGGTCTGGATGCCCAGCTCAGCAGCTTTGGTGAATAAATCCATAAGGCACGCTGTCTACACGCCGCGCGGGGTGCGCCGCGAATCCGCCTGTCCGCCGACAGGATAGTCATATCGAACGCGATTGCGTAGGGTGAGTTCCATTGGAACCAGCGCGTCCTGGAAGCTTTGTAATCGAGAACCGCCCGGTTCACTATGGGACGTGCGTCCTAGATCGTGGGCATCACCTTACTCAATCGATCGTGGGCTATTGTGAACAAGTCGACACAAGCGCTTCAAACCGCCGCCACTCGCGGCGCCTTTCACATCGAAGACATCTATCCGCTGATCGACGGCGGACGATTCCCGGTGAAACGCATTGTCGGCGAGCCGATCGAGGTGTGGGCCGACATCTACCGCGACGGCCACGAAGTCATTGCCGCGGCTTTGGTCTGGCGGCGTGAGCAGGACAGCACCTGGCAGCGGGAGCCGATGGTGCACGCCGTCAATGACCGCTGGTCTGCGACGTTCACGCCGCAGCAGATCGGCCGTCACGTTTATGCGATCGAAGCCTGGACCGACGAGTTTGCGACCTGGCGACATGGTGCCGAACTCAAGCTGAAAGCCGGCCAGGAACTGTCGCTCGACGCCCTCGAGGGCGCAGGGCTGCTCACCAAAGCGCAGACCGACGATCCTGACGTGTTGCGGCTGATCCAGCAGCGCTGCGAGGAATATCTACGGACCGGCGATATCACGCCGCTGCTGTCGCCGGACCTGCGCGACGCCATGGCCAGCAGCCAGGCGCGGCACGACCTCACCCGCACCGAACCGCTGCCGCTGATGATCGACCGGCCGCGCGCCCGCTACGGCGCGTGGTACGAGATGGTGCCGCGCAGCCAGAGCACCGAGCCTGGCCGCCATGGCACCTTCCGCGATTGCATCGCGCGGCTGCCCGACGTCGCCGCGATGGGCTTCGATGTGGTGTACTTCACCCCGATCCATCCGATCGGCCACACCAACCGCAAGGGCCGCAACAACGCGCTGAAGGCCGAGCCTGGTGATCCCGGCAGCCCGTATGCGATCGGCGCCGAGGAAGGCGGACACGATGCGGTGCATCCGGAGCTCGGCACGCTGGCGGACTTCCGCGCCTTCGTCGACGCCTGCGAGGTGGTCGGCATCGAAGTCGCACTCGACATCGCCGTGCAGTGTTCGCCGGATCATCCGTGGCTGAAGCAGCATCCGGACTGGTTCAAGCGCCGGCCGGACGGCTCGATGAAATACGCCGAGAATCCGCCGAAGAAATACGAGGACATCGTCAACCCGGATTTCTCCTGCGAAGACGCCGGCTCGCTGTGGAATGCGCTCCGCGACATGATCCTGTTCTGGGCCAATCACGGCGTGAAGATCTTCCGGGTCGACAATCCCCACACCAAGCCGCTGCGGTTCTGGGAATGGCTGATCCGCGAGGTGCAGCTTCGTCACCCCGACGTCATCTTCCTGGCCGAAGCCTTCACCCGGCCGAAGCTGATGAAAGGACTGGCCAAGCTCGGCTTCACGCAGTCCTACACTTACTTCACCTGGCGCACTCAGAAATGGGAGATCGAGCAATATTTGCGCGAACTCACCGACTATCCGGAGCGCGACTTCTATCGGCCGAACTTCTTCACCAACACGCCCGACATCCTGCCCTTCCATCTGCAGGGTGGCGAGCAGTGGATGTTCAAGTCGCGCCTCGTTCTCGCCGCAACGTTGTCATCGACCTATGGCATCTACAACGGCTTCGAACTGCTGGAGCACGAACCGATCCCCGGCAAGGAGGAGTATCTCGATTCCGAAAAATACGAGATCAAGGTGCGCGACTGGGACAAGCCGGGCAACATCAAGCCCTACATTCGCGACATCAACCGCATCCGCAGCGTCAATCCGGCACTGCAGCAGACCAGCAATCTCCGCTTCCTCGACGTGCAGGACCCGAATGTGACCGGCTTCGTCAAAACCTCGGTTGACGGCACCAATGCGGTCGCGGTCGCGATCGCGCTCAGCAGCGACTACCATGAATTCTGGCTGCCCCTCGGCGACGTTCAGATCGAGGTCGCCGGCGAACGCCGGCCGGTCGCTGCGGTCGAGAACCTGGTGACGGGAGAACGCCACGCGCTCGATTGGGGCGGGATCAACCTGCGGATGGATCCACATCGGGACCCGGCGCTGCTGTTCCGCTGCCTGGCGTGAGTGCGGAAGCCATGAATGAAATGACACCGATCACGACGATCGACGGATCTGACGCGGAAACCTCGGACGAGCTCTGGTACAAAGACGCCATCATCTATCAGTTGCACGTCAAGGCGTTCGCCGACAGCAACAATGACGGCATCGGCGACTTCGCCGGCCTGACCGAAAAGCTCGATTATCTTCAGGAGCTCGGCGTCAACACGCTGTGGCTGCTGCCGTTCTATCCGTCGCCGCAGCGCGACGACGGCTACGACATCGCCGACTACGGTTCGATCAATCCCGACTTCGGCACGATGAAGGATTTCCGCCGCTTCATCGTCGAAGCCAAGAAGCGCAATCTGCGCGTGATCACCGAGCTGGTCATCAACCACACCTCGGACCAGCATGCCTGGTTCAAGCGGGCCCGGCGCAGCCCGAAGAATTCCAGCGCGCGCGACTGGTACGTCTGGAGCGACACCGACCAGAAATATCTCGGCACCCGGATCATCTTCACCGACACCGAGAAGTCGAACTGGACCTGGGATCCGGAAGCCGGCCAGTATTATTGGCACCGGTTCTTCTCGCACCAGCCGGATCTGAACTTCGACAATCCGCGCGTGGTCGGCGCCGTCGTCAAGGTGATGAAGCGCTGGCTCGACACCGGCGTCGACGGATTCCGGCTCGACGCGATTCCGTATCTGTGCGAACGCGACGGCACCAATAACGAGAATCTTCCCGAGACCCACGCGGTCATCAAGCAGCTGCGCGCAGAGCTCGACGCTTATGCCAAGGGCAAGCTGCTGCTTGCCGAAGCCAATCAGTGGCCGGAGGACGTCCAGCAGTATTTCGGCGACAGCGACGAATGCCACATGGCCTACCACTTCCCGCTGATGCCGCGGATCTACATGGCGATCGCGCAGGAAGACCGCTTCCCGATCACCGACATCATGCGACAGACGCCGGAGATTCCGGCGAACTGTCAGTGGGCGATGTTCCTGCGCAACCACGACGAGCTGACGCTCGAAATGGTCACCGACGTCGAGCGCGACTATCTCTGGAAGACCTATGCGGCCGATCCGCGGGCGCGGATCAATGTCGGCATTCGCCGCCGCCTCGCGCCGCTGATGGACAATGACCGCCGCAAGATCGAGCTGATGAACTCGCTGCTGCTGTCGTTCCCCGGCACGCCGATCATCTATTACGGCGACGAGATCGGGATGGGCGACAACATCTATCTCGGCGACCGCAACGGCGTGCGCACCCCGATGCAGTGGTCGCCCGACCGCAACGGCGGCTTCTCGCGCGCCGATCCGGCGCGGCTGTATGCGCCGCCGATCATGGACCCGGTGTACGGCTACGCCTCGGTCAACGTCGAAGCGCAACAGCGCAGCCTGTCGTCGCTGCTCAGCGCGATGAAGCGGCTGATCGCGGTGCGCAAGTCGACGCTGGCCTTCGGCCGCGGCAGCATGACGTTCATCCGCCCGAGCAACCGCGCGGTGCTGGCCTATGTCCGGCAGTACGAGGACGAAGTCATTCTCTGCGTCGCCAACCTGTCGCGCGCCGCGCAGGCGACCGAGCTCGATCTGTCGCCGTGGAAGGAGCGCGTGCCGCAGGAAATGCTCGGCCGCACTAAATTCCCGCCGATCGGCGAACTGCCCTACATGATCACGCTGGCGCCGTTCGGTTTCTATTGGTTCAAGCTGCAGGAGCCCGGCACCGCGCCGCACGTCGCGCCGGTGTCGGCCGTGCCGGAATTCGTGACGCTGGTGGTGCCGCTCGGCTCGACCTGGATGACGCTCGGCCGCACCCGCTCGATGTTCGAGCACGAAGTGCTGCCGACCTTCCTGTCCCGCACCCGCTGGTTTCCGGAGCGCAATCCGCGCGCGATCCATCCGCGGCTCACTTCGGCGATCCCGTTCGCCAATGACGGCGACAACCGGCCGTGGCTCGCCTTCTTCGAGGCGACGCAACGCGGCACCACCTCGCGCTATCTGTTGCCGATGCAGATCGACTGGGTGCGGTTCGACCGCGAGCGCTACAATCCGCGGGCCTACGCCGCGGTCCGTCAGGGCGCCCGCGAGGGCACCCTGCTCGATGTCGCGGCCGATCCGTCGTTCATCGCTCTCCTGCTGGAGAACGTCCGCGCCTCCCTCACCGTGACCGGCGACAACGGCGACCGGCTGGAATTCCGGCCCGGCTCCAAGCTGGCAGAGCGGCCGGCCGGGCCGTTCCAGAACATCCGTGCCGTGGAGACGGAGCAGTCGAATTCGACTGCGCTGGTCGACGGTGATTACGTGGTCAAGCTGTATCGGCGCCTGCAGACCGGCATCAATCCGGAGCTGGAGATGGGGCGTTTCCTCACTGAAGTCGCCGGCTATACCAACACTCCCGCGTTGCTCGGCAGCGTCGAGCTGATCGAAGGCGACAAGACCAGCGCGGTGGCGGTGGTGCACGAATTCGCCCGCAATCAGGGCGACGGTTGGACCGTCACCTCCGCTTATCTCGATCGCTACATCGACGAGCAGCGGGTGCTGGTCAGAAGCGAAGAGAAGGCCGAGGGCGATCAGCTCACGCCCTATCTGCACTTCATGGAGCGGACCGGCCAGCGGGTGGCGGAGATGCACATCGCGCTCGCCAGCCATCCGGAAGTGGCCGACTTCGCACCGGAGCCGATCAGCGCCGAAGCCTCGCGCGGCTGGGCCGAGACCGTGGCGGCGTCCGCCGAGCGCGTGCTCGATGAACTCCGCCGGCGTCGGGACACGCTGAAAGATACCGATCGGCCGCTGGTCGATGAACTGCTGGCAGCTCGCGAAACGCTGATGTCGCGTATCCATGGCTTGCTTGGCGACGACGGCGGGCTCAACATCCGCCATCACGGTGACTTCCATCTGGGTCAGATGCTGATCGTCAAGGACGACATCTACATCATCGACTTCGAAGGCGAGCCGCGCCGGACCATGGCCGAGCGCCGCGCCAAGGCGCCGGCCGCGCGCGACGTCGCCGGCCTGGTGCGCTCGATCGACTATTCGACCACCGCGGCGCTCGATCGCGCGCTGAAGGCCGCATCCGAAGAGTCCGGCCGGCTCACCGAGGCCCTGGATCTATGGCGGATTCGCGCCACCGCGGCATTCCTCGATGGCTATCGCCGAACCATGGGCGACAGCCCGGTGTGGCCGGCGGATACCGCAGCCGCGGACCGCGTGCTCGACTTCTTCCTGATTGAAAAGGCGCTGTACGAGATCGACTACGAGATCGCACATCGTCCCGACTGGGTGCGTGTGCCGCTTGCCGGCCTCCTGCGCATCCTGTCGCCGCCTCCCGAGGAGCTTCCATGACCGTGCAACTGAGCGACGAAGCCTACGCAGTTCTCGAAGGCCGTCACGCCGATCCGTTTCGCTATCTCGGCGCACACCCGGAGGATGGCGGCACCGTGGTGCGCGTGCTGTTGCCCGATGCGGCGGCGGTGGACGTTGTCGGCGACAACGGCGAATCCGCCCCGCTCGAGCAGGCGCATCCGGCCGGACTGTTCACCGGCAAGCTGCCCGGCGGCTCGCCGCGCTACACGTTGCGCGCCCGGTTCGGCGACGCGACGATCGAGCTGCAGGACCCCTACCGCTTCCCGCCGATCCTGACCGACTTCGATCTTTACCTGCTCGGTGAAGGCACCGACCAGCGGCTGTACGACAAGCTCGGTGCCCATCCGATGGAGCTGGAAGGCGTCGCCGGCGTCGGCTTCGTGGTGCTGGCGCCGAATGCGCGCCGCGTCAGCGTGGTCGGCGACTTCAACTATTGGAATCCGCTACGCCACCAGATGCGGGTGCGCGGCAACGGCTATTGGGAGCTGTTCATCCCCGGCGCCTGCGCCGGCGATCACTACAAATTCGACCTCTCCGGCCCGCATGGGGAGCAGCTGCCGCAGAAGTCCGATCCCCTCGCCTTCGCCGCCGAGATACGGCCGAAGACCGCTTCGATCGTGGTCGATGCCACCCAGCTGCCGAAGCCGCGGCCGGCCCCGGAGAACATCAACGCGCTGTCGGCGCCGATGTCGATCTACGAGGTGCATCTTGGCTCGTGGCGCCGCAAGGACGGCGATCAGTGGCTGACCTACCGCGAGCTCGCCGAGCAGCTCCCGGCCTACGTTCGCGACATGGGCTTCACCCACGTCGAATTCCTCCCCGTCAGCGAGCATCCGTTCGATGGCTCGTGGGGCTATCAGCCCACCGGTCTCTATGCCCCCACCTCGCGGTTTGGCTCGCCGGAAGATTTCTGCGCGCTGGTCGACGCCTGCCATGCCGCCGGCATCGGCGTGATCCTCGACTGGGTACCGGGCCATTTCCCGGACGATCCGCACGGCCTCGGCAATTTCGACGGCACCGCGCTGTACGAGCATGCCAACCCGATGCAGGGGCGGCATCTCGATTGGGGCACGCTGATCTACAATTACGGCCGCACCGAAGTCGTCAATTTCCTCACCGCCAACGCGCTGTTCTGGCTGGAGCGTTACGGGATCGACGGCCTCCGCGTCGATGCCGTGGCGTCGATGCTGTATCTCGATTACAGCCGCCCCGCCGGCGGCTGGATCCCGAATAAGTTTGGTGGCCGCGAGAATATCGAGGCGATCGATTTCATTCGCCGCTTCAACAGCCAGGTGTTCGCCAATTTCCCGCACGCCACCACCGCCGCGGAAGAATCCACCGCCTGGCCGCAGGTGTCACGCCCGGTGGAATTCGGCGGGCTTGGCTTCGGCTACAAGTGGAACATGGGGTGGATGCACGACACGCTGAACTACATCAGCAAGGATCCGATCCACCGCAAATATCACCACGGCCAGATCCTGTTCGGCTTGCATTACGCCTTCTCGGAGAATTTCATTCTGCCGCTGTCGCACGACGAGGTGGTCCACGGCAAACGCTCGATCCTTGGCCGGATGCCGGGCGACGAGTGGCAGCGCTTTGCAAACTTGCGCGCGTATTACGCCTTTATGTTCGGCCATCCCGGCAAGAAACTGCTGTTCATGGGCAGCGAGTTCGGCCAGGAGCGCGAATGGAGCCACGATCGCTCGCTCGACTGGCACCTGCTCGAATACCCGAAATACGCCGGCATCCAGGCGCTGCTGCGTGACCTCAACCAGCTGTACCGGTCGCTGCCGGCGCTGCATCAGCTCGATTGCGATCCGTTCGGCTTCGAATGGCTGATCACCGAAGACGCCAATCGCAACGTGTTCGCCTGGATGCGCAAGGGCAACGATACCCGCTCCCGCTGCCTGGTGATCGTCAACTTCTCGCCCAACGTCTACCAGGACTATCGCGTGCGCGTGCCGTTCCCCGGTCGCTGGCGCGAGGTGTTCAATTCGGATGCGGCCGGCTACGGCGGCAGCAATGTCGGCAATGGCGGCGAGGTCCGCACCCTCGAAGGTCTGGTGCCGGAGCTCAGCCTGACGATCCCGCCGCTGGCCGCGATCTTCTTGACGCCGGAGGATTGACGCCTGTGCCGCGCGCGGCGCCAAGCTCGCGCGCGGTCCGGCAACGATTGGCGAGTATCCGTCTCGTGAAATCCCGCACGCGCAAGTGTGACGGTTTGGCGATGCCCGCGCGATCGGGCATCGTTTTGCACAAAGCCACGTCAGAATGGCAGATTTACTAGTGTTCTTCGATTTCGAAGTTCGCTAACAAAGACAGTCGCAGGCTATGCGAACTTCGTGATCGGGACACTCGCTATGCGCCTCACCGCCGGAACCGACTCCCGTCTCGGAGCGACCTGGGACGGGCGCGGCACGAACTTCGCGCTGTTCTCCGCCAATGCCCACAAGGTTGAGCTCTGCCTGTTCGATGCCCAGGGCCGCCGCGAACTGGAACGGATCGAACTGCCGGAACGCACCGAGGACGTCTGGCACGGCTACCTCAACGACGTCTCGCCCGGCCAGCTCTACGGCTATCGGGTGCATGGTCCCTACGATCCCGATCGCGGCCACCGCTTCAACGCCCATAAGCTGCTGCTCGACCCTTACGCCAAGCGGCTGAACGGCCGGCTGGTGTGGAGCGAGGCGCACTTCGCCTATCGCACCGGCTCGCCCCGCGAAGACCTGTCGTTCGACCGCCGCGACAACGCGCGCGGCATGCCGAAGGCGGTGGTGGTCGACGAGACCGTCGGCAGCGGCCGGCGCGAGACCCGGCCCGGCGTGCGCTGGGAAGACACCATCGTGTACGAGGCTCACGTCAAAGGCCTGACCCAGCAGCGCGAAGATGTGCCGCCCGGGCTGCGCGGCACATTCGGCGGCCTCGCCTGCCCGTCGATGATCGCGCATTTCAAGCGGCTGGGCGTCACCACAATTGAACTTTTGCCAGTTCACGGCTTTGTCGATGACCGCATCCTGGTCGAGAAGAAGCTGGTGAATTACTGGGGCTACAACACGATCTCGTTCTTCGCGCCCGAGGTCCGCTACGCGCCGGACAAGGACAATCCGCTGGACTCGTTCCGCACCACCGTGGCGCGGTTGCACGATGCCGGGATCGAGGTGCTGCTCGACGTCGTCTATAACCACACCGCCGAGGGCAATCATCTCGGCCCGACGCTGTCGTTTCGCGGCATCGACAATGCCTCATACTACTGGCTGAAGCCGGACAATCCGCGTTACTACGACGACTTCACCGGCTGCGGCAATTCGATGAACCTGACCCATCCGCGGGTGCTGCAGATGGTGATGGACAGCCTGCGCTACTGGGTCGAAGTTTGCCACGTCGACGGCTTCCGGTTTGATCTCGCCACCACGCTGGCGCGCGGCCCGAACGGCTTCGATCGCAACTCCGGCTTCTTCACCGCGATCCGCCAGGATCCGATCCTGGCAGGCGTCAAGCTGGTCGCCGAGCCATGGGATCTCGGCATGGGCGGTTATCAGGTCGGGGCGTTTCCGTCGCAATGGTCGGAGTGGAACGACCGCTATCGCAGCGTGATGCGGCGCTACTGGAGCGGCGAAGGCAGCCTGATCGGCGAAGTCTCGCGGCGGATGACCGGCTCGTCCGACATGTTCAATCACGATGGCCGGATGCCGCGCGCCAGCATCAACCACGTGACGGTGCACGACGGTTTCACGCTCGCCGACCTGTTCAGCTACGAGCACAAGCACAACATCGCCAACGGCGAGGACAATCGCGACGGCTCCAACGACAATCACAGCAACAACTGCGGTGTCGAAGGTCCGACCGACGATCCGAAGATTCTCGGGATGCGTCGCCAGCTCCGCAAGAACCAGCTCGCCTGTCTGTTCCTGGCGCAGGGCGTACCGCTGCTGCTCGCCGGCGACGAGGTCGGCAATTCGCAGTCCGGCAACAACAACGCCTATTGCCAGGACAACGAAATCGGCTGGGTCGGCTGGGACGGCGCCAACACCGAAGACGACATGGTGGAGTTCGTCGGACTGATGACCGACATCCGCCGCCGCTTCCCGCAATTGCGCTCGCGGCGCTGGCTCGACGGTCGCCGCGCGGACGGCTCGTACGGCGTGTTGTGGCTGACGCCGTCGGCCGCCGAGATGACCGAGCAGGACTGGGCGTTTCCCGACGGCCGCTTCCTGGCCTACATGCTGAGCCCGAGCGAGCTTGGCGGCGATGCGATTTTCATCGTGCTGAACTCCGGCGTCGAGGCGATCGATTTCCACCTGCCGAAGACAAGCGACTATCCGGTCTGGCACCAGCTGTTCGACACCACCAAGGACACCGTGCAGGTCGCGCCGCTGAAGTGCGGCAGTGCGAGTGCGGCGCCGCCCCGCTCGGTGCTGGCCTTCGCCGGGACGATCGCATGACCGGACGCAGCTTCGGTCCGCGTCTCACTGCGAACGGCGCCGAATTTCGGCTGTGGGCGCCCAACGCGAAAGAAGTGGAAGTGATGCTGGACGGCGCGACGCATCCGATGCAGCGCGACGACAACGGCTGGCACAAAACCGAGATTGCCGGAATCGGCGCCGGCGCGCGCTATCGCTTCCGCCTCGACAGCGATCTCGAGGTCCCTGATCCCGGCTCACTGTTTCAGCCCGAGGATATCGCCGGGCCCAGCGAAGTGATCGACCACGGCGCCTACGCCTGGCGCGCCGCGGATTGGCGCGGCAGGCCGTGGGCCGAGACCGTGCTGCTGGAGACCCATGTCGGCACCTTCACGCCGGAGGGCAGCTTCCGCGCCATGATCGACAAGCTCGATCATCTGGTCGCGACCGGAATCACCGCGCTGGAATTGATGCCGCTGGCGGATTTCCCGGGCCGGCGCAATTGGGGCTACGACGGCGTGCTGTGGTACGCGCCGGACAGCGCCTACGGTCGCCCGGAGGATCTCAAGGCGCTGATCGACGAAGCGCATCTGCGCGGCCTGATGGTGTTTCTCGACGTCGTCTACAATCACTTCGGACCGGAAGGGAATTACCTCGGCGGCTATGCCCCGGGCTTTTTCTCGGACTCGCACACGCCCTGGGGCAACGCGATCAATTACTACGCTTCCGAAGTCCGCGCATTCGCGATCGAGAACGCGCTGCACTGGCTGCGCGACTATCGGTTCGACGGGCTACGGCTCGACGCCGTGCATGCGATCCCGGATCAGGGCGAGATCCCGATGCTGCACGAATTGTCCCGCGAGGCCGGCAAGCTCGCGGCCGAGACTGGCCGGCACATCCATCTGGTGCTGGAGAACGATGACAATATCGCCGCGGTGCTCGATCCGGTCACCGATCCACCGCGCGGGCAGTATCGGGCGCAGTGGAACGACGATTATCACCACGCCTGGCATGTCGCGCTGAGCGGCGAGCGCCAGGGCTACTACTCCGATTATGCCGATGCGCCGCTCGGTCATCTGTGCCGCGCGCTCGGCTCCGGCTTTGCGTATCAGGGCGAACCTTCAGCGCATCGCGGCGGCACGCCGCGCGGTGAGCCGAGCGGCAAATTGCCGCCGCTGGCCTTCGTCAACTTCCTGCAGAACCACGACCAGATCGGCAATCGCGCGCTCGGCGATCGGCTGGAGAGCCTCGCCAAGCCCGAAGCGATCGAAGCGGCGCTGGCGATCACGCTGCTGGCACCGATGGTGCCGATGCTGTTCATGGGTGAGGAATGGGGATCGCAGGCACCATTCCCGTTCTTCTGCGATTTCCACGGCGAACTCGCCGAAGCGGTCCGTGCCGGCCGCCGCAAGGAGTTCGCCGGCGCCTACGAGAAGTATGGCGATGACGTCCCCGATCCGCTGAGCGAGGACGCGTTCAAGAGCGCCGTGCTCGATTGGCGCGAGCGCGACGGCGGCGCTGGGGCGCAGCGGCTGGCGCTGGTGTCGCGGCTGCTGCAGATTCGCCGCAACATGATCGTGCCGCGGCTCGCGGGTGCACGGTTCGACACAGCGGCGGTTGCCGATGATGGGATGCTGACCGCAACGTGGCGGCTCGGCGATGGATCGACGTTGCGGCTCACGGCAAATCTGACCAACAGCGAGCTGGAGGCCGGCGCCGATGGCGCAGGCGTTGGAACGATTCTGTGGGGCGACGATTGGAACCGGATCATTCCGCCGTGGGCGGTGACCTGGCGCCTCGAGCAATCCTAAATGCCTCCTGTCATTCCGACTGCCACCTACCGTCTGCAACTCACCGCCGATTTCGGTTTCGACCACGCCGCCGCAATCGTCCCCTATCTGAAGCGCCTCGGGATTTCGCATCTCTACGCGTCGCCGTTCATGAAGGCGCGCAAGGGCTCGACCCACGGCTACGACATCGTCGATCACACCCAACTCAATCCCGAGCTCGGCGGCGAAGAAGGATTCGCCCGGCTGAGCGCGGCGCTGAAGCAGCACGACATCGGCCTGATCCTCGACTTCGTGCCCAACCACGTCGGCGTGCACTACGCCGACAACCCGTGGTGGCTCGACGTGCTGGAATGGGGCCCGGCCTCACCGCATGCGGCGTCGTTCGACATCGACTGGGAGATGCTGCCGTTCCGCGCCCGCGGCGGCGTGCTGCTGCCGATCATCGGATCGTCCTACGGCAAAGCGCTGGAAGGCGGCGAGATCGAATTACGCTATGATCCTGCCGACGGCAGCTTCTCGGCCTGGTACTACGAACACCGGCTGCCGATCGCGCCGCAGCGCTACAGCGAAATCCTGCGCACCATCGTGCGCGAGGCGGACGCCGCCGAGACCGACGCCGGCCGCGCGATCCTGGAGCTTGCGGCGCGCTACACCGGATTGCGCCGTCCGACGCGCAAGGAAGCGCCCGAATTCAAGGCGGCGCTGCAGACGATCTCCGGCGCTGCGGACGTGATCGCGCGCGGGCTCGAGGCCTACCGCGCCGGCGAAGGCCGCACCCAGCAGATCCAGACGCTGCACAACCTTCTGGAGCGCCAGCACTACAAGCTCGGTCATTGGCAACTGGCGTCGAGCGAGATTAACTACCGGCGGTTCTTCGACGTCAACACCCTCGCCGGCTTGCGGGTCGAAGACGCCGGCACCTTCGAGGCGATCCACAGCCGGGTGAAGAAGCTGCTGGCCGACGGCCAGCTGCAGGGCCTGCGGCTCGATCACATCGACGGCCTGCGCGACCCGGCGCAATACTTCCAGCGGCTCCGCCGGCTGGCCCGCGAGGCGCAAGGCGCTAACGCTCCGCCGCTCTACACGGTGATCGAGAAGATCCTCGGCGAAGGCGAGGCGCTGCATCGGTTCGCCGGCGTCCACGGCACCACCGGCTATGAATGGCTCAACGTCATCACCCGCGTGCTGCTCGACGGCAATGGCCTGAAGCCGCTCGACGAGACCTGGCGCCAGGCCAGCAATCTGTCGCCGGCGTTCGATCCGGTGCTCAAGGCCGCCAAGCGCCGCGTGCTGGAGACGCTTCTGCTGAGCGAGTTCACCGTGCTCACCCGGCTGCTGGCGCGGATCGCATCAGGTCATTACTCGACCCGCGATTTCTCCGCCGACAATCTGCGGCAAGCGTTCGAGCTCTACGTGCTGCACTTCCCGGTGTATCGCACCTATCTGACCGGCAACAGCCCGACCCAGCTCGATCGCCGGCTGATCGAAGACACCATCGCCAAGGCGCGGGCCGACTGGTTCGGCGCCGACGACGGCATCTTCGAATTCCTCAAAGACGTGCTGACGATGGACTTGGTGAAGCCGGGCCGCGCGCCACACTCCAAGCCGCGGGTGCGCCGCTTCGCCCTCAAAGTGCAGCAGTTCACCGGGCCGACAATGGCGAAGTCGCTCGAGGACACCGCGTTCTATCGCTATCACCGGCTGCTGGCCCTGAACGAGGTCGGCGGCGATCCGGCTGCGCCGGAGATGCCGACCGCCGCATTCCACGCCGCGATGCAGAGCCGCGCCCGGGATTGGCCGCACGGCATGACCGCGACGATGACCCACGATGCCAAGCGCGGCGAAGACGCGCGTGCGCGACTGTTGTCGCTCGCCGAAATCCCCGGCGAATGGGCGAGCGCCGTCGGCAAGTGGAAGCTGCTCAACGCGCCGCACCTCGTCGTCGACGGCGAGATGCGCGCCCCCTCGCCCGCGTTCGAATACATGCTGTATCAGGCGCTGCTCGGCGCCTGGCCGCTGACGCCCGATCCGGATTTCGCCGATCGCTTCCAGGGCTTCGCGCTGAAGGCCGCCCGCGAGGGCAAGCAGGAAACCAACTGGCTCAATCCGAACCTCGCTTACGAGGAAGGCGTGCGGACTTTCATCGACCGCATCCTCGATCCGGCACTGTCGGGTGCGTTCCTGGAGTCGGTCGAGACGCTGCACCGCCGGCTGTCGCTGCTCGGTGCGCTCAACGGGCTCGGTCAGGTGACGCTGAAGGCGATGATGCCCGGCGTGCCGGATTTCTATCAGGGCACCGAGTTCTGGGATTTCTCGCTGGTCGATCCCGACAACCGCCGTCCGGTCGATTTTGATGCGCGCTCCGCGGCGCTGGAGTCTCTGCACGGCCAGCCCGACTGGGAAACCCTCACCGCGAATTGGAGCGACGGCCGCGTCAAGCTGGCCTGGACGCATCAGTTGCTGCGGCTGCGGCGCGACCATGCCGAGCTGTTCGCCGACGGCGACTATCGGCCGCTCGCCGTGAAAGGCGCACACCGCGACCGCATCGTCGCATTCGCCCGCACCCGCGGCAGCGAAGCGGTGATCGTCGTTGTGGCGAAGGGCCTCGCTGCGTTGTCCGATGATGGCCGGCAATGGCCGACCGCCGATGCGTATGATGGCGCGATCGATACCAAAGGCTACGCGGTCGAAATCGGCGATGGCGAAAACGCGTCGGGCGAACTGCAGCTCCGCGACCTGTTCCGCCACCTCCCCGTCGCCGTTCACCGCGCGCGCCTGACAGGTACCAAGCGCATCCGGCGCGGCTGAGCAGACCGCGGGTCATAAGAGCAGTCCCACCAACTCTACGCCGTCATTCCGGGGCGCTCGCGTAGCGAGCAAACCCGGAATCTGGCGCGGGCACCGACTCCCGCAAAGCCCTGCTCGCTGCGAGATTCCGGGTTCGCGCTGCGCGCGCCCCGGAATGACTCGGGGAGAGACTGTGCAAGACTCCAGCATCGACAGCGGCGAACAATCGCGGCCTCCCACAAACACCGAGGCCGCCCGGGAGCTGGAGCCGGACGGCCTGACGGGGTTTGTGCCGATCAGGAAATCGGTTCCCTCACCCGCACGACCAGGATTCCAAGATTCGGTTACTTACAACTTAATGCAATCTACCGATAACTACTTGCTGCAGCGCCATAATTTGGTGCGATGCACGCAACTTGTTACTTCTTCTCGAGCATCAGGTGTCCGCGCTTCTGGATCACGACGCGCGCCGCATCGGCGAATTTCTGCAGCAGCCAAGGCAGGCGCACTTCGAGCCGGACGTGATCTTCGGCGACATCGACATGGCCCGCCGCGACCTGGCCCAGCGCGCGGACGCGGAACAGCATCTGGTCGCCGCGCCAGGTCTCCTCATCCACCTTCAGGATCGGCACGTTGATCGCTGCGCGGCTGAGGCCGGTCTGCAGCCGGCGGCGCGCTTCGTCGCGGCCGAGGCGATGAGGGATCGATACGACAAGCGGAGCTGACATTGGGGCGTCCTCGTCACTGCGTGGGTTGATTACTCCCCTATCTAAGTGAGCATTGCGAAAACAACAGGGCGGCGCGCCACATCTCAAGTTTCCGCTTCGGAACCTTCGTTGTTACGCCGTGTTCTCACTCCCAGCAGGCGGAGCACTCGGGCGACCCGCCGCGATAAGGAGAGCGGAAATGTCCATCGGCACAATCATCCTCATCATTCTGATCATCGCCTTGCTGGGCGGCTTCACCGGCGTCGGCGGCGGACCGTTCTACGGCACCGGATATTACGGCGGCGGCGGCCTCGGTCTGGTGATCGTGATCCTGCTGATCCTGCTGCTGCTCGGCAAGATCTGACGCAACCTAACTTCGATCTGCCGATCGACGCTGTCATGCCCGGGCTCGTCCCGGGCATCCACGTATGAGGCGTAGATCAGCGACGCGGAGCAGCGTCACGCCGGGCTCACGATGCGCCCGACGTCAGCGCCTTGATCGCCGGCTTCAGCGGGGCTGCCGCCTCGTCGTAGTCGGTCCACGCCTTGGACCGCTTCATCAACGCGGGCACCGTCTCGATGGTGTAGCGCTTGGGGTCGAGACCGGCCTTCACCTGCGACCACGTCACCGGGATCGACACGGTGGCGCCGGTGCGGGCCCGCGGCGACAGCACCGCGACCGCCGTCGACATCCGGTCGTTGCGCAAGTAATCGAGGAAAATCTTTCCCGTGCGCTTCTGCTTCGACATGTTGAGCAGATACTGCTCGGGACTATCCTCAGCCATCTGCGCGCACACCGTCTGGGCAAACGTCTTGGCCGCCTTCCAGTCGACACTGTCGTCGGGCTTCAGCGGCACCACGACGTGCAAGCCCTTGCCGCCGGTGGTCTTGCAGAACGTCGCGAGCCCCAGCGCTTCGAGGCGCTGCTTCATTTCCTTGGCGGCCACGATCACCTCGTCGAACCCGACCTCGGGCGCCGGATCGAGATCGAACACCAGCCGTCCCGGCACGTCGTAGCGGTTCGGCGCGCAGTTCCATGGATGCAACTCGACGCCGCCGATCTGCGCCACGGCGATCAGGCCCTCCAGGCGGTCGATCTGCACATACGGCTTGCGATCGCCGGAAACCTTGGCCAGTTCGATCAGGTTCGACATGCCAGGCATGGCGTGCCGCTGAAAGAACAGCTCGCCGCCGATGCCGTCGGGCGCGCGCACGATCGAACACGGCCGTCCCTTGATGTGCGGGATCAGCCAGTCGCCCACTTCGGCGAAGTAATCGGCCAGATCGCGCTTGGTCACGGCGCCGCTGATGTCGCTCTCCGGCCACAGCTCCTTGTCGGGCTTGGAGATCACCACGCCCATCACCTCGGAGCGGGCTGCATCCGCGCGGCGGGGCGCGGCGCGCTTGCCCGCAGCCTTTCGCGGCTTCGCCGTCTTGGCGGCCCGGCGCTTCGGCTTTGGTTCGGCCAACTCGACCTGCTGCGGCTCCTCGGCTTCGACCTCCGCAGCCGGCTTGTCGGCGCGCAGCCCCTTGAAGGCCGCTTGACGCACCATGCCGCCGCCGGTGAAGCCGGCGAATTCGATCTCGGCGACCAGCTCTGGAGTCACCCAGTGGACGTCGCGCGTCTTCTTCGGCGCATTGGCGCCGCTGAACGGATTGCGATCGGCTTCATGCGCCTTCAGCTCGGGCAGGATGCGCTTGACGACGTCTTGGCCGAACCCGGTGCCGACGATGCCCACATAGGCGAGGTCATCGCCGCGGTGAACGCCGACCAGCAGCGAACGGAATTTCCCGTTCGTGGTCTTCCAACCGCCGATCACCACCTCGTGGCCGGCGCGGCACTTCGCCTTGGTCCAGGCGCCGCTGCGGCCGGAGCGATACAGCGCATCGAGCTTCTTCGACACGATGCCTTCGAGCGACAGCTTGCAGGCCGACTGCAGAATGGCGTCACCGCCGGTTTCGAAATGCTCGACGTAGCGGATCAGGCCTTCCTTGCGACGGCCACGTCCGGCCTTCAGCAAAGCGGCGAGCCGCTCCTTGCGCTCGGACAGCGGCAGCCGGCGCAGATCCTCGCCCTCCGCATACAGCAGATCGAACGCAAAGCAGATCAAGTTGTCGGTATCTCCGTCGGAGAGCGCCGCCTGCAGCGCGGCGAAATCCGGCTGGCCGTGCGAATCCAGCGCCACCACCTCGGTGTCGATGATCGCGTCCGGCAGCGACGCCGCTTCTTCCGCGATCGCGCTGAATTTGCCCGTCCAGTCGAGGCCCTTGCGTGTCAGCAGCTTGGCTTGCCCGTGCTCGATGCGGAGCTGAATCCGGTAGCCATCGAACTTGATCTCGTGGCCCCAGCCTTCGCCGCCGGGCGGCCGTTCCACCGAGGTGCAGAGCTGCGGCGGCACGAAATCCGGCATGGCCGCGCGCGTGCCACGAGCAGCTGACTTGCTCCGCACCGCGGGTTTCGCGGACTTCGCAGGTTTCGCTTTGGCAGGCGTCTTCGGCTTGGCCTTGGTCTTCTTCGCAGCGCCGGTTTCCGCCCGCTGATCGGCCGCGAGCCCGGTGTTGGAATCCCACACTGCATCCGCCGTCACCTTCGCGGCCGCCTTGCGCAGCATGAACGGCTTCGGTGCCTTGCCTTTGCCTTCCGCGATCGTCGCCATGGCGCGTCCCGAGGCGACCGAGCGGTCGTCGTCCAGCACGGTGTTGGCGGCGCCCTCGCGGGCGTCATCGTCGCGGTGCTTGATCAGCAGCCAATTGGTGCGCTTGCCGCCATTGCGGTCGTGCCGCATCCGCACCAGCACCCAGCTGCCATGCAGCTTCTCACCGTGCAGGGTGAACTTCAGGTCGCCCTTTTTGAAGCCGCGCTCGGGATCGTCGCACTCCCAATAGCCGCGGTCCCAGACCTGCACCGTGCCGCCGCCATACTGGCCCTTCGGGATCGTGCCTTCGAAGTCCCCGTAGTCGAGCGGGTGATCTTCGACCTCGACGGCGAGGCGCTTGTCGTGCGGATCGAGCGACGGTCCCTTGGTCACCGCCCATGACTTGAAGACGCCGCCATATTCCAGGCGCAGGTCGTAGTGCAGACGGGTGGCATCGTGCTTCTGGATCACGAACCGTCGCTGTTTCGATGGCGCCACCTTGGCGTCGCCGCGCGGCTCCGCGGTCTGCTCGAAATCGCGTTTCTTGCGGTAGATGCTGAGCTTGTTGCTGGCCACCGTCGCTCCTTACTCACCGCCGACAGGCTGGGCTTGGTCGGAACCAAAACCCGGGATGCCCGTTCAAGTTCCACCCATGATAGCATCGACGTGACCGCCCGGTCGCGACTGCTCGAGCCCTTGGAGAATTCCCATGCCTCGCGCCTACTGGAAGGGCACGCTGAAGCTGTCCCTCGTCACCTGCCCGGTGGCGCTATATCCGGCGACGACCAGCGTCGAGAAGACCCGCTTCCACATGATCAATGCGGAAACCGGCAATCGGCTGAAGCAGCAGATGATCGACGAAGACACCGGCGAGGTGGTGGAGAAGGATCAGAAGGCCCGCGGCTACGAGGTGCGCAAGGGCAAGTACATCGAGATCGAAAAGGACGAACTCGAAGCGGTTCAGATCGAGAGCACCCACACCATCGACATCGACAGCTTCGTGCCGGCCGATGAAATCGACCAGCGCTTTCTCAATCATCCGTATTACATCGTACCGGACGGCAAGGCCGGCGTCGACGCCTTCGCGGTGATCCGCGACGCGATGAAGGACAAAGGCCGCGTCGCGCTCGGCCGCATCGTGCTCACCAACCGCGAGCATGTGCTGGCGATCGAGCCGTTCGGCAAGGGACTGCTGGCGACCACGCTGCGCTACCCTTACGAGCTGCGGGATGCGGACGAGTATTTCGACGGCATCAAGTCGCCGAAAATCTCCAAGGACATGATCGAACTCGCCGGCCACATCCTCGAGACCAAGGCGGCGCATTTCGATCCCAAGAAGTTCAAGGACGACTACGAAACCGCGCTGAAGGCGCTGGTCAAGCGCAAGGCCTCCGGCAAGTCGATCAAGCTCCCCGAACCCGAGGAGAAGGAGAGCAACGTCGTCAGCCTGATGGACGCGCTGAAGCAGAGTCTTGAAGGCGGCAAATCCGGCACCAAAACCGGCAAGGCCCATAGCCGCCGCAAAGCCTCCCGCTCTTCCCGCACCACCACCAAAGCCCGCCGCTCCAACGCAAGGCAGCGCAAGGCGGGGTGAGTTGGCTCAGCTCGCGCGGCGCGTCATGCTGCTCTGATAGCTTAGGACGCCTTGAAGCTTTGCTCCACACCGTCATTCCGGGGCGCGAGCGCCAGCTCGCGAACCCGGAATCTCGAAGTTGTTTGCGGCTGCGCGGCCGAACCGTCAGCGCCCTGAACCTCCAGATTCTGGGTTCGCCGCTGCGCGGCGCCCCGGAATGACCCGTGCTTGAGTGGTACGTGTTCAGTCCGACGACTTCTTCTTGCCAGACTTGCGCGACGACGATTTGCGGCTAGACGATTTTCGCGCGGTGGATGTTTTTCGCGTACTGGATGACTTCGACGACTTGCGCCCCGATGACTTCTTCGTCCCGGCCCGCTTGCTGCTGGACTTCGTCGTCCTCTTCGTCGTCTTCTTGGTTGTCTTGCGGCCGGACTTAGTGGCCTTCTTGGTCGACGTCTTTGCGGCCTTCTTGCCGGTTTTCTTCTTTGGCACCTTCGCGCCTTCGGCGCGGGCTTCCGACAGACCAATCGCGATCGCTTGTTTGCGGCTCTTGACCTTCCTGCCGGAGCCGCCGCTCTTCAGCGTGCCGGCCTTGCGCTTCTTCATCGCGCGGCCGACCTTGGCGGACGCTTTCTTGGAATATTTCCGGGCCATAATCTCCTCCCTATGGAACGAAGATCAATGATGCCGGTCGGCGATGGTTCCTTGGCGGAGCTATCAGTCCTGCTCACCGTCCACAGCCGGTGCGCTGGCGAGCTTCTCGATGACGAACACGATCATCTCGTCGCTGCGTTCACTCGAGGTGATGCGATCGCCGGTCTCGCCGATCAGCACCGGAATATCGATCAGCGCCATCGGATCGGTGCAGCGGACTTCCAACACATCGCCGGGCTGCAAACGCGGCAGCGCCTTGCGGGTCTTGAGCACCGGCAGCGGGCATTTCAGCCCGGTGAGATCGAGAACAGTCTTGGCCATGGCGGCGGACGATGACGAAGCCGCGGCGCGCGGTCAATTGCCTTCGGCCTCGTTCTTATTGCCGAGCCGCGCCATGGTGAGCTAACCACGGGCATTGCCGAGTGACGACGTGGCGCGGAGTGCGCAATGGCTGATGTTCGACCACCCGCCGTCATCCTGGCCGGCGGCCTTGCCCGCCGGATGGGCGGCGGCGACAAACCACTGCAGTCGATCGCCGGCCGGCCGCTGCTGGCTCATGTGATCGAGTGCCTGCAGCCGCAATGCGGCGTGCTGGCGCTCAACGCCAATGGCGACCCGAGCCGGTTCGGCCCGTTCGGCCTGCCGGTGATCGCCGATACGGTGCACGACTTCCCCGGCCCGCTCGCCGGCGTGCTGGCAGCGATGGATTGGGCGGCGACGGCGCAGCCGGACGCGCCCCACGTGTTGACCGTGCCGGGCGATTGTCCGTTTCTGCCGCGCAATCTGGTGGCCCGGCTCGATCAGGCCCGACTCGCTCAGAATGCCGAGATCGCCGTGGCGGCATCCGGCGGCCACCAGCATCCGGTGATCGCGCTGTGGCCGGTCGCGCTGCGCGAGGCGCTGCGAACCGCCTTGGTCGACGAGGACATCCGCAAGGTTGAACGCTTCACCGCACGTTATCCGCGTGCCGTGGTGGAATGGCCGGTGACGCCATTCGATCCGTTCTTCAATGCCAATACGCCGGAGGATGTCGCGGAAGCCGAACGCATCGCGGCGGGCGGTAAATAGCAGGCCATCTCCCCGTTATTGCGAGGAGCGTAGCGACGAAGCAATCCAGCACCGAGCACTGGGCTGGATTGCTTCGCTTCGCTCGCAATGACGGAAGCGGTGCGTGTCGCTACGGCGTCAGCACCGCGCGGCCGACCAGCTTGCCCTTCTGCAGATCGAGCAGCGCGTCATAGGCTTGCGGCAAGGCCACCTTGGTGACCGGGATCGGCGACACCTTCTTGGCGCGCACGAGGTCGAGCAATTCCTGCGTCTCGGCGAGATTGCCGACGTAGCTGCCCTGGATGGTGATGGCGCGCATCGGGATGAACGGCAGCGCCCATGGGGCGCCGCCGCCGAACAGGCCGACGATCACCAGCTTGCCGCCCTTGGTGAGACAATCGAAGCCGAGCTGCGCGGTCTGCGGATTGCCGACCAGATCGAGCGCGCCGCGCACCGGGCCTTTGGCGATGGCGGCGATCTGCGCCAGCGCCTCGGGGGCCGCAGCATCGACGGTGCCGAGCGCGCCGGCCTTCTGTGCCGCGTCGCGCTTGGCTGCGTCGATATCGACCATGATGGCGCCCTTGCCGCCCATTGCTTTGAGCAGCTCCAGCGCCATCAGTCCGAGTCCGCCGGCGCCGAAGATCACGATCGGGCCGTCGAGGCAGAAGTCGAGCTTCTTCAGCGCGCTGTAGGTGGTGATGCCGGAGCATGCATAGGGCGCCGCGGTGACCGGATCGAGACCATCGAGGCTGAGCAGATAGCGCGGATGCGGCACGATCAGCTCATCCGAATAGCCGCCGTCGCAATACACGCCGAGAAACCGCGGCTTCAGGCACATGTTCTCGTCACCGGCCTTGCAGACGTCGCATTCGCCGCAGCCGATCCACGGATACACCAGCGCGACCTCGCCGATCTTGGCGTCCTTGGCATCAGGACCGGCGGCGACGATCTCACCGACGGTCTCGTGCCCCATCGTCAGCGGCAGCGCGACGCCGCGGTCCTGCAGCGACAGCCGCTTGCGGCCGTGGCCGAGTTCATAGCCGCCTTCCCAGATGTGCAGATCGCTGTGGCAGATGCCGGCGGCCTTGACGCGCACCAGCACCTGCGTGCCGGTCAATTCCGGCGTCGGCCGGTTGTCTTCGCTCAGCGGTTTGCCGAAATCGGTGACGCGAAAGCTCCTCATGGCGTAGTCTCCCGAGAGTGTTTTTGTTTATCGCCGAAGCATGCCACGGCGCCGCACGGTCGTCGATGGCCGGCGCAGCTTACGCCGCGTTGCGGAATTCGGCCGCGGTCTGCGCCACCAGCTCGGCGATCGGCACGATGCCGCCGATGCCCGACGCCGAATGGCCTGCGCTCCAAATGTCGCGCCACCGCTTCGGCCGATCCTCCCGTGCGCCGACATCGATGTCCTTGCCGATATCAATGCCGCCGCGCTCCGGCAGATCGTCTGGATCGAGCCCTGCGGCGACGATCGAGGGCCGCAGCATGTTAGTCTGCAGCCCGGTGAACGCTTTGGTGAGCAGGATGTCATCGGCGCTCGCCTCCACCAGCATCGCCTTGTAGCGCGGATCGGCAACGCTCTCTTCGGTGGCGATGAACTTGGTGCCCATGTAGCCGAGGTCGCAACCGAGCGTCATCGCGGCGCGCAGCGCGACGCCGTCACTGATGCCGCCGGCGAGCACGATCACGCCGTCGAAGAATTGCCGCACCGCACGCACGAAGGCGAACGGATTGAGCCACCCGGTTTGTCCGCCGGCACCGGCGGTGAGCAGCACCAGGCCGTCGACGCCGGCCGCTGCCGCGCGTTCGGCATGACGAATGCTCGCAACGTCGGCCAGCACCATCGCGCCGACATCGTGCAGCGGCGCGATCACCGGCTGCGGCGAGCCGACGCTGGTGATCACCACTTCCGGCCGATGCTGCAGCAGCAGTTTCAGATCGTCGCCGAGCCGCACGTTGGAGCGGTGGACGATCAGGTTGGGGCACCACGGTGCGGCGCGCCGGCCGCTCGCCTGCTCGTGCGCCGCGATTCGGCGGTTGATCTCGCCGAGCCAATCGCCGAGTTGTTCCGTCGTGCGGCAATTCACCGTCGGAAACGAACCGATCACGCCGCTACTACATGCCGCAGCCACCAGATCGACGCCCGACACCAGAAACATCGGTGCTGCAATCAGCGGCAAACTGAGACGATCGCCGAAGCGCGCCAGACGGTCGGATGATTTCACGGCAGTTTCCTCCTGCTCTGTTTGCATCGGCACGGGTCTGCCGTGCTAGTGTCGTTGCCGAACATTGGCACGCCCAACAGCCGATGACAAAGACAAGGGAGACACGACGCCATGACTGCCGAGCTCAACGCTTTTCCGACCGCAGGCACGCAAACGTTGCGAGCGCTGGCGCGCTATCCGTCGCGCACCGCGTTCGCCTGGCCCGGCGGCAGCTTGAGCTATCGCGGCGCCACCGACATGATCGGCAGCATCCAGAAGGTGTTCATGGGGCTCGGCCTGCAGCCCGGCACGCGCGTCGCGCTGCTCACCGCCAATCGCGCCGAGACCTGGTGCGCCGGCGTTGCGGCGCAGCTCTGCCGCTTCGCCATCACCTGGCTGCATCCGCTCGGCTCGCGCCAGGATCAGCTCGATCAGATCGAGGACTCCGAAGCCGCGGTGCTGATCGTCGACGCCGCAGCCTTCCTGGAGCGCGGCGGCGAGCTTGCCGCCCAGGCGACCGGCCTGCGGCACGTCTTCACCGTCGGTCGTGCCGACTACGGGCTCGATCTGCTGATCGCGCTGGATCAGGCCGGCAGCGCCACGGCGCGCGACTTTGCGCGGCTCGATGACGTCGCGGTGCTGAACTACACCGGCGGCACCACCGGCAAGTCCAAGGGCGCGCTGCGCCACCATCGCGAGAACGCCGGCTTCGCCAATGCGATCCTGGCCGATTTCGAGATCCCGTTCGATCCGCGCTATCTCACGGTGGCGCCGATCAGCCATGTCGCCGGCACCAAGGTGCTGCCGTCGCTGATCCGCGGCGGCACCATCCACATGATGAAGGGGTTCGATCCCGAAGCGGTGCTGCAGACGATCGAGCGCGAGAAGATCAATTTCACGCTGTTCGTGCCGACGATGGTCTATGTGCTGCTCGATCATCCGTCGCTCGCCAAGACCGATCTGTCGTCGCTCGATCTAGTGCTGTACGGCGCCTCGCCGATGTCGCCGACGCGGCTGGTCGAAGGCATCGAGCGGATCGGCCCGGTGTTCTCGCAACTCTACGGCCAGACCGAGTGCTATCCGGTGTCGGTGCTGCGCAAGGCCGATCACGATCCGAAGCAGCCGGAGCTGTTCTTGTCGTGCGGCTTCCCAATCGCGGCCTGCGATGCCCGGATTCTCGACGAGAACGATCAGGAAGTGCCGCTCGGCGAGGCCGGCGAGATCTGCGTGCGCGCGCCGCACGTGATGGCGGAATATTGGAAGCGCCCGGAGCAGACCGCCGAAACGCTGAAGAGCGGCTGGCTGCACACCGGCGATATCGCCAAGCAGGACGACCGCGGCTACATGTACATTCTCGACCGCAAGAAGGACATGATCGTGTCCGGCGGCTTCAACATCTTCCCGCGCGAGGTCGAGGACGTGTTGTCGACGCATCAGGACGTCGCGATGGTCGCGGTGGTCGGCGTCCCCGACGACAAATGGGGCGAAGCCGTCACCGCGGTGGTGGTCGCCAAGCCCGGCACCAAGCCCGATGAGCGCGAACTGATCGAGCTGGTGAAGACCCGCAAGGGCTCGGCGCATGCGCCGAAGCAGGTCAAGTTCGTCCCCGAACTGCCGATGACCGGCGTCGGCAAGATCGACAAGAAAGTGCTGCGCGCCGGCTTCTGGGCGGGACGCGACCGGATGGTTGGGTAGTTCGATCACTCGCCGTCCTGCGGCGAGTTCTTATCACCCCCCCGCGTCATTCCGGGGCGCGCCGCCAGGCGCGAACCTGGAAGCTGACACGCAAATAACCTCGAGATTCCGGGTTCGCGCAGCTCCGCTGCGCGCCCCGGAATGACAACCTGGTCCTACGACCGAAACAGCCGGGTGTACTGGGTCTCGTGGCGCAGGCTGGCGAGGTCGGCGCGGAAGGTGGCGCTGCCGAGGTCGTCGAGTGAAGCGGCGAGCGCACGGCTGCCGGTGGCGATCACCGCGGGCTCCAACGCGGCGAGCACGCGCTGGCTGTCGGTCTGGCCGAGCGGGAGCCGCCGCGGCC
>NZ_QUML01000229.1:0-394 GCF_010907025.1 Rhodopseudomonas sp. BR0G17 | reverse complement strand
GCCTATGCCGAAGCCGGCAACAACGTCAGCAAGGCGGCGCGCCGGCTCGGCGTGTCGCGCAACATGATCTATCGCGCGCTGCGCGAGCCGGATTGATGGGTCACGTCGCACACCAGCAGGGAGGACGTCCGTGTTCGAACCGCAGAACAATCTCGAAGCGTTGATGCAGGCCGCCGCTCGCGATCCGGATGCCGCGCCGGCATTCTATCAGGCGCTGCTCAACACCGAGATCTACATCCTGGTGCCGGAGGCGCCCGTTGCGCCCGGCGAAAGCCGTGCGCTGCAGCCACAGGAGACCATCAACGTCGCCACGGTCGAATTTCAGGGGCTACGTTGGCATCCGGCCTTCACCTCGCAGCTGCGCATCTCCGAATACGTCAGGGAACCCGAAAGC
>NZ_QUML01000228.1:0-395 GCF_010907025.1 Rhodopseudomonas sp. BR0G17 | reverse complement strand
GGATCTGCGCCCGCCTTGGCGGATGGACCGGCTACTACGGCAAGCCAGGCCCCATCGTGATCCTCCACGGCCTCCAATCCCTCAGAGCCATGCTCGCAGGCTGGAAGCTAAGGCCAGATGTGTGAATCTCGTAGGGCTCGACCCGGGCATGACGATTTTTGTGTAGCGGCGCCGCGGCCCAACATCACTTCGCACTGTAGTCGCCACCTGCACCAACCTCATCCTGAGGAGCCCCGGCGAAGCCGGGGCGTCTCGAAGGATGGGCTCCGAGCACACGCGTAGCAGCGCATCGGCCTCGTGGTTCGAGACGCCCCGGCTTCGCCCTACGGGCTTCGCCGCGGCTCCTCACCATGAGGGACTAAGGGCTCGGACGCACAAAGGCCCTACGCCGCCTG
>NZ_QUML01000227.1:0-395 GCF_010907025.1 Rhodopseudomonas sp. BR0G17 | reverse complement strand
GTGCTGGCGAGCGCGCGCGAGGCGCACGCGACTCTGGTGTCCGCTTCGTCCGAAGTCACCGGCCAGATCCGCTCCCTGTCCACCGACATCGAGCGCACGCTGTACGCAGCCGGCAATGCGACTGCCGAAGCCGTTCTCGGCGGTGCCCGCGCGGCGCAGTCGACTCTGGTCTCGGCCTCGCAAGAGTCGTCCGAAAAGGTCAAGGCGCTCAGCGCCGAGGTGGAACGCACGCTGACCGAAGCCGGCAGCTCGACCGCCAGCGCGATCATCGCCGGGGCGCGCGAGGCTCACGCCACGCTGGTCACGGTGTCGTCGGAGACCGCCAACCAGGTGACGACGCTGACGGCCGACGTCGAACGCCGCCTGTCGGCGGCCGGTTCGAGCACCATCGAAAC
>NZ_QUML01000226.1:0-395 GCF_010907025.1 Rhodopseudomonas sp. BR0G17 | reverse complement strand
GGTCATGTGCCGTGCCGCTGCCTGGAACGCGTGGAACACGCCATCGAGATTGGTGGCGAACATCGAGCGCCACTGTTCCTCGGTGCGGTCGATGAAGGCCTGCCGGCCGCCGCCGCCGATGCCCGCATTGGCGAAGCAGCCGTCGACGCGGCCGAACGCTTTCAGCGTCGCGTCCATCGCGGCCTTGACCGACGCCGGATCGGTGACGTCGCAGATCTGCGCTTCGACCTTGCCGGGCATGTTCGCCATGGTGGCCAGAGCGGCCTGGTTCTTGGTCGCGTTGCGGCCCCAGATCGAGACGTTGCAGCCGGCGGTTGCCAGCGCCTGCGCCATGCCGAGGCCGATACCACCGTTGCCCCCGGTGACGACCGCGACGCGGCCGCTCAGATCGAAAA
>NZ_QUML01000225.1:0-396 GCF_010907025.1 Rhodopseudomonas sp. BR0G17 | reverse complement strand
CTTCTCCGGGATGCCGTCGGCGCTGCGACCCTTGCGAGCTCTCACCTCGACAGGCCCGCCGTCGAGCACCTGCATCAGGCCGTGCGCCTTGTCGAAGAAATAGCTGCCCTCGCGAACATGCCGATCGCATGGAAGATTAACGCCAGAGGGAACGATTGCATCGTCCAGTTCGGGATCGATGACCTCGGGCTCGCCGTCATAGATCGCCGCCGGAAGGAGACCGATCGCGGCTAAGAGTGCTGCGTCGAGCTCTTGGTCCTCGCGCGGTCGGCACGTGTAAGTCTCGCCAGAGGGGCCGGAGGCGAGCGCATGCGTGCCGAGCACGAACTGCGGATGCTTCGCGAACCAGCGGTTCACGCGGATAGCGCCTTCGTCATCTGTCGCCGGGCGAACCTA
>NZ_QUML01000224.1:0-396 GCF_010907025.1 Rhodopseudomonas sp. BR0G17 | reverse complement strand
ATCTAGGCCACGAGGTCATACCGGCCAAACACCCGTTGGCCGGCGATCACCAGATCATCGATGCCTATATCGCCCTGTTCGCGACAGACGCAGCCGCCCTCGTCAAACTCGCCAAGAAGCGCGGGCTTGATCCCTCCTCTGTGCTGGAGCCTTGGACGATCGGCAACGCCGCCGTATTCGAAAAGCTGCCGAAGGATGCCGTGCCGAAGGCGCTCGCCTATCGGCACGAGGTCGTCCGACATCTCGATGCGTTCTTCGCCAAATATGATGCCTGGCTGACGCCGGTGGTCGATCGCGCACCGCCGAAGCTCGGCGAACTGAGCCCGACGGTCCCCTACGCGACGTTGCGCGACAGAGCGCTCAGCTACGCCTCTTACACCGCCTTGCACAACTTCG
>NZ_QUML01000223.1:0-396 GCF_010907025.1 Rhodopseudomonas sp. BR0G17 | reverse complement strand
GCGCAAGGAAGTCCGCGCCTTCCTCGCCGAAGAAATCGCCGCCGGCACCTTCGATCCACACAAGCCGCAGCGCGAAGATTCCGACGCGCCTGAATTCTCCCGCCGCGTCGGGGAACGCGGCTGGCTCGGCATGACCTGGCCGAAGCAATACGGCGGCCACGAGCGCACCTTTCTGGAGCGCTACGTCGTCACCGAGGAAATGCGCATCGCCAATGCGCCGACCCGGCGGTTCTTCGTCGCCGATCGCCAGAGCGGCCCGGTGCTGCTGAAATACGCGCCCGAGCACATCAAGATGGACATCCTGCCGCGGATCTGCCGTGGCGAACTATGCTTCGCGATCGGCATGAGCGAGCCGAATTCCGGCTCCGACCTGTTCGCCGCCAAGACCAAGGCGAC
>NZ_QUML01000222.1:0-396 GCF_010907025.1 Rhodopseudomonas sp. BR0G17 | reverse complement strand
CTATTGCGGCGAGGAGATGCCGATCGGTCATCTCGCGCCAATGAGAATCGCGTGCCCCTGCGCGCCGATGAATCGAGAATTGCTGATCGACGTTGGATTCGCCAATCATTGCTACACCGAGAAATTCATCAAGGGCATCCATTCGCCCGACCAGATTGTCGTGACTGAAGCAAGAGATCGGCACAGAGTGTTCTGTCCGGTCCGGTACAAGCTTTCCTTCCGGCTCCCAAAGCTGATTGAAGCTCTGCCACGCAGCAAGGTCCACCAGACCTCGCAACGGCGCAATTACGTTTACGTCGTTCGGCTCGAACTGGAGAAGCGTCCTTATGAGATCTATTTCATGCTCCAAAGGGCCGCGAACAATGCCGAGGCCGATTTGCGCCTGATGGTCGAAAG
>NZ_QUML01000221.1:0-397 GCF_010907025.1 Rhodopseudomonas sp. BR0G17 | reverse complement strand
TCGTCGCCGGTTTCATCACGCAGCCTCTGGAGAACGCGGTCGCGCAGGCGAACGGCATCGACTACATGACGTCGACCAGCACGACCGGGACCAGCACGATCACCGTCAATCTGCGGCTCAACTACGACACCGGCAAGGCTCTGACCGAGATCAATACCAAGGTCAACTCGGTGCTCAATCAGCTGCCGTCGGGAACGCAGCAGCCGGTGCTGAGCGTCAAGGTCGGGCAGACCATCGATTCGATGTACATCGGATTCCGCAGCGACGTGATCGCCAGCAATCAGATCACGGATTATCTGCTGCGCGTGGTGCAGCCGAAACTGCAGGCGGTGGAGGGCGTGCAAACGGCCGAACTGCTCGGCGCCAAGACCTTCGCGATGCGCGCCTGGCTCGATCC
>NZ_QUML01000220.1:0-397 GCF_010907025.1 Rhodopseudomonas sp. BR0G17 | reverse complement strand
GATATGCATTGCCCCACCAATTCAATGCCGGGATTTTTTCCTGGCGGCCGAAGTAGTGCAGCATGACACCGAGCAACGCGCAAATCAGGGTTGCGACGAGGAACAGTGTCGAAATGTCGAGTGACATAGTGGGGTACTCGGTGGGTGACTTTTCCGGTGACGGCATTTCAACACCGCGGGTGCGGCACTGATCCCCTCATGCTGCCGATTTGACCCAGGCTGGATTGAAATCGCGTTTGTGCAAAAGCTCCGATTTATCCGATAACTCGCCGGAAATTTCCGACAATTTGCTTGCAAAGCGCGGCTCGCCGGTCGCTTCGGATCAATGATGTGTGCAGCCCCTCGCCGGCTCTTCGCCCGCAACAAAAAAGGGCGCCCCGCAGGACGCCCTTTTGAT
>NZ_QUML01000021.1:0-96838 GCF_010907025.1 Rhodopseudomonas sp. BR0G17 | reverse complement strand
GGCGCGGGCTGCGCGGCGGGGGCCGGTTCTCCGAGCGGGGCGTTGTCGATGTTCATCACCACGCCGCCCTCGAACCGGATCAGGTCGCCCTTCTCGGTAATCCGCATCCGCTGGCCGCGCAGCGTGCCGCCGTCCCATTTGACGTCGACCGGCGCGTCGGATGTGACAGTGCCTTTGCCCATGTCGATGTCAGCCTGGGTCATCCAGGCCTCGGTGCCGGTCGAATTGTGCAGATAGACGTCCTTGTTCAGCTTCAGAAGCTGCGCCTTGGTCTCGAACTGGCCTTCGCGCGACTCGATGATGACGGTGGACTGGTCCTCCGACTGCACCTTGGCGCGCAGCGTATGCAGATCGACGTGGTCCTGGCTGGTCAGGTCCTGGGTGGCGGTGCGGGCCCACATCTCGTAGGGGCGGCCGTCATTGGTGAAGCCGGCCAGATGCGGCGACTCCATCGTGATCTTGGTGCCCGAGACCACCAGATCGCCGACGTCGATCGGCAATTTCGACAGATAGCGGAACGGGTTGAACACCGAGATCGCGATGATCACCGCCATCGACAGCACCACGACCAGCGGCACGGCGAGCCGCAGCGTGCGCACCAAACGGCTGTGGCGCGCCGCTGCTGCGAAGCGCGCCTCCATTCCGGTCTGATAGGACGACAACTGAACCGCTGTCACCGCTGCTCCCGAGCTCGTCTCGCGCGTGTTACGGAGCCGTACGCTCCGTCCTCCGGAGCGCCGCTTCGAGCGCGGTCTCCAGTCTGCAATACATCCTTAAGCTTATCTTAATCACCCCGGCAGGGGAGGGCCATGGCAGGCCCCGGCCCATCAGGCCGAGGAGTATGACCGAAACGCGGCGCAGGGTGCCGCTCGGGCGCAGGAACCGCCGGGAGGGCCGCCCAGCCGGTCACGAATGAGCGAAAATGTCCTCTTCGCTCCAGCCGTCGAGGTCGAGCCGGGCGCGGACGGGCAGGAAGCCGAAGCAGGCCGCCGCCAGCTCGGTGCGATTCTCCCGCGCCAGCATGGTGTCGAGCTTGTCGCGCAGCGCGTGCAGGTGGAGCACGTCGGAAGCGGCGTAAGCGAGCTGCGCGTCGGTCAGGCTATCGGCGCCCCAGTCGCTGGACTGCTGCTGCTTCGACAGATCGACGCCGAGCAGTTCGCGCACCAGGTCCTTCAGGCCGTGCCGGTCGGTGTAGGTGCGGGTCAGGCGCGAGGCGATCTTGGTGCAGTACACCGGCTGCGGCATCACGCCGAACGCCTTGTACAGCGCCGCCAGATCGAATCGGGCGAAGTGGAAGATCTTCACCACGGCCGGATCGCCGAGCAGCTTCTTCAGGTTCGGCGCATCGGTCGATCCTTGCGGGATCTGCACCACATCGGCGCTGCCGTCGCCGTTCGACAATTGCACCACGCACAGCCTGTCGCGATGCGGATGCAGCCCCATCGTCTCGGTGTCGATCGCCACCGAATTTGTATAGCGGGAAAGATCCGGCAGGTCGCCGCGATGCAGGCGGATCGTCATGTGTCGCAAACCTTTGGGCCATGGAGGAGAGCGCCGAACGCCCCGAATCGGCAGCCCAACCTATCGCCCCGATCCGCGCGACGCGAGGGGCGGCGCCACCTTGCGGTGGACGTCTCGAACCGATGTCGATGTGAAGAGATGCGGATACGAGAAGAAGGGCGTGGGCAATGGTGCCCAGGAGAGGACTCGAACCTCCACGGTGTTACCCACTGGTACCTGAAACCAGCGCGTCTACCAATTCCGCCACCTGGGCCCGGGGCGCTTGATAGGGAGGCGTTACGGAAAAGTCAAATGGCTTCCGCCAACCAAATCCGCTGTACACCGGAAGGTTGATGGCGTAACGCGAAACCGCCAGAATGTCCGCGAATTCCCGGACGTCTAAAGACGCTCCTCCGCGATCAGGATCAGCCCGCATGACTTCGAATATCGACACGCTCGTCACGGTTTTCGGTGGCTCCGGCTTCCTTGGCCGGCACGTCGTCAGCGCGCTGGCGCGGCGCGACTATCGGATTCGCGTCGCGGTGCGCCGGCCGGAGCTCTCTGGGCATCTGCAGCCGCTCGGCCGCGTCGGGCAGATCCACGCCGTGCAGGCGAATCTGCGTTACCCCGAATCGGTCGCGGCGGCGATGCGCGGCGCGCATGTGGCGATCAACCTGGTCGGCATCCTCGCCGAAGGCGGCGCGCAGAAGTTCGACGCGGTGCAGGGCAGCGGCGCCGCCAACGTGGCGCAGGCCGCGGCGGCTGCCGGCGCCCGGATGGTGCATGTCTCGGCGATCGGCGCCGATCCGAACTCGCCCGCCCGCTACGCTCGCAGCAAGGCGGCCGGCGAACAAGCGGTGCTCGCCGCCGTGCCGCAGGCCACCATCTTCCGTCCGTCGGTGGTGTTCGGCCCCGAAGACCAGTTCACCAACCGATTCGCGGCGTTGGCGCGGTTGTCGCCGGTACTGCCGCTGGTCGGTGCCGACACCAAGTTGCAGCCGGTCTATGTCGGCGATGTTGCGACCGCGATCGCCGATGCGGTCGACGGTCTGGCCAAGCCGGGCGCGACCTACGAACTCGGCGGTCCGGAACAGCTGACGATGCGCGAAATCATGCGCATCATTCTGCAGACCACCGATCGCAATCCGCTGCTGATACCGCTGCCGTTCGGTCTCGCCAGCCTGCAGGCGATGCTGCTGCAGTTCGCGCCGGGCGCCTTCAAGCTGACGCCGGATCAAGTGCGGATGCTCGAGGTCGACAATGTGGTGTCGGAAGCCGCCAAGTCGGCCGGGCTGACGCTGCAGGGCCTCGGCATTCAGCCCGATTCGCTGCAGGCGATCGTGCCGTCCTATCTGTGGCGGTTCCGCAAGACCGGCCAGTTCGCGCGCAAGACCGCGTAAGCGAACCGCAGCGGCGTCCTCAAGGACGCCGCGTTCCGAGAGAGTTTGTTATCGCCCCAGCGCCAGCGCGATCAGGCCGAGCGTGCCGACGATCACGCGCCACCAGGCGAACAGCTCGAAGCCGTGGCGGGTGACGTAGCTGAGGAAGGTCTTCACCACGATGATCGCGGTGATGAACGACACCACGAAGCCGATCGCCACGATGATCAGGTTGTCGGCGGTCATGTCGGCGTGGTTCTTGTAGAGATCGTACACGAACGCGCCGAGCATCGTCGGGATCGCCAGAAAGAACGAGAATTCGGCCGCCGAGCGCTTGTCGGTGCCGAGCAGCATCGCCGCCACGATGCTGGCGCCGGAGCGCGACACGCCCGGGATCATCGCGGTGCACTGCGCGCAGCCGATATAGAAATAGGTCAGCAGCGGGAACGCGGTGGCGTCGTGATAGCGCGGCTTCAGGTCGAGCTGGTCGACCCACAGCAGGATCGCGCCGCCGACGATCAGCGAAAAGCACACCACCCACGGATTGAACAGGTAGTGCTTGATATAGCCGCCGAATGCCGCGCCGATCACCGCTGCCGGGAGAAACGCCACCAGCACCCCGATGACGAAACGGCGAGCGTTGGCATCGGTGAACATGCCGAGCGCGATTCGCCACAATTTCACGAAATACAGCGCCAGAATTGCCAGGATCGCTCCGAGCTGGATCAGCACCGCGAAGCTCTTCCAGAAGTTGCCTTCGCCGAGATTGAAGAACCGCTCCGCCAGCAGCAGGTGGCCGGTCGAAGATACCGGCAGGAATTCAGTGACACCCTCGACGATGCCGAGAATGACGGCTCTGATGATATCGATGAGCATGGAATTGTCCGCTGCAAGGGATCGGGCGCCCGCGAGGCCGGACCTTGTCGCCTATTCCCCAAGGGGTCGCAACGTCAAAAATGCGCCTTTCGGTGCCTTGCGTCCGCGTCGCATGAGACTAGTTTGGCCGCCTCCCGAAGAGCCTTTTCGATGCGATCCGCCACGGTTTGTTAAGCTCTTCGAAACTATCTAGGTCAGCATGTACACCCTGTTCCACCACCCGTTCTGCCCGCTGTCGCGGTTCATCCGCCTTGCGCTCGGCGAACACGGTCTCGATCTCAGGTTGGTGGAAGAGCGGTCCTGGGAGCGGCGAACGGCCTTCCTGGCGCTCAATCCGGCGGGAACCACGCCGGTCCTGGTCGCAGAGGGGCGCCCCCCGATTCCCGGCGCGGGTGTGATCGCCGAGTTCCTCGACGAAGTGCACGGCGTCGAAATGGGTGACCGGCGGCTGCTGCCGCAGTCCACCGCCGAACGCATCGAGGTGCGGCGGCTGCTGTCGTGGTTCAACGACAAATTTTTCGAAGAGGCCTCCGGCCCGCTGATGACCGAGCGCATCTACAAGCGCTTCATGAGCGAGGAGGACGGCGGCGGGCCGCCGGCAATGGACGTGATCCGCGCCGCCAACGCTAATGTGCGCTATCATCTGGCCTATATCGGCTGGCTGGCACGCACCCGGAACTTTCTCGCCGGCGATCGCATGACCTATGCGGATCTCGCCGCCGCGGCGCACCTGTCGGCGATCGACTATCTGGGCGACGTGCCATGGATCGAGGACGAGGCGGCAAAGGCCTGGTACGCGCGGATCAAATCGCGCCCCTCGTTCCGTCCGCTGCTGAGCGAATGGCTCGCGGGCGTGCCGGCGTCACGGACCTACGTGGATCTGGATTTCTGACCATCGCCGACGGACAGCCCGCATCGGCCGAACCCGGCGATGCGTTGAAGGCGGAAATCGCCGAACAGTCACGCGCGCTCGGCTTCGATGCCTTCGGAATTTGCGCGCCGGACTCGATTCCCGAAGCGCCGGCACGACTGCGCGCGTTTCTCGACGCCGGCTATCACGGCGACATGGCCTGGCTGGCCGATCGTCCCGAGCGCCGCTCCGATCCGCGGGTGATGTGGAGCGAGGTCCGAAGCGTCATCCTGCTCGGCTTCAATTATGGTCCTGATACCGATCCGCGCGCGGTGCTGATGCGAAACGATCGCGGCGCGATCTCGGTCTATGCGCAGGGCGACGATTATCACGATGTCATCAAGGCCCGGCTGAAGCAGTTCGCGCGCTGGCTGGTCGCCACCGCCGGCGGCGACGTGAAGGTGTTCGTCGATACCGCGGCGGTGATGGAAAAGCCGCTGGCGCAGGCCGCTGGCCTCGGCTGGCAGGGCCGGCACACCAATCTGGTGTCGAAAGGCCGCGGGTCCTGGATGTTTCTCGGCGCGGTGTTCACCACGCTCGATCTGCCGCGGGATGCCGCCGAGCACGATCATTGCGGCTCATGCCGCGCCTGCCTGGACGCCTGTCCGACCGGCGCGTTTCCGGCCCCGTATCAGCTCGATGCCCGGCGCTGCATCTCGTATCTGACGATTGAACACAAAGGCCCGATCCCGCGAGAGTTTCGTGCACGCCTCGGCAACCGGATCTACGGCTGCGACGATTGTCTCGCCGCCTGCCCCTGGAACAAGTTCGCCCAGGCCGGTCGCGACGCCAAGCTCGCCGCCCGCGACGGCTTGCGCGCACCGGCGCTCGGTGAGTTGGTGGCGCTCGATGACCCATCATTCCGGGCGCTGTTCACCAAATCACCGGTCAAGCGCATCGGCCGCGACCGCTTCATCCGCAACGTGCTGATCGCGATCGGCAATTCGGGCGACGGCGAGCTGGCGCCGGAGGCCGAACGGCTGCTCGCCGATCCCAGTCCGACGATCCGCGGTGCCGCTGTGTGGGCGCTGGGGCAGCTGCTGCCGCCGGAGCGCTTCGCGGCCCTGAAGGCGGCGCATCTTGTCCGGGAACTCGATGACGGCGTGCGGGCGGAGTTGGGAGGAGTCGCTGCTGAGTAGGGCGCTACCCCAATCAATCGTCATCCCTCGCGAAGGCGAGGGATCCAGTATCCCAGTGCGCCGATGAACCGATCTCTCTGGAATACTGGTTCGCCCGCCTGCGCGGGCGATGACGATTAATGATGCGGTTATGATGCGGCTGGGCGACGCCGGGCGGACCCCCGCCGTCAGCCCAGTTCCTCGACCGCGGCCAGCATGCGGGCGATGTCCTGCGGGCGGCTGAGGCGGTGGTCGCCGTCCTGGATCATGGTCAGGACCACGTCGTCGGTCGGCAGCCGCTCCGCCAGCTCGAAGGCGTGGCGCCACGGCACGTCTTCGTCCTGTTTGCCTTGCAGGATGCGCACCGGGCAGCCGACTTCGATCATGCCGCCGAGCACGAGGTGATTGCGGCCGTCTTCGATCAGCGCCTTGGTGATCGGGTAGGGCTCGCCGTATTCCGAGGGGCGGTGCCAGACGCCCTTGGTCTCGATCTCGGCGCGAATCTCGGGTGAAAAACCCTTCCACATCAGCGCTTCGGTAAAATCCGGCGCCGGCGCGATCAGCACCAATCCGGCCAGCTTGGCGGCCGACTCGCCGCCGCGGCGGCGCAGGGCGCGGGCCAGCAGCAGCGCCATCCAGCCGCCCATCGACGAGCCGACCACGATTTGCGGACCGCGCGCGTAGGCGTCGAACACCGCCAGGCTCTCTTCAAGCCAGCGGCCGATGGTGCCGTCGGCGAAGCTGCCGGAGGATTCGCCATGGCCGGAATAATCGAACCGGACGCAGGCGCGGCCGCGCGCTTCGGCCCATTGGTCGAGCGCGGTCGCCTTGGTGCCGGTCATGTCGGAATTGAAGCCGCCGAGCCAAAACAGCCCAGGGGAGGTGCCCGGCCGGGGGCGGACCGCAATCCGCCGCGCCGCGGCGCCATCGCCCACGGTGATGAAGTCCGGCGCCGGTTCGGATGGTTTTGTCATGGATCAACAACCTCGTTGCCGGGTTGGTTTGCAGTACACGGCGAGGCGCCGTCAATGCCGGCGCCTCAGGGCGTAGCGCGACGGAAGCCGCGCGGCGAATTGGCTGGCTTTGCGTTTATGCGGAAGTCGGCTTGCCGCTAGGCGGTTCTTCCGCCACACTGCGCGCGGATCAAAAAGGGCATTGACCCTGGTATCGACGCTGAGTGGTTTTGCGTCGGATCGCGCTTCGACCTATATGAAGCGCGCGGATCCGACCAGCAGCCGTACCTGCCTCGATCCCATCGTTCGCCGTCAACGTTCACAAGTGTGGAGAAGAACCCATTCGCCGTCCCAACAGAGCGCCGCCCCCCGTAGCCAAGGACGGGCCGCGCACCAACGATGAAATCCGCAATTTCGAGATCCAGCTGATCGACCAGACCGGTGTGAACCAGGGCAAGGTCGAGACCATTGTCGCGATCAAAATGGCAATGGACGCAGGCATGGATCTGGTCGAGATTTCGCCGACCTCGTCGCCGCCGGTCTGTAAGATCATGGACTACGGCAAGTACAAGTATTCGGCGCAGAAGAAGGCCGCCGAGGCGCGCAAGAAGCAAAAGATCGTCGAGATCAAGGAGATCAAGCTCCGCCCGATGATCGACGACCACGATTACAACGTGAAGATGAAGGCGATGCTGCGCTTCTTCGAGGAAGGCGACAAGGTCAAGATCACCTTGCGCTATCGGGGACGCGAAATGGCTCACCAGGAGATCGGCACCAAGCTGCTCGAAAAGGTGAAGAACGACGTCGCTGAAATCGCCAAGGTCGAGCAGGACCCCCGCTTCGAAGGCCGTCAGGTCGTGATGGTGCTGGCGCCGCGCTGACGCGGATCCGGGTTTTCGATTTCAGAACGAACAAGGCCCGCCAGCGATCTGACGGGCCTTTTCTTTGCCGCTTTCTTTGCCGTGGCGTTCACCCGTCGTTTGGCAGGACGCGTCGGCGGTGCTCGATCTTCCGCCTTACACGTTGCCAACCGGCCTCCGCTCTGCCATAAGCGCAGCCTTCATCGCCCGGCTGATCAAGGGCTGCCGTGGCGATGGCCCTGCCGACCTGCCTCGATCTTGAGAATGGTCGTGCAATTTCAACGCTCTAACGAGCATGTCCGCCGCCGCAGAGCGCCCCCGGGGCGCTTTTCGCGCGCGGCAAAGGAGAGCCAAATGCCCAAGTTGAAGACCAAATCGGGCGCCAAAAAGCGCTTCAAAGTGACCGCCACCGGCAAGGTGATGTCCGCCCAGCGTGGCAAGCGCCACGGCATGATCAAGCGTACCAAGAAGCAGATCCGTCAGCTTCGCGGCACCCGCGCGATCTTCAAAACCGACGGCGACAACATCAAGAAGTATTTCTTGCCGAACGCCTGACCGTTCACGCCGCGCCCTGCGCGGCAGCCTCATCGGGCCGCATCGCGGCCGTCCAAACCAAATTCAGATGAAGGAGATCAGTCATGGCTCGCGTTAAACGCGGTGTGACGGCTCACGCCAAGCATAAGAAGGTCTACAAGCTCGCCAAGGGTTATCGCGGTCGTCGGAAGAACACGATCCGCACCGCCAAGGCTGCGGTCGACAAGGCCGGCCAGTACGCGTTCCGGGATCGCAAGCGCAAGAAGCGGACGTTCCGCGCGCTGTGGATCCAGCGCCTCAATGCCGCGGTGCGTCCGTTTGGCATGACCTACAGCGTGTTCATCAACGGCCTGTCGAAGTCCGGCATCGTCGTCGACCGCAAGGTGCTGTCGGATCTCGCGATCAACGAGCCGGCGGCGTTCCAGGCGATCGCCGAGAAGGCCAAGGCTGCGCTCGCGGCCTGAGGTTCATTCGAGGCCGCATCGGCGGCCCCGACGTTCAACGGGTTGACCGTCATCGCCGGGCTTGACCCGGCGATCCATCTTTCGAGAAGCGATGGATGCCCGGGTCAAGCCCGGGCATGACTTCTTGAGGGGAACGGCGGCTCATGTCCAATCTCGAAAACCTGCAATCCCAAATTCTCGCCGATATCGCGGCGGCTTCAGACGAGGCCGCTCTCGAAGCGGTCCGTGTCGGAGCGCTCGGCAAGAAGGGCTCGATCTCGGCACTGCTCGCCACGCTCGGCAAGATGGACCCCGAGCAGCGCAAGACCGAGGGCGCCGCGATCAATCGGGCCAAGGAAGCGGTGATCGAGGCGCTGACCGCCCGCCGCGACGTGCTGAAGGCCGCCGCGCTCGACGCCAAGCTGGCTGCCGAAACCATCGATGTCACCTTGCCGATGCGCGAGCCGCTCGCCGAGCAGGGCCGGCTGCATCCGCTCAGCCAGGTGTGGGATGAGCTCACCGCGATCTTCGCCGACATGGGCTTCTCGATCGCCGAAGGTCCGGACATCGAGACCGACGACTACAACTTCACCAAGCTGAACTTCCCCGAAGGCCATCCGGCCCGGGAGATGCACGACACCTTCTATTTCAACCCGAAGGAAGACGGCTCGCGCCTCTTGCTCCGCACCCACACCTCGCCGGTGCAGGTCCGGACCATGCTGTCGCAGCGGCCGCCGATCCGGGTGATCTGTCCCGGCCGCACCTATCGCAGCGACTCGGACCAGACCCACACGCCGATGTTCCATCAGGTCGAAGGCCTGGTGATCGACAAGGGCAGCCATCTCGGCCACCTGAAGTGGATCCTGCATGAGTTCTGCAAGGCGTTCTTCGAGGTCGACAACGTCAATATGCGGTTCCGGCCGTCGTTCTTCCCGTTCACCGAGCCGTCGTTGGAAGTCGATATCCAGTGCCGCCGCGGCAAGGACGAGATCCGGTTCGGCGAAGGCGAAGATTGGCTGGAGATTCTCGGCTGCGGCATGGTGCATCCGAACGTGCTGACCGCCTGCGGCCTCGATCCGGACGAGTATCAAGGCTTCGCCTGGGGCATGGGCATCGATCGCATCGCGATGCTGAAATACGGCATGAGCGACCTGCGGCAGCTGTTCGAAGCCGACGTGCGCTGGCTCAATCACTACGGCTTCAAGCCGCTCGACATCCCGACGCTGGCGGGGGGATTGAGTTCGTGAGTTGGACGTGCGCGAGCGCCGTGCTCGGCGCAAGTGCCCTCACCCCAGCCCTCTCCCGCAAGCGGGAGAGGGAGCAGGCCGCGGCCTGCGCGAGCTACGCGGCTGAACTCGGACGCTGATAGTTGAAAACGATCTGTTGTTGAAATGATTGAAGCCCTCGCAACCCGGCACGGCGCGCTCCCTCTCCCGCTTGCGGGAGAGGGTTGGGGTGAGGGTGACACGGGCACGGAGCTTGCGATGGACGATCCGAAGCAGCCGACGCCGAAACCGACCTGGAACGTCTCCCCGGGCCAGCGCCGCCACGCGCGCGAGCTGCGCAAGAAATCCACCGATGCGGAGCGGCTGATGTGGTCGGCGCTGCGCGACAAGCAGCTCGACGGGGCTTCGTTCAAGCGCCAGGTGCCGATCGGGCCGTATATCGCCGACTTCGCCTGCCACGCGAAAAAGCTGGTGGTCGAACTCGATGGCGGTCAGCATTTTGCTGATGACGCTGAGCGCGCTGATGCGGCCCGCACGGCGGCGATCGAGGCGCGCGGCTTTCGGGTGATCCGCTTCAGCAATGCCGAGGTGATGAGCAATCGCGACGGGGTGCTGCAGAGCATCGCGTCCGAGCTCGCCGCAAGAGCCCTCACCCCAACCCTCTCCCGCAAGCGGGAGAGGGAGCGCGCCGAGCGTGCGGGGAAGCTGCGGCCTAAACAAAACGAAGCAACGCAGCGCCCGTCATCGGACGATTCGGACTAACGACATGGCCCGCAGCCTCTCCATTCGGCACGGCCTGCTCCCTCTCCCGCTTGCGGGAGAGGGCTGGGGTGAGGGCGACGCGGGCACGACCTTGAGCATTCAGTACGACGCGCCCACTGCGCGGCCAGACGGAAGTAACAACCGATGAAACTCACGCTCTCCTGGCTGAAAGATCATCTCGACACCGACGAGCCGCTGGAAAAGCTCGCCGACAAGCTCACCATGATCGGGCTCGAGGTCGAGGGCATCGAGGACAAGGCGAAGGTGCTGGCGCCGTTCATCATCGCCAAGGTGCTGACCGCCGCCAAGCACCCCAACGCCGACAAGCTGCAGGTCTGCACCGTCGACGTCGGTGACGGGGCTGCGCCGGTGCAGGTGGTATGCGGCGCGCCGAATGCGCGCGCCGGCCTCGTGACCGTGTTCGCACCGCCCGGCACCTATATTCCGGCCAAGGATTTCACGCTCGGCATCGGCAATATTCGCGGCGTCGAAAGCCGCGGCATGCTGTGCTCCGCGGCTGAGCTGGAAATCTCCGAAGATCACGACGGCATCATCGAGCTGCCGGCCGATGCGCCGGTCGGCACGCCTTATGCCGCCTGGGCCGGGCTCGGCGATCCGGTGCTCGACATCAACCTGACGCCGAACCGGCAGGACTGCGCCGGCGTGCACGGCATCGCGCGCGATCTCGCCGCCGCCGACATGGGCAAGTTCAAGGACCCGGGCATCAAGCAGATCAAGGGCGAATTCCCGTGCCCGGTCAGTGTCATGGTCGAAGACAGCAAGCTGTGCCCCGGCTTCGCGCTGCGGCTGGTGAAGGGCGTCAAGAACGGCCCGTCGCCGGAATGGCTGCAGAAGCGCCTGACCGCGATCGGTCTGCGCCCGATCAACGCGCTGGTCGACATCACCAACTACCTGACGTTCGATCGCTCGCGCCCGCTGCACGTGTTCGACGCCGCCAAGGTGAAGGGCAATCTGGTGGTACGCCGCGCCAAGGACGGCGAGACGCTGCTGGCGCTCGACGGCCGCACCTACACGCTCGATTCCTCAGTCTGCGTGATCGCCGATGATCACGGCGTCGAATCGCTCGCCGGCATCATGGGCGGCGAGGTGTCCGGCTGTTCGGCCGAGACCACCGACGTGCTGATCGAATCGGCGTTGTGGAACGAGATCAACATCGCCCAGTCGGGCCGCAAGCTCGGCATCAACACCGATGCGCGCTACCGGTTCGAGCGCGGCGTCGATCCGGCCTTCATGCTGCCTGGGCTCGAACTCGCCACCAAGCTGGTGATGGAGTTCTGCGGCGGCACGCCGTCGGATGTGGTGGTGGTCGGCAATCCGTTCGCCGACGACAAAATCATCGACTTCCCGCTCGCCGAGGTGAAGCGGCTGGCCGGCATTGAAGTGTCGCTCACCGAGATCCGCCGCATCCTCAATCATCTCGGCTTCACCGTCGTCGGTCAGGCGCCGGTGGTGAAGGTCGCGGTGCCGTCGTGGCGCAGCGACGTCCACGGCAAAGCCGACATCGTCGAGGAAATCGTCCGGATCGTCGGCGTCGACAAGGTGCCGCTGACGCCGTTCGAGCGCGGCGATGCCCCGCGCAAGCCGGTGCTCACCCAGATCCAGAACCGCACCCGCCGTGCCAAGCGCGCGCTGGCGGCGCGCGGCCTGACCGAGGCGGTGACATGGTCGTTCATCTCCAAGCCGTTCGCCGAAGCTTTCGGTGGCGGCCAGCCGGAGCTGGCGCTCGCCAATCCGATCGCCTCCGATCTGTCCGACATGCGGCCGAGCCCGTTGCCCGGCCTGATCGCCGCCGCCCAGGCCAACGCCGATCGCGGTTCGGCCGATCTGGCGCTGTTCGAAGTTGGGCAGGTGTTCAAGGGCGACCGGCCGCAGGATCAGTTCATGGCTGCGAGCGGCGTCCGCCGTGGCGTTGCGTCCTCGGCCGGCCTCGGCCGGCATTGGTCGGGCTCGGCGCAGGCGACCGCGCTTGATGCCAAGGCCGATGCGTTCGCGGTGCTGGCTGCGGCGGGTGCGCCGATGGCGGGTCTGCAGATCGCCACCAACAAGCTGCCGGCCTGGCTGCATCCGGGCCGCTCCGGCGCGATCCAGATCGGGCCGCAGAACGTGCTCGGCTATTTCGGCGAGCTGCATCCGCGGGTGCTCGAACAGCTCGGGGCCGATGGCCCGCTGGTGGCGTTCGAGGTGATCCTGGAGAAGATCCCCGATCCGAAGCAGCGGCCGACCCGCGCCAAGCCGGCGCTGGAATTGTCTGCGTTCCATCCGGTGTCGCGCGACTTCGCCTTCATCGTCGATCGCAAAGTCGCGGTTGCCGACATCGTCCGCGCCGCGCAGGGCGTCGACAAGAAGCTGATCACCTCGGTCAGCGTGTTCGACGTCTATGAAGGCAAGGGCATCGATCCCGACAAGAAGTCGGTGGCGATCGCAGTGACGCTGCAGCCGCGCGACAAGACCATGACCGATCAGGAGATCGAAGCGGTCGCGGGCAAGATCGTGGCGGAAGTCACCAAGAAGACCGGCGGCAGCCTGCGCGGCTGAGGCCGCTCAGCGCCACCACGACGGCGTGCCGCTCGCGGTGGCGGGCGGGCGCTGCTCGCGCTGACGCTGCGGTTCGCGCCGCGGCTTCTGTTTACGTGCGGGCTTCTCCGGCGCGGGCTCCTTGACGGCGCCGATCTTTTTCAGCGCAGCGTCGGCGGCGCGCTCGCCGGATTCCCAGGCGCCCTGCACCGTGCCGAACAGCGTTTCGTGGGTCGCTTCGCCGGCAAAGAACAGATTGCCGAGCGGCTCGCCCAACACCTTGCGTGACGGCTGGCCACCGGGCTCCGCCGCCGACATCGCGCCCAGCACGTAAGGCATCTCGTTCCAGCGCGTCACCGCCTTGCGCTCGACGGCGCCCGCGATGTCGCTGCCGAACAGCTTGCCGAGCCATTCGATCGCGAAATCCTGCATCGCGGCTTCGCCCTGCGCGGCGAGCTGGCGCCCGAACGAGCCGGCGACGTCGACCGTGCACAGCGAGGTCCCGCCGATATTGCCCATCAGCGTCGCGGTGCGGGTGTCGTCGGCGCGCTCGATGATGGTCTCGTCGCGTGACAGCCCGAGCGGGTTACCTTTGAACTGCAGCGCGATGCGGTCGGTGCTGCCGAGGCTCAGCCGCGCCGCGGCGTCGAGCTGCCGTTTCGGCAGTTCGGGCGAGAACGCCAGATTGCCCGAGGTCAGCACATTGGTCGACGCGGTGACGATGATGGCGCGCGCGCCGATCCGGCCGGCCGCGGTTTCGACCGCGAGGTCGCGCCCGCTCCACACGATCCGTTTGACCGGCGTCGACAGCGCAATCGGCAGCGAGGACGCGAGCTGACTGCCGCCGCCCTGCGGGCAGCCGAGCAGCGCGGTGCGGTCCAGCGTCCGCGCCGCATCCATCGCGGACAGCGCGCGCAGGTCCTTGCTGGTCGTCGCGGGGCCCAGCACATATTCGATCGTCGCCGCCCAATCGCCGAGATCGTTCGGCAGCGCGGCGGCGCAAGAAATATCGGCCTTGCCGCGTGAGGCGTCGCCGATGGCGCGGGTGGCACGGACGTAGGCCGCGAGAAAATCCTCGGTCTCGCGCGAGCGGGCGTTGCGGCGTCCGATCCTGACCTTCTGGCCGGGGGCGACCGGCGTTACCGCAAAGCCGGAGCTGCGTGCCAACCGGACCAGCGGGTTGCTGTCGGGGTTGTGCAACCAGCGCGCGCCGCGGTCGAACGGGGCTGCGAAGCTGGTGGTATCGGTGACGCAGCGGCCGCCAATGTCCGAGGCCGCCTCGACCACGATCACCTTGCGGCCGGCCGCCACGATCCGCCGCGCCGCCGCGATTCCGGCGGCGCCGGCGCCGACCACCACGATTTCAGCATCACGCGGCAGTGCTGCCATCGCCCGCCCGCTGAACGCGGGCAGCAACGCAAGGCCGGCAGCAGTCCCGAGCATGCCCTCGAGCAGGCTGCGTCGCGAAATCGTCATGGCATGGTTTCCGAAAGCTTGGAGGCGGCCGGGGCGATCGACCGACGCGGCCAATGGCGGCCGGCGCGGCGACTATCCGGTGGGGCGACGGTGCGGCGTCCCGCGACTGTGACCAATGTGTTGAACTCCGTCGCGTTTTGCGTCGTCCGCCGACTGGTTCGGCGGTGCCGCACTGCCCGGCCGACCCCGTCAACTTGCCGGAATCGCCTCCGGCCGGCAACCGTTCGTGGTGAACGATGCGTAACTGCGCGAGGAACCAGATGAACTAAACTGCAACGGCTTTGCTCGACGATCGTCCACGAACGCGATGTGACGATGTCGCAGTAGGGATCCCGCAGGAGCGCAGCAATGGGTGTGGTGCTCGAGACCATCGGCAAGTTGATCGCCAGCTACTTGCAGAAGGAAGAGCCCGGCTATGAGCCGTTCACCCCGAGCGATCCCGACCATCTGCGTACCATCATGGAGCCCGGCGACGTCCTGCTGGTCGAGGGCAACAGCCGGATCGCCGGCATCATCAAGTACCTGACGCAGTCGACCTGGTCGCACGCCGCGCTCTATGTCGGGCCGATCGATGGCGTGACAGAGCCGGACGGCGAGCCGCACGTGCTGGTCGAGGCCAATATCGGCGAGGGCGTGAGTTCGTCGCCGCTGTCACGGCACCTTGCCTACCACACGCGGGTGTGTCGCCCCGTCGGCCTGTCCTACGAGGATCGCCACACGGTGTGCCGCTACGCGATTAATCGCATAGGCTTCGGCTACGACACCAAGAACATCATCGACCTGATGCGCTATCTGGTGCCGCTGCCGCTGCCGCAGCGCTGGCGCCGCCGCATGATCGCGCTCGGTTCGGGTGACCCGACCAAGATCATTTGTTCGGCGCTGATCGCGCAGGCGTTCGAGGCGGTGCGCTATCCGATCCTGCCGAAGATCACCAAGGCCGGCAGCCGTGCCGCACGTCGCGAGATCCTGCACATCCGGCACTCATCGCTGTACATGCCGCGCGATTTCGATATCTCGCCGTATTTCGAGGTAGTGAAGCCGACCATCGTCAACGGCTTCGACTACACCGCGCTGCATTGGGCCGATAAACCGAAGCCGGTCGAGAATGACGGCCCGTTTGGGCCGCCGATTGATGAGTCCGAAACTGCGCCGTCGCTGGTGACGCAGACCGCCGAGGCGGATCCGGCCCTCGATCTCGCCGGGCCGCAGCAGCTCGGCGCAGTCGCCTAAACCTCAGCGTCCGTCGCACCAGCCATCGCGATGTCCGCCGCCATAGGCGCGGGCATAGCCGCCGTCGAGCAGTGCGTTCGACACGCTGGCGGTGCGTTTGGTCGCAACGTCCGCCACGACGCGGCCCTGATATTTGTCGGGGCCGATATTGTAGATCGCGACCTCGCCCTCGGCGAGCAGCCGGCGCAGCGCCTCGGCGGCGGCTTCGGCCATCCGCAATTCGCGGGCACATTGCGCCTTCAGCTCCGGCGCATCGATGCCGCGCAGCCGCACCCGCGTGCGCAGGTCCGTGCCCGGCCACAGATGCACCCGCGCATCGAAGGTGTCGCCGTCGATGGTGTAGAGCACGTCGACCGGATGCCGAGTGGTCGGGTTGCCGGCGCGTCGCCACACCGTCTCGCTGTCGTTATCGATCCCCTGCGAGGCAGGCGGCTGCAGCCACGGCAGGTGCAGCCAATGCCGCGCCGGCAGCATTGTGCCCGCCGCAACGCCGAGCACGAACACCCACGGCCACAGCCGGCTGCGCCAGGGCAGCCGCGAAATCCGGACCGGGTTCGTTCTCGGGTATGGGGACATATTCCTACGATACCCCGAGTCGACGGATGGCGCAACAATCTCGCGCAATCATCGGTTGTAGTGAGCCGTGGCGCCCCGCCAGAGTCTCAGAAGTCCGACGCGATGCCTTTGACTTCCCAGTCGCCGTAGCGGGTCGGCTCGGGACCCTTCGGGCCCTGGACTTCCTTGGCGCGCGCTTCGGCGTGCTTGGCGGCTTCGACGCGGCGGGCTTCGGCTTCGGCGAGGGCGCGCTTGGCCGCTTCGGGGAGATCCTTGCGCGGCGGGGCGGCATCCGTCGTGGCGGATTTCGGATCGGGATTTGTCATCGGCGGACGCCTTTCTTCATCGCGCGGGGCGCAGGCCATTACCGGCAGGTGCGACGGCGATTCTTACATTTGGCATATTCGAATGCCATCCACGGCAGACCAGCGCGCGGCCTCGCGCGGCGTCTCTCCTCCTGCTGTGATACCCTCAATCCATGCCTGCTCCAAGATTCGCCCAAGCTTCCGAGGTGCCCGGCCTCGCTGCGCGCCGCATTGCCGCGGACATTCTGGATGGGGTGCTGCAGAAGCGCCGTATGCTCGACGACCAGCTCGAAGGCCCGGCCGCGCATCCGGGTCTGAAGACGCTGTCGGACCGCGACCGCGCGCTGATGCGCCGGCTGGTGGCGACCATCCTGCGCCGGCTCGGAACGCTGGAAGGGCTGCTCGCCAAGCTGCTCGATCGCGGCGTGCCGACCGATGCGCCGCGCGCCAAGAGCGCGCTGTTGATCGGCGCCGCGCAAATCCTCTGGATGGACGTGCCGGATCACGCCGCCGTCGATTTGTCGGTACGGCTGGTGCAATCCGATCGTCGCGCCGCCAAATATGCCGGCCTCGTCAACGCCGTGCTGCGGCGTTGCGCGCGTGAGGGCCTGCCGCTGGTCGAGGAACTGGCGGCCGGCACGCCCGACGTGCCGCAATGGCTGCTGGCGCGCTGGAGCGCGCATTATGGCGCCGACACCGCGCGCGCGATCGCGCAGGCGATCAGCCACGAACCTTCGCTCGACCTCACGGTGAAATCCGACCCGGCGCATTGGGCAACCCGGCTGCATGGCGAAGTGCTGCCGACCGGCACCGTGCGCACGCTGCTGCAGGGCTCGGTGCGGATGCTGCCGGGCTTTGATGAAGGCCAGTGGTGGGTGCAGGACGCTGCGGCCGCGCTTCCGGCACGGCTGTTCGGGGATATCGCCGGAAAGAGCGTCGCCGATCTTTGTGCGGCCCCCGGCGGCAAGACGGCGCAACTCGCCGCTGCCGGTGCCCGGGTCACCGCGATCGACCGCTCGCCCGCTCGCGTGGCGCGGTTGCGCGAAAATCTGGCGCGGCTGTCGCTCGAGGTCGAAACCGGCGTCGCTGATGCGGCCGAATGGCGGGGCGATGCGACCGCCGAGTTCGACGCGGTGCTGATCGACGCGCCCTGCGCCTCGACCGGCACGATCCGGCGGCATCCCGACGTCGCCTGGCTGAAGCAGGAGAGCGACATCGGCGCGCTCGCTGCGGTTCAGAACCGGCTGTTGAAGAAGGCGGCCTCGCTGCTGCGGGCCGGCGGTACGCTGGTGTACTGCACTTGCTCGCTCGAGCCCGAGGAGGGCGAGCAGGCGATCGCCGCGCTGCTCGACGCCGAGCCGTCGATGCGGCGGCAGCCGATCGATCCGGCGGAAGTCGCCGGTCTCACCGAGATCGTCACGGCTGACGGTGCGCTGCGGACCCTGCCGTGTCATCTGCCGCACAGCGATCCGCGGCTCGCCGGGCTCGACGGCTTCTATGCCGCGCGGCTGGTGAAGTCGTTGTAATCCTTCGAGATTAGCCGGCTTTGGGACGTGGCGCAGCAGCGCCCGTCCACATTCGCCTATCGCCAGGGTGTGTGAACGCCAATTCCAGATTAAAAGGATTCGCAACGAATTTTCGTTAACTTGAGGTTGCTTTGGTCCAGAACAATCTTTCGTCTCCGCTACGCGCATGTCTGCAGAGCCGTTTCAGTCGAAGCTGTACCGGACTGGACGATTGTCCGACGTCTTGCGCGGACTGACGTCGGCCGTCCGCAGGGGGCAGCAACGTGATGCGTACCAACGACCCGGGGCTCTAGCGCAGGTGTCGGCCGCGCCCCGCAGAGGAATTTCGACGCTGATCGTGGGCCGCTTCGCGCGGACCGTGATGGCGCGCGCCTCCAGTGGTTCGGTGGCGGTGACCCGGCTGTGGCCTGGCCGCACCGATCGGCTGATCATTGCGCCGCACGATTTGCGCACCGCGGACGCGACCCGCGCCGCCGAAATCTATGCCGGCCGCTTCGTGTTTGCGGGCAAGATCGTCACCTGCCACGGTCGCTCGATCTTCGATCTCGAACCGCCTTCCGACGATTGGGAAGCCGCGCTGCTTGGGTTCGGCTGGCTGCGCCATCTGCGCGCCGCCGACACGGCGATCACCCGGGCCAACGCCCGTTCGCTGGTCGACGACTGGCTCAGCAACATGTCGCGCACCGGCCCGGTCGGCCGGCGGCCGGACGTGCTGGCGCGGCGGGTGATCTCGCTGTTGTCGCAGGCGCCGCTGGTGCTGTCCGACACCGACGGCAAGTTCTATCGCCGTTACTTGCGCGGCCTGACCCGCGAAATCCGCGCGCTGCGCTACGCGCTGCTCGATGTGCAGGACGGCGTGCCGCGGCTGCAGGTGCTGATCGCGCTGTGCTACGCGTCGCTGTGCCTCGCCAATCAGGCGCGTCAGATCCGCGGCGCCACCAAGAAGCTGTCGGACGAGCTGCAACGCCAAATCCTCCCGGATGGCGGCCATATCTCGCGCAATCCGAGCGCGCTGATCGAATTGTTGATCGACCTGCTGCCGCTGCGCCAGACGTTTGCGGCCCGCAACATCGCGCCGCCGCCGGCGCTGCTGAACGCGATCGACCGGATGATGCCGATGCTGCGGTTCTTCCGCCATGGCGACGGCAATTTCGCGCTGTTCAACGGCATGAGCGCGACGCCGTCGGATCTGCTGGCGACGCTACTCGCCTATGACGACAGCCAGGGCACGCCGCTCGCCAGCATGCCGCATTCCGGCTACCAGCGGATCGACGCTGGCTCCACGCTGGTGATCGTCGATGCCGGCACCCCGCCGCCCGCCAATGTCAGCCAGGAAGCGCATGCCGGCTGCCTGTCGTTCGAATTATCGTCGGGCTCGTGCCGGATCGTGATCAACAGCGGCATGCCGACCACCAATCGCGAAAGCTGGCGCGGCTTTGCCCGCTCGACGGTGGCGCACTCCACTGTCACCTGCCACGACACTTCGTCCTGCAGCTTCGTCGAGCGCTCGGCAATGAAGCGCTTCCTGCACGGCGCGCCGGTGGTCGGCGGTCCGCGTCAGGTCGAGAACCGCCGCGAAGAGGTTGCCGGTGGGGTGCTGCTGACGACGTCGCATGACGGTTACCGCGATAAATTCGGCGTGCTGCATCGGCGCGTCCTGGTGGTGAAGCATGACGGCAGCCGGGTCGACGGTGAGGACAGCCTGTCGCCGGTCCAGGGTGGCCGGCACCGCGCCGCGCAGGCCGATTACGCCGTGCGCTTCCATTTGCACCCGCTGGTCAAGGCCAGCCGCCTGCACGATGCACGCGGGGTGATGCTGGTGCTGCCCAATCGCGAGGTCTGGACCTTCGAGGCGGCCGACGACAAGGTCGATCTCGAAGAGACCGTGTTCCTGGCCGGCAACGACGGACCGCGGCGCTCGACCCAGATCGTGATCCGGCAGAATTCGATCGAGGCGCCGAACGTGCGCTGGAGCTTCATCCGCTCCAATGCGTCGCCGCAGGCGACCAGCGCCCGCCGCGCCGCCCGCCACGAGCCCGAACTGCCGCTCTGAGGCGTTGTCCCGGCGACGGGAATAGCGGTTCGCCAGCAAAACCCGACAAATCCGCAAGGCTGAACGACCTTGGTCGCCGTTGTGGCCGCAGGCGAAAACTGCTAACCAACGCCCGCCTCGCGCGACTGGCGACCTAGGATGGAGCACCATCGGGAAGCGCGGGACGTATCCGCCGCGCGCCTGGGCATATGTTTCCTTCCATCAGAGGATCTTGCCCCATGACTAAGCCGCGCCGCGTCACCCGTGCCCTTTTGTCCGTTTCCGATAAGACCGGTCTGATCGACTTCGCCAAGGCGCTCGTTGGCCACGGCGTCGAACTGGTCTCGACCGGCGGCACCGCCAAGGCGATCGCCGCCGCCGGCCTGCCGGTGAAGGACGTCTCTGACCTGACCGGCTTCCCCGAGATGATGGACGGCCGGGTCAAGACCCTGCACCCCAAGGTGCATGGCGGCCTGCTGGCGATCCGCGACAATGCCGAGCACAACAAGGCGATGGCCGATCACGGCATCGCGCAGATCGACCTGCTCGTCGTCAACCTCTATCCGTTCGAAGCCACCGTCGATAAAGGCGCCGGCTACGAAGACTGCATCGAGAACATCGACATCGGTGGTCCGGCGATGATCCGCGCCGCGGCCAAGAACCACGACGACGTTGCCGTGGTGGTCGAGGCCAACGATTATCAGGCCGTGCTCGACGAACTGACCGCCAACAACGGCGCGACCACGCTGAATTTGCGCAAGCGCCTCGCCGCCAAGGCCTATGCGCGCACCGCGGCTTACGACGCGGCGATCTCCAACTGGTTCGCGCTGCAGCTCAAGACCGATGCGCCGGACTTCCGCGCGATCGGCGGCCGGTTGATCCAGTCGCTGCGCTACGGCGAAAACCCGCACCAGACCGCGGCGTTCTACGCCACCCCGGAGAAGCGTCCGGGCGTTGCCACCGCACGCCAGGTGCAGGGCAAGGAGCTGTCCTACAACAATATCAACGACACCGACGCCGCCTATGAGTGCGTCGGCGAGTTCGACGCGGGGCGCACCGCGGCCTGCGTCATCGTCAAGCACGCCAACCCGTGCGGCGTCGCCGAAGGCGCGAGCCTGCTCGATGCTTATCGCAAGGCGCTGGCCTGCGATTCGGTGTCGGCGTTCGGCGGCATCGTGGCGCTCAACCGCACCCTCGATGCGGAAGCCGCGCGCGCCATCACCGAGATCTTCACCGAAGTGATCATCGCGCCCGACGCCACCGACGAAGCGATCGCGATCGTCGCGGCGAAGAAGAATCTGCGGCTGCTGTTGGCGGGCGCGCTGCCCGATCCGCGCGCCAACGGCCTGACCTACAAGACCGTCGCCGGCGGCCTCTTGGTGCAGAGCCGCGACAATGCGGTGGTCGACGACATGGCGCTGAAGGTCGTTACCAAGCGGCAGCCGACCGAAGCCGAGCTGCGCGACCTGAAGTTCGCGTTCCGCGTCGGCAAGCACGTCAAGTCCAACACCATCATCTACGCCAAGGACCTCGCCACGGTCGGCATCGGCGCCGGTCAGATGAGCCGCGTGGACTCCGCCCGCATCGCCGCCCGCAAGGCGCAGGATGCGGCGGCCGAGCTGAAGCTCGCGGCGCCGATGACCAAGGGTTCGGTCGTCGCTTCGGATGCGTTCTTCCCGTTCGCCGACGGCATGCTGGCCTGCATCGAAGCCGGCGCCACTGCGGTGATCCAGCCCGGCGGCTCGGTGCGCGACGACGAAGTGATCAAGGCGGCGGACGACGCCGGCATCGCCATGGTGTTCACCGGCACCCGGCACTTCCGGCACTGAGGCGTTTTCATAACTTGAGCTCTGAAGCGTCAGCAACAAGCACAGCCTCATGGTGAGGAGGCGCGAAGCGCCGTCTCGAACCATGCCCCGCTGGCAATGCGTGGCCCCATCCTTCGAGACGCCCGGCTTCGCCGGGCTCCTCAGGATGAGGACTCAGTGCACCTTGGATCGTATCGCTTCACTCAAGTCCTGCAGCGCCCTAACAACCGATGCGAAAAGCGGGGCAGCGATCTGAGGCCGCTGCCCCGCTTAGCTGATCAAGCCGCAGCACCTTCCTGCTGAGCGCAATGCCGCGCAGCTCGCCGGCTCTCGACCGCAGCGGCCAGCTCGTGCAGCACCGTCTCGGTGGTCGCCCAGTCGATGCAGCCGTCGGTGATGCTCTGGCCGTATTGCAGCGGCCGACCCGGCACCACATCCTGCCGACCGGCCACCAGATTGCTCTCGATCATCACGCCGATGATGCGGTTCTCTCCCGCCGCCAATTGACGTCCGACATCGGCCGTGACCTTCGGCTGGTTGTCCGGCTGCTTGCTGCTGTTGGCGTGGCTGGCGTCGATCATCAGTCGCGGCGCCAGGCCGATCTTGCCGAGCACCGCCGCAGCGGCTTCCACACTTGCGGCATCGTAGTTCGGCGTGACGCCGCCGCGCAGAATGACATGGCAGTCGCTGTTACCAGTGGTGGCCGCGATCGCATTGCGCCCGCCCTTGGTCACCGCCATGAAATGATGCGGCTGCGCTGCGGACTTCACCGCCTCCGCGGCGATCCGGACATTGCCATCGGTGCCGTTCTTGAAGCCGATCGGGCAGGATAGCCCCGACGCGAGTTCGCGGTGGATCTGGCTCTCGGTGGTACGCGCGCCGATCGCGCCCCAGGCGACGAGATCCGCGATGTATTGTGGCGTGATCAGATCGAGGAATTCGGTGGCGGCGGGCAGGCCGAGATTGTTCACGGCCGACAGCACTTCACGCGCCAGCCGCAGTCCCTTGTCGATCCGGAAGCTGCCATCGAGATCCGGGTCGTTGATCAGGCCTTTCCAACCCACCGTGGTACGCGGCTTTTCGAAATACACCCGCATCACGATCTCGAGCCGGTCGGCCAGGGTCTCGCGCAGCGCCGCCAGACGGCTGGCATAGTCCATGGCCGCGGCCGGATCGTGAATCGAACAGGGACCGACAATCACGAGGAGCCGGTCGTCGGTTCCGGTCAGGATGGCGTGAATCGCGCTGCGGCTTGCCGCGACGGTGCGTGTCGCGGTCAGTGTGCGCGGAATCTCGCCCATCACTTCGGCGGGCGTACTCAGTTCGGTGATTTTCTGAAGGCGAAGGTCGTCTGTGGTGGTCAACACGGCAGTTTGCTCCTGTTCAGGAGACCTGCCGGCTCAAACGAAAAAGCCGCCAGGTCTGGCGGCTTGTCGGATCTCTATGCTGCAATCTTCAGATCGCGCGAAATCCTCCCGCCGCCAGCGAGCTGCTAAAATAAAAGTACCAGTACGAGGCGGTCAGGTGGATCATGCCCGCTCCTATAGACCAGGTTGGCGTGTTTGTCCACGCACCGGCGCGATCAGTCCGCCGAGCCCCGAACCTGGGTCAGCAGCGCCAATCCGGCGACGAAGAACAGTACCAGCACGGCCATGCCGGCCTTCTGGCTGCTCGCCACCGCAGTGACGGTCGCGATCAGCAGCGGGCCGATGAACGAGGTCACTTTGCCGGTGAGGGCGAACAGGCCGAAATACTGGGCGATCCGGTCTCGTGGGGCGATCCTGATCAGCAGCGTGCGCGATGCCGCCTGCAGCGGGCCACCGGCGATGCCGATCAGGCAGCCGAGCAGCAGGTAGGCGCGTTCGGCAGGTGAGGCGAACAGCGCCGCGCCCGGTTGCGGCGGCGTTACTTCAATCAGCAAGACATGGCTGGGATCGATCAGCAGGATGCCGGCAATTGCGACCAGCAGGAGGAGCAGCGAGCCGGCAATCACCCGTTTGGACCCGAACGCATCGTCGAGTCTGCCGCCGACGAATGCGCCGATGGTGGCGGCGATCGCCAGGATGATGCCGAAGGTGCCGATCTGGATCGTGCTCCAGCCGAAGGTGCCGGTGGCGTAGATGCCGCCGAACGCGAACAACGACACCAGGCCGTCGGTGTAGATCATGTTGGCGAGCAGAAAGATCGCCAGCGAGCGCCGTCGCGGCAGGTCGCGCAGCGTTTCGGCGAGCTCGCGCAGGCCCTCGCGGATCGCGGCGCGTGGCGCCAGCTTGGCGGGGAAGTCCGGCGTCAGCAGAAACATCGGCAGCACGAACACGACGAACCACGCCCCGGTGAGTGGCCCGCTGATGCGGTCGCCTTCGTGCAGCGCCGGATCGAGTCCGAACCACGGCGCAAGGCCGAGCAGGGTCTTGCCGGTATCGGGGCTGGCGGCCAGAAAGCCGAGTACCAGGATGAGCGACAGGATGCCGCCGACATAGCCGGTCGCCCAGCCGGTCCCTGACAGGCGGCCGATCTTCTCCGGCGGCACCAGGTTGGGCATCATCGCGTTGTTGAACACGGTGGCGAATTCAACACCGATGGTGGCGATCGCGTAGGCGATCAGCAGCGGCAGAATCGTATGTGGTTCGCCCGGCTTACCGAACCACATCAGCATCGATCCAATCACCAGCATGCCGCCGAACAGCGCGATCCAGGGCTTGCGGCGGCCGCTGGCATCCGCGATTGCGCCGAGCACCGGCGATGCCAACGCGATGACGAAACCGCTGGCGGCGGTGGCGAAGCCCCACAGCGATTGGCCGGTCGCCGGATCGGGCGCCACGTAGGTGGCGAAATAGGGCGCGAAGATAAAGGTCGTGATCAGCGTGAAGTAAGGCTGCGCCGCCCAGTCGAACAGGATCCAGCCGACGACGGCGCCCTGCGACGGATAGCGGATCGGTTCACGAGTTTGCGCGATGCCTTCCGCAAGCGATGACGACATCTTGTTCCTTCCGCGGGCCGGACCGCGTTTTGCCTCACGGCTTCGATTGCCTATAGGATTCGCCTGCCGCGTGGCAGCCTGCGCCGCAGAAATCGGAGCCGCTCGATGATCACACTGCGCGTCCCGCAACGCATTTTGATGACGCTGGCCGTGTTGGTGCTGGTGGTGAACCCGCTTGCCGCGCCGGCGCAGGATATGCGCAGCGGCATGGCGCGCGGGCCGGCCCAAGCGGTGATCGCCAAACACGGCATGGTAGTGGCGCAGGAACGGCTGGCTGCGGAAATCGGCGCCAGCTTTTTGTCCCGCGGCGGCAATGCGATCGATGCCGCGGTGGCGACCGGCTTCGCCATGGCGGTCACCTATCCGCGCGCCGGCAATCTCGGCGGCGGCGGGTTCATGGTGATCCATTCCGCGGCGAAGAATGAGGACGTGGCGATCGACTATCGCGAAACTGCGCCGCAGGCCGCCACCCAGGACATGTTCCTGACGGGCGGCAAACCCGACCCGGACAAATCGCGCAAATCTGCGCTCGGCATCGGCGTTCCCGGCACCGTGGCTGGGTTGGCGCTGGCGCTGGACAAATACGGCTCCGGCAAGTTCAAGCTCGCGGACGTCATCGCGCCGGCGATCGCGCTGGCCCGGGACGGCATCACCATCGCCGACGACACCGCCGATACGTTGCCGGACTGGCACGCCTGGCTGTCGCGCTGGCCTTCCACCCGCAAGGTGTTCGCGCGTCCCGACGGCTCGCCGCTGCAGGCCGGCGACAGGCTGGTGCAGCCCGATCTGGCCGCGACGCTCGAAGCCATCGCCAAACAGGGACCGGACGGGTTCTATCGCGGCCTGGTCGCCGAGAAGTTGTCGCGCGGCATTCGCGAGGCCGGCGGGCTGATCACGCTGGAGGATCTCGCCGGCTATCAGCCGATGCTGCGCCCGCCGCTGCGTGGCAGTTATCGCGGCTACGATATCGTGGCGATGCCGCAGCCGTCGTCCGGCGGCGTCGTGCTGATCGAAAGCCTGAACATCCTGGAAGGCTATGCGATGCGCGAGCTCGGGCAGGGCACGCCGCCGTCGCTGCATCTGTTGATCGAAGCGATGAAGCGCGCCTATGCGGATCGCGCCCGCTATCTCGGCGATCCCGCCTTCAGCGAGGCCCCGGTCGCGAAGCTGTTGTCGAAGGACTACGCGGCGAGCCTGCGCGCCGGCATCGATCCGCAGCGGGCCACGCCGGTCGAGCAACCACTGCCGCAGCCGCGCGAGGGCCAGAACACCACGCACTTCTCGGTCGCCGATGCCGACGGCAATGCGGTGAGCAACACCTACACGCTCAACTTCTCTTACGGCGTCGGGCTGGTGGCGGATGGCACGGGCGTATTGCTCAACAATGAACTCGATGATTTCACCGCGGCTCCTGGCGCCTCTAATGCCTACGGTCTGGTCGGCTTCGCCGCTAACCTGCCGGCGCCCGGCAAACGGCCGCTGTCGTCGATGTCGCCGACGATTCTGCTCAAGGACGGCAAGCCGGTGCTGGTCACCGGCTCGCCCGGCGGCAGCCGCATCATTTCGGCGGTGCTGCAGGTGATCGTCGACGTGATCGATTACCGGATGAATGTCGCCGACGCCGTGTCGGCGCCGCGGCTGCATCATCAGTGGCTGCCGGACGAGGTGCGGGTCGAAGGCGGCTTTCCCGACGCGACCCTGGACGCACTCCGCGCCATGGGCCACCGCGTCGTCACTCCGCTCGGCCAGACCTCGGCAAATTCGATCTTCATCGACGCCGACGGTTTCCACGGCGCCCCCGATCCCCGCACGCGGGGGGCGACGGCGGCGGGGAATTGATCGCTGGTAGGTAGTAACAGAGGCGACACCTCTCCGCACGCGCTGTACGCTCCCTCTCCCGCTTGCGGGAGAGGGCCGGGGTGAGGGCGCCCCAGGCATTGAGCTAACGACTTGCTCAATCCAAGATCGAAGCGCGCGCTGCGACTCGCGGCTGCCCTCACCCCAACCCTCCCCCGCAGGCGGGGGAGGGAGCTCGCCGCGTGTGCGGCGAAGGCTTCGGCTTGCACGGGTCGTTCAACGCCTCGCCGCAAGCGGATGTAGCGGCGCCCTGCTAATCTGTTCGGCCAATCGATTTGGGCGACCAGGAGGCTGCATCAGATGGCATCACTGCAAGGCAAGACGCTGTTCATCACCGGGGCGAGCCGGGGCATTGGGCTCGCGATCGCGCTGCGGGCGGCGCGGGATGGCGCCAATGTGGCGATCGCCGCCAAGACCACCGAGCCGCATCCGAAGCTGAAGGGGACGATCTACACCGCCGCCGAGGAGATCGTTGCGGCCGGCGGCAAGGCGCTGCCGCTGGTGTGCGACATCCGCGATGAAGCGCAGGTGATCGACGCGATCGGCAAGACGGTCGCGGAGTTCGGCGGCATCGACGTCTGCGTCAACAACGCCAGCGCGATCAGCCTGACCAATTCGCAGGCCACCGACATGAAGCGCTACGATCTGATGATGGGGATCAACACCCGCGGGACCTTCATGGTGTCGAAATACTGCATTCCTCATCTGAAGAAGGCCGCCAATCCACACATCCTGATGCTGTCGCCGCCGCTCGACATGAAGGCGAAGTGGTTCGCAGCGTCCACCGCCTACACCATGGCGAAGTTCGGCATGAGCATGGTGGCGCTCGGTCTCTCGGGTGAACTGAAGCACGCCGGCGTTGCGGTGAATGCGCTATGGCCGCGCACCACGATTGCGACCGCGGCGGTAGGCAATCTGCTCGGCGGCGACGCGATGATCCGCGCCAGCCGCACGCCGGAGATCATGGGCGACGCCGCCCATGCGATCCTGACCAAGCCGTCGCGCGAATTCACCGGCCAGTTCTGCATCGATGACAGCGTGCTGTACGAGGCCGGGGTGCGCGACTTCGAGCCGTATCGCGTCGACCCGAGCGTGCCGCTGATGTCGGACTTCTTCGTGCCGGACGACAGCGTCCCGCCGCCCGGCGTGACCGTCACGCCGCTGCCGATGGGGTAGGCTCTCCCCAAGCACAGCGCGCTCGCTCTCCCGCGAGCGGGAGCTGTCGTGCTTGGCGCGTCGGTCGTTGCTCTAATCGAAGCTGCTATTACGCCTTGCCGATTTCGTACGGCCCGCCTTTTTCGAGCGCGCGGTTGTAGGCGGGGCGGGCGTGGATGCGTTCGAGCCAGGTCTGCGCCTTCGGATAGCGCTGGTCGAGGCCGCCGCGTGAGGCGGCGGCCTCGAGCGGGAAGCTCATCTGGATGTCGGCGGCGGTGAATTCGTCGCCGGCGAAATACGTGGCCTTGCCGAGTTCGCTCTCCCAATAATCCATGTGCAGCTTGAGCTGCGGATCGACGAAGCCGGTCAGCGCGCCGGACGCCACCATCTTCACCAGCGGCCGCACCAGCGCCGGAGCGCGCTGCGGCATCATCGAGAACAGCAGCTTGAGCAGCAAGGGCGGCATTGCCGAGCCCTCGGCATAGTGCAGCCAGTAGGTGTAGCGCAGCCGCTCCGGGGTGTTCGGCGGCGGGATCAGCCGGCCGTCCCCATAGGTGCCCACGATGTATTCGATGATCGCCCCGGACTCGGCGATGGTATTGCCGTTGTCGGTGATCACCGGGGATTTGCCGAGCGGATGCACGGCCCGCAGCTCCTTCGGCGCCATCATGTCCGGCTGACGCTGATAGCGCTTGATCTCGTAAGGGGTGCCGAGCTCCTCCAGGAGCCACAGCACGCGTTGCGAGCGGGAGTTGTTGAGGTGATGGACGGTCAGCATGTCGCGAAGATCCCGGATGTCTGTCAGTGATTGAAGCGGCACCAGCCGTGAGAACGCGCTTCGCCTTAGCAGAGTTTCCGCGGCGCGGGACATCACAGTTCCGAAGGTCGCGAACCTCGGCTGCGACCCGGTTGATCGGCCGCGGCAGACGCGCTACGGTCGGTATGGGATGACGATAATCATATAAGGCGACCCCGCCGCTGCCGGAGGAGATCATGACCCAGCCCGCCCCGCAATTCCTGTTCGACTTCGGCAGTCCCAACGCTTTCCTGGCCCACGAGGCAATCCCGGCGATCGAGCGGCGGATCGGCGTCAAGTTCGACTACGTGCCGGTGCTGCTCGGCGGTATCTTCAAGGCGACCAACAACAAGTCCCCGGCGGAGACGCTGGCCGGGATCAAGAACAAGCGCGAATTCCTCACGGTGGAAACCGAGCGCTTCCTCAGGCGCTACGCGGTGAAGCCGTATGTCTGGAATCCGCATTTCCCGGTCAACACGCTCAACCTGATGCGCGCCGCGGTCGCGGCGCAGCTCGACGGCGTGTTCGACCAATACGTCGAGGCCGCGTTCCACCATATGTGGGTGGAGCCGAAGAAGATGGACGATCTCGAAGTCGCCGCGGCGGCGCTGTCGTCGTCGGGGCTCGACGGCAAGGCGCTGCTGACCCGCGCGCAGCAGCCGGAGGTGAAGGCGAAGTTGATCGCCAACACCGAAGACGCCGTCCAGCGCGGCGCGTTCGGCTCGCCGACCTTCTTCGTCGGCAAGGAGATGTTCTTCGGCAAGGAACAGCTTCGCGACGTCGAAGAGATGTACGGCTAGCTTCAATCGATCTCTCCCGTCATTGCGAGGAGCGAAGCGACGACGCAATCCAGTCGCTCCGTGCTGAGAACGTGGATTGCTTCGCTTCGCTCGCAATGACCAGCTTGAGGGAGACGCCCGCATGACGCCACGCAACGCAACTGTCGCGGTGATCGGAGCCGGCGATTACATCGGGGCGGAGATCGCCAAGAAATTTGCGGCCGAGGGCTTCACGGTGTTCGCCGGCCGGCGCAACGGCGAGAAGCTTGCGCCGCTGGTGGCGGAAATCGAGGCGGCCGGCGGCCGCATCGTCGCGCGCTCGCTCGATGCGCGCCAAGAAGACGAGGTGACGGCGTTCCTGAACGACGCCGACGCCCACGCGCCGCTCGAGGTGACGATTTTCAACGTCGGTGCCAACGTCAATTTCCCGATCGTGGAGACGACCGATCGGGTGTTCCGAAAAGTGTGGGAGATGGCGTGCTGGGCCGGCTTCGTGTCGGGCCGGGAGTCGGCGCGGCTGATGCTGGCGCGCGGGCAGGGCAAGATCTTCTTCACCGGCGCGACCGCGTCGCTGCGCGGCGGCTCAGGCTTTGCGGCGTTCGCCTCCGCCAAATTCGGGCTCCGCGCGGTGGCCCAGTCGATGGCGCGCGAACTGATGCCTAAGAACATTCACGTCGCGCATCTGATCATCGACTCCGGCGTCGACACCGCCTGGGTCCGCGAGCGCCGCGAGCAGATCTTCGGCAAGGATGCGCTCGCCAATCCCGATCTGCTGATGCCGCCGGCGGCGGTCGCCGGTGCGTACTGGCAGCTTTATCAGCAGCCGAAGAGCGCCTGGACGTTCGAGATGGAAATCCGTCCCTACGGCGAGAAGTGGTGAGGGGTATGCCGGCATTGCGCTCGTAGCGGCTGTGCGATCCGGCTAAGACTCGCGAAAACTCGGGAGGACGTGATGCGGATTCTGATCGTTGGTGCCGGCGCGATCGGCGGATATTTCGGCGGGCGCCTGCTGCGGGTCGGCCGTGACGTCACGTTTCTGGTGCGGCCGGGCCGCGCGGCGGAATTGGCCCGCGACGGGCTGGTGATCAAGAGCCCGCACGGCGACGCGAAAATCGCAAATCCGCCTGCGCTGCAGGCTTCGGCGCTCGCTCCCGACTACGATCTGGTGGTGCTGAGCTGCAAGGCATTCGACCTCGACGACGCGATCGCGTCGTTCCGGGGCGGTGTCGGGCCTCGCACCACGATTCTGCCGCTGCTCAACGGCATGAAGCATCTCGATGTGCTGGACTCTGCATTCGGCCGCGACCGCGTGCTCGGCGGCCAATGCGTGATTGCGGCGACGCTCGATGCGCAGCGCCATGTCGTCCAGCTCGCGCCGATGAGTGCGATCACCTTCGGCGAGCGTGACGGCGCGATGTCGGAGCGCGTGACGCAGATCGCCGCCGCACTCGGCGCCTGCGACTTCGGCGTCAACGCCTCGCCGGTGATCATGCAGGAGATGTGGGAGAAGTGGGTGTTTCTGGCGACCCTCGCCGGATCGACCTCACTGATGCGGGGCGCGGTCGGCGACATTCTCGCCGCGCCGGGCGGCGCCGACTTCATGCTCGGGGTGTTCGACGAGATCACCACGATTGCGGCGGCGGCCGGCCATGCGCCGCGCCAAGCCTCGGTCGAACGCACCCGCGGCATGCTGCTCGCCGAAGGCTCGACGCTGACGGCTTCGATGTTTCGTGACATCCAGGCCGGCGCCCGGATCGAAGCCGATCACGTCATCGGCGACCTCATCGTCCGTGCAGATGAGGCGAAGGTTCCGGTGCCGCGGCTGCGGGTGATCTACACCCACCTCAAGACCTATGAACGGCGTCGTCCTTGACGACCGGCAGACTGATTTTCCCGCACTGCGGAAGCGAATGAAAGTCATTCGCTGAGCCGTGCCTCATTCTTTGGTCGAACGTTCCATTTGGGGTGTTGGTCCGTCCTCGTACGCAGCCGAGGGCAGCCCGCGCAAGTCGCGATGGTTCTTGCAATTTCGAGGCATTTCATCGAAAAGCAGCAAGTGTCGATCGCACCGCACAAAACGCGCGTCGTCGTGGCGCAAATTTGGGCATTTTGATTTCAATCAAACGTGCGGTCCCGAAACCGGGGATGGTGCAGTCACCTGCCCGCCGAAGAAAAGATTGATCAGATGAATCAAGCCCTGAATTCGAAGCGGATCACCCTTGGCGAGGGTGGTCTCACGGTCGTGTTCGCATTGACCACGATCCTGTCCATCTACGCGGCGATCTACGCCAAGGATGCTCCCTTCGCATTTCATGCCGCGCTCGCGGCCGCGTTCAGCGCCTGGGCGGTGTTCGCGATCATCGTTCGGCATCGCAGCCGTTCGGGCCTGCCGCCGCAGGAAATCAACGGCGCTCCGAATTACAATCTCGGGCCGATAAAGTTCCTCTCCTTTATGGCCATGTTTTGGGGCATCGCCGGTTTCTCGGCCGGCCTCTACATCGCCCTGGAACTCGCCTATCCGGGCCTGAACATCGCCCAGTGGGTCAATTTCGGCCGGCTTCGTCCGCTGCACACTTCGGCGGTGATCTTCGCGTTCGGCGGCAACGTGCTGCTGGCGACCTCGTTCTACGTGGTGCAGAAGACCACCCGGGCTCGGCTCGCCGGTGACCTCGCGCCGTGGTTTGTGGCGATCGGCTACAACTTCTTCATCGTGATCGCGGGCACGGGCTATCTGCTGGGCGTCACCCAGTCGAAGGAATACGCCGAGCCGGAATGGTACGCCGACCTGTGGCTGACCATCGTCTGGGTCACCTACCTGCTGGTGTTCCTGGCCACCCTGATGAAGCGCAAGGAGCCCCACATCTACGTGGCGAACTGGTTCTATCTCGCCTTCATCATCACCATCGCGGTGCTGCATCTCGGCAACAACCCGACTCTGCCGGTCAGCTTCCTCGGCTCGAAGTCCTACATCGCCTGGTCGGGCGTGCAGGACGCGATGTTCCAGTGGTGGTACGGCCACAACGCGGTCGGCTTCTTCCTTACCGCCGGCTTCCTGGCCATCATGTACTACTTCATCCCGAAGCGGGCTGAACGGCCGGTCTATTCCTACCGGCTGTCGATCATCCACTTCTGGGCGCTGATCTTCCTGTACATCTGGGCCGGTCCGCACCACCTGCACTACACCGCGCTGCCCGACTGGACGCAGACCCTCGGCATGACCTTCTCGATCATGCTGTGGATGCCCTCATGGGGCGGCATGATCAACGGCCTGATGACGCTGTCGGGCGCCTGGGACAAGCTCCGCACCGACCCCGTGCTGCGCATGATGGTGGTGTCGGTCGCCTTCTACGGCATGTCGACCTTCGAAGGTCCGATGATGGCGATTAAGGCGGTCAACTCGCTCAGCCACTACACCGACTGGACCGTCGGTCACGTCCACTCCGGCGCGCTCGGCTGGGTCGGCTTCGTCTCCTTCGGCGCGCTGTACTGCCTGGTGCCGTGGGTGTGGGGCCGCAAGCAGCTCTACAGCATCCGCCTGGTGAACTGGCACTTCTGGATCGCGACCCTCGGCATCGTCCTCTACATCTCGGCGATGTGGGTGTCGGGCATCCTGCAAGGTCTGATGTGGCGTGCTTACACCTCGCTCGGCTTCCTCGAATACTCGTTCATCGAGTCGGTCGAAGCGATGCACCCCTTCTATGCCATCCGCGCCGCCGGCGGCGGCCTGTTCCTGATCGGCGCGCTGATCATGGCCTACAACCTCTGGATGACCGTCCGCGTCGGCGAACGGTCCGAGGCTCAGCCTCGCGTCGCCCTGCAGCCTGCCGAGTAAGGAGAGCAAACAATGTCAATCTGGGCTCGGCACAAGATCTTCGAGACCAACTCGGTCGTCCTGATCGTCGGCATCCTGCTCGTGATCGCGATTGGTGGTCTCGTCGAAATCACTCCGCTGTTCTACCTCAAGAGCACCATCGAGAAGGTCGACGGGGTGCGTCCTTACACCCCGCTCGAACTGGCAGGCCGCAACATCTACATCCGCGAGGGGTGCTATCTGTGCCACTCGCAGATGATCCGTCCGCTGCGTGACGAGACCGAGCGTTACGGCCATTACTCGCTGGCCGCGGAGTCGATGTACGACCATCCGTTCCAGTGGGGTTCCAAGCGTACCGGTCCGGATCTCGCCCGGGTCGGCGGCAAGTACTCCGACGACTGGCACGTCGCGCATCTGAAGAACCCGCGTTCGATCGTGCCGCAGTCGGTGATGCCGAACTACGCGTTCCTCGCCAACAGCAAGGTCGATCTCGCCAGCCTGTCGGATCACCTCAAGACCAACCGCACCCTCGGCGTGCCTTACAGCGACGAGGACATCGCCAAGGCGGCGGCCGACGCCAAGGCGCAGGTCGATCCGGAAGGCGCCGACGCGGCCGATCTGCAGAAGCGCTACCCCAAGGCGGTGGTGCGCAACTTCGACGGCCAACCGGGTGACCCGACCGAGCTCGACGCGCTGGTCTCGTACCTGCAGATGCTCGGTACCCTGGTCGACTTCAAACTGTACGACGAAAAAGCGAACCTTCGCTGAGGCGGCGACATGAAAGCGATCATCTACTTCGACAACATCGCGTCCAGTCTCGTCACGACATGGTGGACGCCGCTGTTCATGGCCATCTTCGTCGCCATCGTGGTGTATGCGCTCTGGCCGAAAAACAAAGAGGCGTTCGACGAGGCCGCCCAGATGCCGCTTCGAGAGGACTGAGACGACCATGGCTGACCATGCACATCACGGCGAAATCGACAAAGTCACCGGCACGGCCACGACCGGCCATGAGTGGGACGGCATCCAGGAACTGAACACGCCGCTGCCGCGGTGGTGGATCTGGACCTTCTACGCCACCATCATCTGGTCGATCGGCTACTTCATCGTCTATCCGGCGTGGCCGCTGATGAACGGCTACACCCGCGGCCTGTTCGGTTACTCCTCGCGTGCCGAACTCGACGTCGATCTCGCCAAGCTCAACCAGGTTCGCGGCGAGAAGATGCAGGCGCTGGCGACTGCCTCGCTCGAAGAAATCGAGAAGAACCCGGCATTGCTCGCTCTGGCCCGCGCCAAGGGCAAGGTGGTGTTCGGCGACAACTGCGCGCCGTGCCACGGCTCGGGCGCTGCCGGCGGCAAGGGCTTCCCGAACCTCAACGACGACGATTGGCTGTGGGGCGGCTCCCTCGAGCAAATCGAAAAGACCATCAAGTACGGCGCGCGCTCCGGTAACGACGAAGGTCACATGGGCAACATGCTGGCGTTCGGCAAGGACGGCACGCTGACCAAGGACCAGATCGTTCAGGTCGCCAACTTCGTTCGTTCGCTGTCGGGCCAGTCGACCCGGCCGGGCGTCGATCTGGCAGCCGGCAAGCAGATCTTCGCGGAGAACTGCGTCGCCTGTCACGGTGAAGACGCCAAGGGCAATCCCGAACTTGGTGCGCCCAACCTGACGGATAAGATCTGGCTGTACGGTGGTGACGAAGCCACCATCATCGAGACGATCACCAACGGCCGCGGCGGCGTGATGCCGGCGTGGATCGGTCGCCTCGATCCCACCACCATCAAGGCGATGGCGGTGTACGTCCACTCGCTCGGCGGCGGCAAATAGCCGACGCTCGCGGGCGCGCAGAACCTTGTGTGTTGGGGGACACGCGAGGTTGTGATCTGCGCGCCCGGAATTGAGCTTGCGCTCGACGACAGAAGAAGTGGAAAAGAACCCTCGATATGAACAAGCCCCTGCGCGCGACGGACCTGCAGCCGGACGACGACGGACCGCTGTACACGGCCCAAAAGAAAATCTTCCCCCAAAGCGTATCCGGCCCGTTCCGGCGAACCAAATGGATCCTGATGGCGGTCTGCCTCGGGATCTATTACTTTTTGCCTTTCGTGCGATGGAACCGCGGTCTCGGCGCCCCCGATCAGGCGGTGCTGATCGACCTCGCCAATAACCGGTTCTACTTCTTCGCCATCGAGCTGTGGCCGCAGGAAATCTATTACTTCACCGGCCTGTTGATCGTCGCCGCTATCGTCCTGTTCCTGATGAACGCGCTCGGCGGCCGGGTGTGGTGCGGCTATCTCTGCCCGCAGACGGTTTGGACCGATCTGTTCTACGCGGTCGAGCGGTTCGTCGAAGGCGATCGCCGCGAGCGGATGCGCAAGGCCGGCGAAGGCTTCAAGATGCAGCGCGCCGCGGAACTCGCGCTCAAGCACTCGATCTGGCTGATGATCGCGTGGTGGACCGGCGGCGCCTGGGTTCTGTACTTCGCCGACGCTCCGACCCTGATCAAGGAACTGGTCACCTTCGACGCGCCGATGGTGGCGTATATCTGGATCGGCATCCTCACTTTCACCACCTACACGCTGGCCGGCTTCATGCGCGAGCAGGTCTGCGTCTATATGTGCCCGTGGCCGCGCATTCAGGCGGCGCTGACGGACGAGTGGGCGCTCAACGTCACTTATAAGTACGACCGCGGCGAGAAGCGCTCGTCGCTCAAAAAGGCGGCGCAGCTCCGCGCGATCGGCGAGCCGGTCGGCGATTGCGTCGACTGCAACCAGTGCGTCGCCGTGTGCCCGACCGGCATCGACATCCGCAACGGACCGCAGCTCGACTGTATCCAGTGCGGCCTGTGCATCGACGCCTGCGACAACGTGATGAAGAAGATCGGCCGCCCGACCCGGCTGATCGGCTATGACAACGACATCAACATCCATCGCCGGATGGAGGGCAAGCCGGAGGTCTTCAAGCCGGTCCGTGCCCGTACCGTGATCTACTCGCTGATCATCGTCGCGATCGGTGGTGCGATGGTCTACAAGCTGGCAAACCGCAGCCTGCTCGACGTCAACGTCCTGCACGACCGCAACCCGGTCGCGGTGCGGCTGTCCGACGGCTCGGTGCGCAACGGCTACACCATCCGCTTCCTCAACAAGCGCGGCTTCGACCGCGTGGTGGCTGTCGACGTCGAAGGTCCGCCGAATGCGATGATCCATATCGTCGGTGCGGACTCGATCACGCCGGCACGGCCGATGATCATCCTCGGCCGCGACACCACCACCGAGCTGCGGGTGCTGGTCGACTCCAACGCAAACGATGACGTGCCGCAGTCGGTGCCGGTGACCTTCCATGTCACCGATATCGGGCTGGGCGAGGTCGCTTCCACCAAGGACGTCTTTGTCACGCCCTGATCCGAACCGGAGCCTTATGATGAGCCGTTCGCAATCATCGCCGCGTCCTCTCACCGGCAAAGTCGTTCTCGCCGTCCTGGTGGCGTTCTTCGGCATCGTGTTCGGCGTCAACGGACTGATGATGACGCTGGCGATCAAGACGCTGCCCGGCACCGAGGTCGACAGCGCCTACGCCGCCAGCCTCGCTTACGAGCGTGAGATCGCAGCCGCGCGTGATCAGGATCAGCGCGGCTGGAAGGTCGAAGCCAAGGTCGAGCGCAAGCCCGATGGCGCCGCCGTGCTGCAGGTCGAGGCCCGTGACAAGGCCGGCCTGCCGCTGGCCGGTCTGAACTTCTTCGGCCGGCTAGAGCGGCCGTCCGACAAGCGCTACGACCGCGAGGTTGCGCTCGCGGAGGTCGGCAGCGGCGTGTACCGCGGCGACGCCAATGGCGTGCTGCCGGGCCGTTGGGATCTGGTTCTGGAAGGGGATCAGGGCGGTGTTCGCATGTTCCTCTCCAAGAACAAGCTGCTGTTGAACTAAGCGCCGATCCGGCAGGCGTGACGAGGATCGCCGAATGCTGCAGACGCGGGATTTCTCTCACTACGTCAAAGACGTCGACGGCCGGATCGCGCATCTCGACCTCGCCGTAGAGGGCGTTCACTGTGCCAGCTGCATGGCCAAGATCGAGCGCGGCCTGCAGTCGATCCCGGACGTGACGCTGGCCCGCGTCAATCTCACTGATCGCCGTCTCGCGGTGGAGTGGAACAAGGGCAGCACGCTGGAGCCCGGCCAGTTCATCGATCGCCTCGCCGAGCTCGGCTACAAGGCTTACCCCTACGAGCCGGTGCGGGCCGAAGTCGAAGAGGCAGAACGCACCAAGTTCCTGCTGCGCTGCCTCGGCGTCGCCGTGTTCGCCACCATGAACGTGATGATGCTGTCGGTGCCGGTGTGGTACGGCGGCGATCTCAGTCCTGAAGCACGCGACTTTTTCCATTGGCTGTCGGCGCTGGTGGCGCTGCCCTGCGCCGCCTATGCGGGGCAGCCGTTCTTCCAGTCGGCATTCCGCGCGCTGAAGGCCAAAAGCGTCAACATGGACGTGCCGATCACGATCGGCATCACGCTGGCGCTCGGCATGTCGCTGGTCGAGACCATCAATCACGCCGAGCACGCTTACTTCGATGCCGCCGTGATGCTGATCGCGTTCCTGTTGGCGGGCCGTTTCCTCGACCAGAAGATGCGGCAGAAGACCCGCGCGGTCGCCGGCAATCTGGCCGCCCTGAAGGCCGAGACCGCCACCAAGTTCGTCGGCCCCGATGAGATCAGCGAAGTGCCGATCGCCGCCGTCCGCGCCGGCGACATCGTGCTGCTGCGGCCCGGCGAGCGCTGCGCCGTTGATGGTACGGTGATCGAAGGCCGTTCCGAGATCGACCAGAGCCTGATCACAGGCGAGACGCTGCATGTGCCGGCTGAACGCGGCACCCAGGTTTATGCCGGCACGTTGAACATCTCCGGCACGCTCCGCGTCCGCGTCGCTGCGGCCGCAGAGGGCACGCTGCTGTCCGAGATCACCCGGCTGCTCGACCACGCGCTGCAGGCCCGCTCGCGTTACGTCCGGCTCGCGGACCGCGCCTCGCAGCTCTATGCGCCGGTGGTGCACGCCACCGCACTGCTGACGATCATCGGCTGGGTGCTGGCCGGTGCGGGCTGGCACGATTCGATCGTGATCGGCATTGCGGTGCTGATCATCACCTGCCCCTGCGCGCTCGGCCTCGCTATTCCTGCGGTGCAGACCGTCGCATCCGGCGCGATGTTCCGTGCCGGTGTGCTGCTCAATGCTGGTGATGCGATCGAGCGCGCCGCATCGGTCGACACCATCGTGTTCGACAAGACCGGCACGCTGACGCTGCCCGAGCTGGATGTTGTCAACGCGGGCGGCATCCCGCCCGAGGCGTTCGAGCTCGCCGGCCGGCTTGCGCTCGCCAGCCATCATCCGGTCGCCGCCGCGGTGGCGCGGGCCGCGCACGCCAAGTCGCCGTTGCCGAACGTGGTCGAAGAGCCCGGACGCGGCGTCCGCACCACCTTTGACGGCGAAGAATTGAAGCTCGGCAGCCCGGCGTTCTGCGGCGCCGATGCCGAAGCCAATCAGATCCTCAGCGAAGACCCCGAAGTCTCCGTGGTGGCGTTCAGCCGCGGCGAACAGCGGGTGGTGTTTGCGGTACGCCAGTTGCTGCGTCCCGATGCCGCCAAGACGATCGACGCACTGATAAATCGCGGCATCGCGGTGGAGCTGCTGTCGGGCGATCGAGAACCGGCGGTGCGCCATGCGGCCGATGCGCTCGGCGTGTCCGCGTGGCGTGCCGGGGTGAAGCCGGCCGAGAAGATCGCCCATATCGAGGCGCTGAAAAAGCAGGGCCGCACCGTGATGATGGTCGGCGACGGCATGAACGACGCACCGTCGCTCGCGGCTGCGCACGTTTCGATGTCCCCGATCAGCGCCACCCATCTCAGCCAGGCCACCGCCGATCTGGTGTTCCTCGGCAAGGAGCTTGCGCCGGTGCTGGCCGCGGTCGATTATTCGCGCAAGGCGATGGCGGTGATGCGGGAGAATCTCGGTCTAGCGATCGGCTACAATGTGCTGGCGGTGCCGATTGCGATCGCAGGCTATGCCACACCGCTGATCGCGGCGCTGGCGATGTCGGGATCGTCGCTGCTGGTGATGCTGAATGCGATGCGGGCCCGCCGCGTTCGCCGGGGAGCCGCGGCATGGAAGTAATGGTGATCCTGGTCCCGCTGGCGCTCGGGCTCGGCCTGCTCGGACTAATTGCGTTTCTGTGGTCGCTGAAAAGCGGCCAGTACGAAGATCTCGACGGAGCCGCCTGGCGAGCGATCGCCGACGACGATCCGCCCTTGCCACCGCCGGCTACTGCGCCGGCAGAAAAGCGAGGCTGATATGGCGATGCTCACCTATGACGATCGGCCGCGGATCGCGGTCGCGTTCGAGGCTCCGGCCAAGCCCGCTGCCCCACCGGTGATCGATCCGGCGCCAGCACCTGCCGCCACCGAGGCGCCGATCGAGCCGGACGAGGACGTTCAGGAGCGCTGGCTCCAGGCGCAGCCCTGGCCGCGCCGCTGGTTTGCCCGGTTCTACCGCGCGCTGCGCAAGCTGCAGCCGGCATTTCCGCCGATGTCCTGCTGCTGAGCGGCCGGTTCCCTCCTGCTCAGCAGATCGACGTAAGATCAAAGCTTTAAGCGCGCTTCATCTGGGTGAAACAGAGCGCGGCTATCAGGCCGGCGTACCCGCTCCCCCGAGCGAGTCGACGACCAACGAAGTGCCGCCATGTCCCATGCCTTTATCATCGAAGTGAATTCGCGCGCCGCCGGTATCGTGGTTCGCGACGGTCGCAGTTTCCGCTTCCACGCCGCTAGCGACGACTTCTCCGGGCTCGAAGGGCAGGGCTTCCGCTCGCCCGGCGATGCGCATAAAGCCGCAGTCCGCCATCTAGAAAACTGCCCCGCAGGGCGCGCTCCTAAGCTCAGGGTCGCGTAACTGCTTGAAAATGAGAGCGTTTCAGTCTTCCGCGCGCGAGGCGTTACGCCGGCGCATGCGCGGAACCAGTGGCTTGCGAGAAATTTCTTTCCATATATGATGCTGCGCGTCATTGAATTTGGAAGAAAGTTCTCTCGCCATGACCGACACCGACAGCATCGTCGCCGAATCCAGTCGGCGGCTGGATGCCATTGACCGCAAAATTCTGACGGTGCTGCAGCAGGATGCCTCGCTGTCCGTGGCCGAGATCGGCGATCGGGTCGGGCTGTCGTCGACGCCGTGCTGGAAGCGGATCCAGCGGCTCGAGGCCGACGGAGTGATCATCAAGCGGGTCGCTCTGGTCGATCAGGACAAGATCGGGCTCGGATTGTCGGTGTTCGTCTCGATCGAGTCCGGCGATCACTCCGACGCCTGGCTGAAGACCTTCGCCGACGCGGTCAGTGCGATGCCCGAGGTGATCGAGTTCTACCGAATGGCCGGCGATGTCGACTACATGCTACGCGTGGTCGTCGCCGACATGCGCGCCTACGATCAGTTCTACAAGAAGCTGATCGGCACGGTGGCGCTGAAGAACGTCACCTCGCGGTTCGCAATGGAGAAGATCAAGTCAGTGACCGCACTGCCGGTGCCACCGATGCCGGTATCCTAATCGCCTGATTTGCTCGGTCGCACGATCTCGGCCGCCGAATCAGTAGTAGTGGTGGCGATTTGGGAAGCCTTCGATCGAAGGTAGTTAGTTGCCGTTCTGAATTATGATGATTGTTAGTTGTCGACTAATCGGTCGATTTGCACAAACTAACAGCAATCGAAGGTTGCTTCCGGGCGTCTTTCCCTGTTTTTGGTTTAGTCCTCATTAGGACTATTCGCTCAAATTTATCCCCGGCGCCGTACAGCGTCGGGGATGGAAACATATGCACGCCGCAGCCGTTCGCAGAGACGATCCGGCCGGTGAGCCCAAGGCGGATGATCGCGCCGATGTCTCTGCGCTGGTGGCGCGGCTGACGTCGGAGGTGAACGAGATTGCCTGCGGCAAAACCCGGACGATTCAGAAGATTACCAGCCAGATGAAAATTCTGGCGCTCAATGCGCTGATCGAAAGTGCCCGCGCCGGCAAGCAGGGCGCCGGCTTCGCCATCGTGGCGCAGGAAGTCCGCAACGTCGGTGCCCAGATCGAACAGATCGCGCGCGACCTCGAAACCCAACTCACCAAGCGAACCGGCGAGCTGATCGACTCGATCGGCAATATGACAGAACGATCACGCGGTGACCGGCTGGTCGATCTGGCGCTCAACGCCGTCGAACTGATCGATCGCAATCTTTATGAGCGCACCTGCGACGTCCGCTGGTGGGCGACCGATTCCGCCGTGGTCGACTGCGTGGCTGAGCCTTCCGCCGAGGCGGTCGCCTATGCGTCCACGCGCATGGGCGTGATTTTGTCGGCCTATACGGTGTATCTCGATCTGTGGCTATGCGGCCTCGACGGCACCATTCTGGCGAACGGCCGGCCCGGCCGTTTCGCCGTGGCAGGCAAGAACGTGGCGGGGCAGGGATGGTTCAAGGAAGCGCTGCGGCTACGCAGCGGCGACGACTATGTGGCAGGCAATATCGAACGCGTGCCGCTGCTCGGTGAAGCGCAGGTGGCGACTTACTGCGCCAGCGTCCGCGCTGACGGCCGCAGCGACGGCGCGCCGCTCGGCATCCTGGCGATTCACTTCGACTGGGAAGCTCAGGCCAAGGCGATCGTGCAAGGCGTGCGGGTCGACGATCCGAACCGCTCGCGGGTACTGTTGCTCGACGCTGACCGCCGTGTGATTGCCGCCTCGGACGGGCAGGGGATTCTCGATGAGCGCTTTCCGCTGCAGTCGGCTCATCCGACCTGCGGCACCTACCGCGACAGCCGGGGAGCGCTGGTCGGCTTCCACCTGACGCCGGGCTACGAGACCTATCGCGGGCTCGGCTGGTACGGCGTGATCGTCAGCTCCCCGGAGTGATGGATTTCAGATCGTGACCTGTTTCGAGACAGCGCCGCCCCAGCGGCCGGCTAGAATCGTCAAGTTAGTTTGACAGTTAGGTAGGGCCAGCCGCCGTAACGCAGAAAGCCTCGTTTCGTTCCCGCTTCGGACACCAGGATTTTCGCTGGGCTTCCACTAGGCAGCGAGTTCCTGTTCTCCTACAAATCGGAAAACGGCCTGGGGTACGATGGCGGACGGCATATCCAAATCTCTGACGGGGATCGAAGGGTTCGACGATCTCACCCTTGGCGGCTTGCCCTCCGGGCGACCCAGTCTGGTGTGCGGTTCCGCCGGCTGCGGCAAGACGCTGTTCGCCTCCACCTTCCTGATCAACGGCGCGCGCTTCTATGACGAGCCCGGCGTGTTCGTCACCTTCGAAGAGCGTCCGGTCGACATCGTCGATAACGTCGCTTCGCTTGGTTTCGATCTGCAGGGACTGATCGAGCAGGAGCGGGTGCTGATCGAGCACATCGCGATCGATCCGACCGAGGTCGCCGAAGTCGGTGACTACGATCTCGAAGCGCTGTTCTTGCGGCTGGAGTTCGCAGTCGACCAGATCGGCGCCAAGCGGATCGTGCTCGACACCATCGAGAGCCTGTTCTCGGCGTTTCAGAACCCCGCCGTGCTGCGCGCCGAAATCCGGCGGCTGTTCGACTGGCTGAAGCAGAAGGGGCTCACCGCGGTCATCACCGGCGAGCGCGGCGACGGCACGCTGACCCGGCAGGGGCTGGAGGAGTACGTCTCCGACTGCGTCATCCTGCTCGATCACCGCGTCGACAATCAGATTTCGACCCGCCGGCTGCGCATCGTTAAATACCGCGGCACCGCGCACGGCACCAACGAATATCCGTTCCTGATCGACGAAGAGGGCTTCAGCGTTCTGCCGGTCTCGTCGCTCGGGCTGTCACATAAGGTGCACGAGGAGCGGATCTCGAGCGGCGTTCCCGACCTCGACGCGATGCTGTCCGGCGGCGGGTTCTATCGCGGCACCAGCGTGCTGATCACCGGCGTCGCCGGTTCGGGCAAGAGTTCGCTGGCCTGCATGATGGTCGACGCCGCCTGCCGGCGCGGCGAGAAGGCGCTTTATCTGTCGTTCGAGGAATCCGAGGCGCAGACCGTCCGCAACATGAAATCGGTCGGCACCGATCTCGGCCGCTGGCTGAGCAGCGGCCAGCTTCGCTACATCGGGGCGCGGCCGACGTTCTACAGCCTGGAAATGCACCTGGCGGTGATGCTGCGCGAAGTGGCGCGTTTCAAGCCGGACCTCGTGGTGCTCGATCCGATCTCTGCGTTCACGGAAAGTGGGCAGATCGGCGAAGTGCAGTCGATGCTGTTGCGGATCGTCGATTACTTGAAATCCAACGGCATCACCGGCGCCTTCACGCATCTTGCGCACGGCGCGCAGACCGAGACCGATGCCGGGTTGTCGTCACTGATGGACGCCTGGATCCTGCTGCTCAATCGCGAAGCGCACGGCGAATTCAATCGCGAACTCTATCTGCTCAAGGCACGCGGCATCGCGCACTCCAACCAGGTGCGCGAGTTCGTGATGTCGAACGACGGCATCCATCTGTTGCCGCCCTATCTCGGCGAAGGCGGTGCGCTGACCGGATCGGCACGCCGGGCCGAAGAAGCTAAAGCGCGGCGCGCCGAAAGCGAGCGCCGCGTCGAGGTGGCGCGGGTGCAGGACCAGATCGAGCAGCGCCGCCGGCGTGCGCTCGCGCAGATCGAGGCGCTGAAGGCCGATCTGGCGGTCGACGAGGCCGAGCTGCAGCGGCTCACGCAAGATGAAGTCAGCTTCCGGGCGCAGAACGAGCGCGATGTCAGCGAGATGGCGCGGAGCCGGGGCCTGATCGGCTCGCCCGACGACACCGAATAGGGGACGACGATGGCCGATCCGATCAAACTGGTGCTGTACGTCGCCGGCGAGACGCCCAAATCCCTCGCGGCGATCCGCAACCTCGAGAAGATCTGTGCCGAGCATCTGGCCGGCAAGTACAAGGTCGAGGTCATCGATCTGAAGAAGCAGCCGCAGCTCGCCCGCGAGCACGGCATCGTGGCGATCCCGACGCTAGTGAAGGAGTTGCCGGTCCCGATCCGCAAGATCATCGGCGACCTGTCCGATACGCCGAAAGTTCTGGTGCATCTGGCGGTGGAGGAGTCGTCCTCGTGACGTCGGCGGTCTCGGCGCTGAGCAGGGCGGAACTGGAAGCCCGGCTTGAGGAGGCCGAGGAGACGCTGCGGGCGATCCGCGACGGTGAAATCGATGCGGTCGTGGTTCGAGGTGCCGATGAAGAGCAGGTGTTCACGCTCGAAGGCGGCGGCCAATCGTATCGCACCTTCATGGAAGCGATGGACGTCGGGGCCGCGGCGTTCGATCAGGACGGCCAGCTGCTCTACGCCAATCAGGCGCTGTGTGCGCTGCTCGACTGCGCCCATGGCTCGCTGACCGCATCGGCGCTGATCGGACTGCTCGATCAGGTGAACCAGGCGGCGTTCCGTCGTCTGTTGGCGCAAGCCCAGCGCGAGCGGCAATCTGCCGAAATCCACCTGCGAGTCGGCAGTGCCGAACGCAGCATGCTGCTCACCGGCACGCCGCTGGAATTCGGCGTGGTCCGCGGCGCGGCGATCACCTTCACCGACATCAGCGAGCGCGAGCAGGCTGCCGCAGCCCGCGAGTCCGAGCGGCTGGCGCGCGCGATCCTTGCTTCGGCCAATGAGGCGGTGATCGTCTGCGACCGCGCCGGCCGCGTCACCCATCTCAACGGCGCCGCGATGCGGATCTGCGCTGAAGCGCCGGTCGGCAAGACCTTTGCCGAGGCGATCGCGCTGAGCTTTCCCGAAGCTTCCGAACTGATGAGCAGCGACGACATCGTCGTGATGGCGACCGCGGGCTTGCCGGTTCAGGGCCTGGAGGCGGCGGTGCGCATCCCCTCGGCCGCGATCACCGATGTGATGATCAGCGCGGCGCCGCTGGTGGTATCGGGCGAGCGCACTCAAGGCTGCGTCGTGACGCTGGTCGACCTGTCGCAGCGTAAGGCCGCCGAGCGGCACCAGGCGCTGCTGATGGGCGAACTCGACCATCGGGTGAAGAACACGCTGACCATGGTGATGGCGATCTGCGCCCGCACCGCCGCGCACGAGCGCACCATCGAGGATTTCCAAAAATCCTTCACCGGCCGGATCCAGGCGCTGGCTGCCACCCACACGTTGCTGTCGAATGCCTCGTGGCAGAACTTGCAAATCCGCGATGTGCTCGCCGCCGAGCTGGCGCCGTTCGCCTCGCTGTCCAGCGGCCGTATCGTCACCGACGGGCTTGATATCGCAGTCGACGCCAAGACCGCAGTCTCGCTCGGTCTGGTGTTTCACGAACTCACCACCAACGCGGTGAAATACGGCGCGTTATCAGTGCCGTCGGGGCGGATCTCGGTGCGCCGGGTCGGCGCCACCGACGAGGCGCTGACGATCGAATGGCAGGAGCATGATGGCCCGCCAGTGACGCCGCCGCAAAGCTCCGGCTTCGGCCAGACGCTGATCTCGCGCAGCCTCGGCAATGGCGGCGCCAAGCTGGAATTTCCGCCCGCCGGCGTGGTTTGTCAGATCTCGATTCCGAGAAGCTAATCGACGTCGGGCTACTTCGCCTGATCGCTGTCGTCCAAAAGAGTCAGCCGTCCGTGAGCTGTTTCAGCGGCAGCCGGGCGCTTTCCTTGAGGCGATCGAGCACGATTGACGAGCGCACATGTGCGACGCTCTGGTGCGGCATCAGCACGTTGTTGACGAGGTCGGAGAGGCCTTTCAGGTCGCGGAGCACGGCCTTGAGCACGTAGTCCGCATCGCCGGTCAGCGAATAGGCTTCCTGCACTTCGTCGATCCGCCCGACCAGTGACCGGAACTTCTCGGCGTTGCCCGGCGAATGCGTCGCCAGGGTGATCTGGATGAAGGCGACCACGCCGAAGCCGAGCGCATCGCCGGACAGCTCGGCCCGATAGCCGGTAATGATATTGTCCTGCTCCAGCCGCATCCGCCGCCGCGAGCATTGCGACGGCGACAGCTGCACCCGGTCGGCCAGCTCCTGATTGGTGAGGCGGCCATCGTCCTGGAGCGCACTGAGGATCTTCAGGTCGAACGCATCGACAGATATCATGCGCAAAAGCCCAGTTTGATGCACGGATCGCGCAGAGGCTAGCGCGATCCGCTCGCATTTGCACGCCTCTTGCGGGCGGGGCGAACGATACTACCGGCTCAAAGAACCAATCTGGAGGAGCCGCCGATGGGACCATTTCCGCATGATGCGCAGCCGGCCACGATCAGCGCCGACAATCCGATGGGCACGGATGGCTTCGAATTCGTCGAATTCGCCCATCCAGACCCGGCGCAGCTTCATAGCCTGTTCAAGCTGATGGGTTTCAGCCTGGTTGCGAAACATCGCACCAAGGCGATCTCGGTCTATCGCCAGGGCGACGTCAACTATCTGGTCAACGAGCAGCCCGGCACCCACGGCACCGACTTCGTCACCGCGCATGGCCCTTGTGCGCCGTCGATGGCGTTCCGGGTGGTCGATGCCAAGCAGGCCTATGAGCGGGCGATCGCACTCGGCGCCGAACCGGCCGGCGTCACGGCCGCGCAGGCCACGCTGGACGTCCCGGCCATCAAGGGCATCGGCGGAAGCCTGCTGTATTTCGTCGATCGCTACGGCGCCAAGGGCTCGGCTTATGACGCCGAGTTCGACTGGGTCGGCGCCCGTGATGCCCGGCCGATAGGGGCCGGCCTGTATTACATCGATCACCTGACCCACAACGTCCATCGCGGCCGCATGGACGTATGGACGGAGTTCTACGCCAAGCTGTTCAACTTCCGGCAGATCCGCTTCTTCGACATCGAGGGCCGCGCGTCCGGCCTGTTCTCGCGCGCGCTGACCAGTCCGGATGGCAAGATCCGGATTCCGATCAACGAGGATGCCGGCGACTCCGGCCAGATCGAAGAATATCTCAACCTGTATCGTGGTGAGGGTATTCAGCACATCGCCTGCGGCTGCCGCGACATCTACAGCACCGTCGAAGGCCTGCGCGCCGCCGGCCTGCCGTTCATGCCGTCGCCGCCGCAGACGTATTTCGAGCGCATCGACGCGCGCCTGCCCAAGCACGGCGAGGACGTCGCCCGGCTGCAGCGAAACGGCATCCTGATCGACGGTGAAGGCGTTGTGGACGGCGGTCAGACCAAGGTGCTGCTGCAGATCTTCTCGGCCAATGCGATCGGCCCGATCTTCTTCGAATTCATCCAGCGCAAGGGCGACGACGGCTTCGGCGAAGGCAACTTCAAGGCGCTGTTCGAGTCGATCGAAGAAGACCAGATCCGCAGAGGCGTGCTGAAGACGGGGGAGGCGGCTTAGGCGTGGGACTCGGCGTTGCCGGGCTCCCAAAGCTTAGCTCAGTAAGCGCACTCGACTCACAGCATCTTTGTAAGTCACTTAGTTCGCCACGAATGCCGTCATGGCCGGGCTTGTCCCGGCCATCCACGCCTTTCGCGTATGCACGTCGGTAAGGCGTGGATGCCCGGCACAAGGCCGGGCATGACGCGTGGAGACGGACGCGCTGGATTTCGGAGGGCGCGCGTCGGGTAGCCCTTAGGGCAAAGGCGCAGTGTCTCGGAGATCGCTGCGATCAACGACGTAAGTTACACGTCCACGGTCGCGTGCAGTGAGTTCTCCTGGATGAACTCGCGGCGCGGCTCGACGACGTCGCCCATCAGCTTGGTGAAGATGTCGTCGGCTTCGTCGACTTCGCGCACCTTCACCTGCAGCAGCGACCGCGCGTTGGTGTCGAGCGTGGTCTCCCACAGCTGTTCCGGGTTCATCTCGCCGAGGCCTTTGTAGCGCTGCAGCGTCACGCCCTTGCGGCCGGCGTCAGTCACCGCCTCGAACAGGCTGACCGGGCCGTGGATCGCGGTTTCGGCGTCCTTGCGACGCAGCAGGCCGGGCCGCGGATACACTTCCTGCAGGATCGCCGCATATTCATCGAGCTTGCGCGCGTCGGCCGAGCCGAGCAGTGCATCGTCGATGGTCGCGACTTCCTTGACGCCGCGCACCGTGCGTTCGAACGCGAAGCCTTCGCCTTCGATGAAACGGCCGACCCAGCCGCGTTCGACCTCGTCGGCCAGCGCGTCGAGCCGCCGAGCGATATAGGCGGCAGCTTCATTGGCGGTGGCGATATCGGTGGTGATCCGCGGGCTGAGCACGCCGGCGATCGCCGCCTGTTCGACAACGCTGCGGTTATAGCGGCTGTGCAGATTGTGCAGCGTGCCGCGGATCACGCGCGCATCCTCGACCAGCTTCAGCAGGTCGCGGCGGCCGCGCTCTTCGCCGGTGGCCAGCTTGAACACGCAATCGTCGAGGCCGGTGGCGATCAGATAGTCTTCGAGCGCGCGTTCGTCCTTGAGGTACTGCTCGGACTTGCCGCGCGTCACTTTGTAGAGCGGCGGCTGCGCGATGTAGAGATAGCCGCCTTCGATCAGCGCCGGCATCTGCCGGAAGAAGAACGTCAGCAGCAGCGTGCGGATGTGCGCGCCGTCGACGTCGGCGTCGGTCATCAGGATGATCTTGTGGTAGCGCAGCTTCGACAGGTCGAAGTCTTCGCGGCCGATGCCGGTGCCGAGCGCGGTGATCAGCGTGCCGATCTGCTCGGAGCTCAGCATCTTGTCGAAGCGCGCGCGCTCGACGTTGAGGATCTTGCCGCGCAGCGGCAGCACGGCCTGGAATTCTCGGTTGCGGCCCTGCTTGGCGGAGCCGCCTGCCGAGTCACCCTCGACGATGAACAGTTCGGACTTGGCCGGATCGCGCTCCTGGCAGTCGGCGAGCTTGCCGGGCAGCGAGGCGATATCGAGCGCGCCCTTGCGCCGGGTCAGTTCGCGCGCCTTGCGGGCGGCTTCGCGCGCAGCGGCAGCTTCGACCACTTTGCCGATCACGATCTTGGCTTCGGACGGATGTTCTTCCAGCCACGCCGCGAGCGCTTCGTTGATGACGTTTTCGACCACCGGACGCACTTCCGAGGACACCAGCTTGTCCTTGGTCTGCGACGAGAACTTCGGGTCGGGCACCTTCACCGACAGCACGGCGGTGAGGCCTTCGCGGCAGTCGTCGCCGGTCAGCGCGACTTTCTCTTTCTTGGAGCCGGCCTCGGCATAGCCGGTGATCTGCCGCGTCAGCGCGGCACGGAAGCCGGCCAGATGGGTGCCGCCGTCGCGCTGCGGGATGTTGTTGGTGAAGCACAGCACGTTCTCATGATACGTGTCGTTCCACCACAGCGCGGCTTCGACCGCGATGCCGTTCAGTTCGGCGCCGATCACCACCGGTGTCGGCACGATCGGCTTCTTGTTGCGATCGAGATATTTGACGAATTCGGTGACGCCGCCCTCGTAGCGCATCTCTTCGCGCTTCTCGACCGCGTGGCGCATGTCGGACAGCACGATGTAGACGCCGGAATTGAGGAAGGCGAGTTCGCGCAGCCGGTGCTCCAGCGTGGCAAAGTTATATTCGATGTGCGTGAACGTCTCGGCCGAGGCATAGAACGTCACTTCGGTGCCGCGCTTGCCATTGGCGTCACCGACGACTTTCAAAGGTGCCACCGCGTCGCCGTGGGCGAATTCGATGTAGTGCTCCTTGTCGTTGCGCCACACCCGCAGCATCAACTTGCTCGACAGCGCGTTGACGACCGAGACGCCGACGCCGTGCAGGCCGCCCGACACCTTGTAGGAGTTCTGGTCGAATTTTCCGCCGGCGTGCAGTTGGGTCATGATGACCTCGGCTGCCGACACGCCTTCGCCCTTGTGAATGTCGACCGGGATGCCGCGGCCGTCGTCGCGCACCGTCACCGAGCCGTCGGCGTTGAGGATCACCTCGACGCGGCTGGCGTGACCTGCCAGCGCTTCGTCGATCGCGTTGTCGACGACTTCGTACACCATGTGGTGCAGACCGGAGCCGTCGTCGGTGTCGCCGATATACATGCCTGGCCGCTTGCGAACGGCATCGAGGCCCTTCAGCACCCGGATCGATTCCGCGCCATATTCGGCCGGCGCGGGATGCACGGATTCGGCAGAGGGCTGCCGGGCAGGTTCAGTCATGCAGGGACCTTCAGGATTGCGATCGAATCGGCGTGCGCCATTCGTTGCGAAGCGCTCTTTTGTGCCATGAAAGGTGGGTCGTCACCAGCGCAAAGTCGCGCCGTTCAACCCGTTGAAGAGATAGAGATTTTAGCCGCGTTCGCAAGCCTCGCGAAGGCCGATTCGACGGCCGCTGCAAACAGCGGCCAAGCTGCCGATTTTGCGCCTCTCAGCGCCTCATCCGCGCGGCCTGATTCGCCCGTTTTCGACGTCGAAAATGCCTGCTGCCGGACCGATCTCGGCAAACGCCAAAGGATCGGCGCCAGTCATCCAAACCTGCGCGCCGAGCTTGCCGAGTTCGGTGAACAACGCTGCCCGGCGGCCGGGGTCGAGATGCGCCACCACTTCGTCGAGCAGCAGCAGCGGCGTGATCGAAGTGGTTTCGGCAACGAGCTGCGCGTGCGCCAGCACCAGGCCGATCAGCAGGGCCTTCTGTTCGCCGGTAGAGGCGTCGCGCGCCGGCATCGCCTTGGGCGCGTAGATCACTTCCAGATCGGTAAGGTGCGGGCCGTCGAGCGTGCGGCCGGCGGCGGCGTCGCGGCCGCGGCTGTCGCGCAGAATGGCGCGGTAGCGGTCTTCCACCGCGGTCGCCGGCTCGGATGTCAGCGCGTTTTCCATCCAGCCGTCCAGCATGATCTTGGCGGAGGGAAATGCCGAGGTGGCGCCGCGGGCATCGAGCATCGCGGCGAGCTTGAGCACGGTCTGGCCGCGCTGGGCTGCCACCGCGATCGCAAGCTCGGCGGTTTCGCGCTCGATGGCGTCGAGCCAGTGTGAGTCGGCGTTGCGGATGTCTTCGAGAAGCCGGTTGCGCGACCGCAGGCTGCGATCGAGCGCCGAAACCCGGGCCGAATGGCCGCTGTCGATCGCCAGCACCAGGCGGTCGAAGAACCGCCGGCGTTCTGAGGCTGCGCCCATGAACAGCCCGTCCATCGACGGCGTCAGCCACACCATCCGCAGATGATCGCCGAACGCGGCCGCCGACCCGACCGGCTCGCGGTCGATCCGGCAACGCCGCGTCGTGGTGGTGTCACTGCGCGGCGGCTCGATCCCGGTGCCGAGCGTCGCCAGCCCGAGCGCGCCTTCGACCTCGGCCGACACCGCCCACGAACCGTCCCCCTCATGATCGGCGACGTCTTCCAGCGTCGCACGCCGCAATCCGCGGCCCGGCGACAGAAACGAGATCGCCTCCAAACAATTGGTCTTGCCGGCGCCGTTCGGCCCGACCAGCACCACCTGATCGGCCGTCGTGGTCAGCGACGCCCCGCGATAGTTCCGAAAATGCGTCAGCGTCAGACGTGTGATGCGGGCGGGGGTCATGATGAGGGTGTCATTGCCGGGCTTGACCCGGCAATCCAGCGTCCGCGCCAGCGGACAAAATTATCGTCGAGATCCTGCGACGTCTCGCTGGCCGCAACGCTTGGGTCACACGAACAAGATGGATTGCCGGGTCAAGCCCGGCAATGACGAATTCGGCTCCAACCGTGCGATGACGATGGTGCTATTGAAGCGGCTCGTATTACACCCGCATCGGCATCAGGACGTACAGCGCATTCTTGGAGTCGCGGTCCTGGATCAGGGTCGGCGAGCCGGGGTCGGCGAGCTTCAGAACGGCGACTTCGCCTTCGATCTGCGCGGCGATGTCGAGCAGATAGCGCGAGTTGAAGCCGATATCGAGCGGATCGGATGCGTACTCGACTTCGAGTTCTTCGGTCGCGCTGCCGGAATCCGGATTAGTCACCGACAGCACCAGCTTGCCGGCGGACAGCGCCAGCTTCACGGCGCGTCCGCGTTCAGACGAGATCGTCGAGACGCGGTCGACCGCGGCTTCGAAGTCCTTCTTGTCGACCAGCAGTTCCTTGTCGTTGTTCTGCGGGATCACCCGGCCGTAGTCCGGGAAGGTGCCGTCGATCAGCTTGGAGGTCAGCACGACGTTGCCGAGCGTGAAGCGGATTTTGCCGGTCGACAGTTCGATGCCGATCTCGGCTTCGGTGTCTTCGATCAGCCGCTGCACTTCGCCCACGGTCTTGCGCGGCACGATCACGCCGGGCATGCCGTCGGCGCCGCTCGGCAGCGTCAGGTCGAGCTGACCCTGCGCCAGCTTGTGCAACGCGCCGCCGAGTTCGGCGAGCGGACGCAGCACGCGGCGGAAGGTGATCCACAGGCTGATCACTACCAGCGCGCCGGCAGCGCCGAGCGCAGCCAGCGCCCGGATCAGGCGCGAACTGCTGTGGGCGGAATCCGCGGCGGCTTCGGCATCGGCCGCCTGGCCGATCGCGCCGGCGAGCTTGAGGATAGTCTCGACCCCGTCGGTGGCGCGGGCGATGTAGTCGCTGCCGCTGAGCGGATAGGCGCCGGTGTCGCTGGCGGCGAGCACGCTGCTCCGGACCCGCACATAGGTTCCGAAGTAATCGGCATCGACGCTGCGGATCGCGTCGATCACCGCGGCCGGCGTGTCGGTGCGCTGCTTCAATGCGGCGATCATCGGCCACGCCAAATCGATCTGGCCGCGGAACGCCGAGATCTCACCCATCTCCGCAGGCGTGAACTTGGCCCGGGCGCTGACCTTGGCGCCGAGATAAGCGCGCTCGCGACCGGCGTTTTCGGCCATCACCGCCGCCAGATGCCGGAGCCGGATCATCTGCGCCAGCGCCACCGACGGCGGATCGGTCAGCGTCTCCAGCGTGCTGCGCAGCGAATTGCCGGCGACATCGATAGTGCGGGTGATAATGCCGAAGGTGCCGCGCACCACCTCCGGATCGCGTGCGGACGCCGGCTTGGCGATCGCTTCATCCACGCGCGGACGCAGGGCGCCGTGATCCTGCTGGGCGCGCTGCGCCGCGGTGATCGCGGCACTGCCTGTCTTCATCTGCGGTACATCGCCGATCAGCCGCAGCGCCTCGGCGAATGCGGTGTCGCCGGAGGTACGCGCCTTGGCGATGTCGGCGCGGCGCTCGGGATCGGTCGGCTCCGGGGCATTCAGCGCCGCGTTGCTCAGGCCGCGCTCCAGCGCCCACCGGCCGGCACTCTTCAATAGCAGCTGCGAGATGCGATTGACCTCGACGAAGGCTTCGGACTGGCGGCGGCGGATCACCGCATCGCGCGCCTCGAACCCGGCGAGCGTCATGGCGGTGGCCGCGAGCGCGAGAACGATCAACGGCAGCAATACACGGATTTTGAGAGACATCGCCGGCTCCTGATTGGCGTATTTCAACGAGCGACGGCGAAGCGCGCCTGTTCCGAACATGGAACAGGCCGCAGGAAATCTAATGGTCCGATTTCGATGGTGGGGTTCGCCGTTGAACGCCGGGCATCACGCCAATCGCGGCAGCTCGACACTACCTACGCGCGTATCAATCTTCGTTAATCGCGGGCTACGTATGAGTCCGTAGCGACGAAAGACGAAGACGAATGCCGCTTGTTACTTACACTCTAAAGTACTGCGGCGCCGCCGTGCGAGACGGCGGCGCCGAGCGCGTAACCGCAACTGACGACAGCCAGGTCAGGCGGCGCGGATGGTGTCGAGGAAGCGTGCGACTTCACGCCGGAGCAGATTGCTGTCGCCGGCGAGCGACTGCGCCGCCGCCAGCACCTGCGACGACGCACTGCCGGTCTCGCTGGCACCGCGTTGCACGTCGCTGATATTGCCGGTCACCTGACTGGTGCCGCGCGACGCCTGCTGGATGTTGCGCGAAATCTCGCGGGTCGCGGCGCCCTGCTGCTCGACCGCGGACGCGATCGACCCGGCGATCTCGGAGATGTGGCCGATGGTGTCGGTGATCTCCTTGATGGCCGTCACCGACTCGCCGGTGGCCGACTGGATGCCGCTGATCTGCGCGCTGATCTCGCCGGTCGCCTTGGCGGTCTGCTCGGCGAGCTGCTTGACCTCCGCGGCCACCACGGCGAAGCCGCGGCCGGCCTCGCCGGCACGCGCCGCCTCGATCGTGGCGTTGAGCGCCAAGAGGTTGGTCTGGCCGGCGATGGTGTTGATCAGCTCGACCACATCGCCGATCCGGGTCGCGGCCTTGGCGAGCTCGCCGACGCGGTCGTTGGTCTTCTGGGCCTGGTTGACCGCCTCGTTGGCGATCCGCGAGGACTCCTGCACCTGCCGGCTGATCTCGTCGACCGAGGCCGACATCTCCTCGGTCGCCGTCGCCACCGACTGCACGTTCGACGAGGCTTCTTCGGACGCCGAGGCGACCATCGAGGTCAGTTGCTGCGAACGCTCCGCCGTCGTCGTCAGACGGCCGGCCGAGACTTCGAGTTCGGTCGAGGCCGACGACACTGTTTCGACGATCTTGCCGACCGCCGATTCGAACTTGTCGGCCATGTCGTTCATGTCGCGCCGGCGCGCCAGATCGGCGCTGGCCTGATCCTCCGCACGCTGCGCGATGCTGCGTTTGAGCTCGCCCTGCATGGTGCGGAGCGAGGCCGCGAGCACGCCGACTTCGTCGGCCTGTTCAATCGCCAGCTTCTGGTCGAGCTCGCCCTTGGCGATGCCGTCCGCGAAGGTGGCGCAATCGCCGATCGGACGGGCGATGCTGCGGGCTGCGAACGCGATGACCGTAATGGCGAGCACAACAACCAGGATGCCGGCGCCGAGCTGCCAGAACATCGCCGAATTGGCGCGTTCGTTCAGCGCGGTGTCGAGCTCATGTGCCGAGGCCAGCACCACTTTGCGCGGCACCGAGATCAGCACCGACCACGGCGTGCCGGTCCGTCCCACCGAGATCGGCGAGTAGACCTCGACGTTATCCCACTTCGGATCGTCGAGCACCGTGCCCTTGCCTTCCTTGACGATCGCCAGGCTCTCCGACCAGCGCGGATCGGCGCTCGACGCCGCCTTGCCGATCGATTCCGGATTGGCGCTGTTGGCGACGATCAGGCCGGTGTCGTTGAGGATCGCGACCTTGCCCTTGCCGCCGAACAGCGATCGGTTGGCCTGGGTGGCGAGCTTCTGCACGAAGTCGAGATTGTAGTCCGCACCGGCGACGCCGACGAACTTGCCGTCGATCTTGATCGGCACCGACATGGTGGCGAGGAACACCGCCTTGCCCTGCACGATGTAAGGCAACGGGCCGAGGATGTTCTCTTTGCCGGTCGCCTTGGGATTGATGAACCACGCGCCCTTCACCAGGCCGTTCGGGTGCCGCTCCTGGCTGTCGTATTCGACCAGCGGCTGCACCGCGATCGAGCCGCTGGCGCTGCGGGTCCAATACGGCAGGAAGCGGCCGGTGTTATCCGAACCCATCGTCTGGCGGCCCTTGAACGCGACGTCGTTGCCGTCGAGGGCGTTCGGCTCCCAGGCCGAGTAGGTGCCGTTGAACGCCGGGTTCTGCTCCAGCGTGTTCTTGAGCACCGCGTTGAGCTGCAGGCGGCGATTGCCGTCGGTGGTGCCCGCATTGTTGGGGTCGGCCAGCACCTCGAAGGCGTGCGCCATGTTGCGCGCGGAGTCGAGCCCGAGGTCGAGCTCGGCCTTGATCACCGAGGCTTCGGAGCTGGCGCGGTTGAGCAGGCTTTCCTTGGTCTGCTGATCGACCAGCTTCATCACCTCAGCGGTGACGTAGTGGTGCGTGCTCTGCGCCGACAGCACGCTGTAGCCGATCAGGATCAGGCTGGCGCCGGTCAGGCAGAGGCCCGCGACCAGCGCAATCTTGACCTGAATTTTGCGGATGGATTTGAACGAGAACGACATGAGGCACTCCTAGGAGAGCCCCATGCTGATTGCCGGCTATTTGGAATTGTTTAAGCAAACGCCTCGTGCGGTTACGAGGAAAGCCGGTTCCCGACTAAGACTTAGGTCTAACGCCGCGTGTAGCACCGCGACTAAGCACCGCCGATCAGGATGCCGACACCGAGCACGATGACGCCGCCCAGCACGATCTGGAACACCGCGTGCAGGAACGGCGTGTCCATGTATCTGGCGCGAACGTAAGCGATCACCCACAGTTCGACGAACACCACCAGCGCGGCGATGCCGGTCGCGATCCAGAACGCGTTGGCCCAACTATCAGGGACGAGATACGGCAGCGTGTGACCGAGACCGCCGATCGTGGTCATTAGTCCGCAGATGCCGCCGCGCAACCACGGCGAGCCGCGCCCGGTCATCGAGCCGTCGTCGGACAGCGCTTCGGCGAAGCCCATGGAGATGCCGGCGCCGATCGAGGCGGCCAGACCAACCAGGAAGGTCTGCCAGTTCTGATGGGTCGCGAAGGCGGCAGCGAACAGCGGCGCCAGGGTCGACACCGAACCGTCCATCAGGCCAGCGAGACCGGGCTGGACGTATTGCAGCACGAACATCCGCCGCGCCGCATGATCCTCGGCGCTGCGCGCATCGGGGGTTAGGATCTTGTCGGTGAGTTGGGTGGCGCGCTGCTCGTGGCGCTTCTCGAACTCGGCGAGGTCGGACAGCAGCTTGCGGATGTGGACGTCGGTCGCCCGTTCGGCGGCGCGCTCGTAGAAGCGCTGCGCCTCGAACTCCATCGTCTCGGCTTCTTTACGGATGCGGTCGAGCGGCAGATTGCGGGTGAGCCAGATCGGGCGGCGGCGGATGAAGCCTTTAACGTCCTCGCGGCGGATCGGCGGCAGGTCCGGCCCGAACCGCTGCTCGTACATCCGCAGCAGCATGTGACGATGGCCCTTCTCCTGCTGCGCCATCTCGGTGAAGACGCGCGCGGAATCGGGATAACGCTCGGCCAGATCCTCGGCGAACGCCAGATAGATCCGGCTGTCTTCCTCCTCGCCCGAGATGGCGACGGCCAGGATTTCACGCTCGGTGAGGTCGGAAAACGCCTTCATTTCAGCACCCGCAAGTTTAGAACGCTTCTAAATAGGATCGCCGGCCGAGGGAGTCAAAGCCGGCCTCGACGGTGGTTGGCCAATTGGTCGCAGGGCCCGTCATCGTCGCTTCATCGATCCGTCAGGCCTCTGTGACCGAGCGCCGCCACAAGACCGGCTTTCCATTCCAGGAGGCTGTTCATGCGAAAACTACTGCTCGGTTCGGTCGCGGTCTTTGCGCTGGCGACGTCCGCCGCGCTGGCGCAATCCGAAGGCGAATTTCCCGCCACCCTCGCCGGCCATGCGGTGCTGCCGGCGGCCTCGTTCGTCGACGCGCCGGCCGATGCGCCGGCCGATCTGAAAACCTCGGGCAAGTACACCACCGGGCAGCGCGTGGAGGCGCAGGGCAGCGTGATGGGCAAGTCCAACGGCCGTCCGACCGGCGTGTCGGTGCCGTTCAAGGGCCAGCCGCTGCAGGGCCATTCCGGCATCAAGGCGATGCCGGACGGCACATTCTGTGTGCTGACCGACAACGGTTTCGGCTCGCGCTACAACTCCGCCGACTCGATGCTGTATCTCGACAACTACAAGATCGACTGGGCGACCGGCACGGTCGACCGCAAGCAGACCGTGTTCCTGCACGATCCGGACAAGAAGGTGCCGTTCCGCATCGTCCACGAAGACACCGACAAGCGCTATCTGACCGGCGCGGACTTCGACACCGAAGGCTTCCAGATCATCGGCGACCGGTTCTGGATCGGCGACGAGTTCGGCCCCTACATCATCGAAGCCGACCTGACCGGCAAGATCATCGGCGTCTATGAGAGCATGGCCGACGGCAAACCGATCAAGTCGCCAGATCATTGGTCGGTGCAGTCGCCCGGCGCGCCGGGCGCGACCTACACCGGCGTCAATCTCAAGCGCTCCAAGGGCTATGAAGGCTTCGCCGCCTCCAAGGACGGCAAGTTCCTGTACGGCCTGCTCGAAGGTCCGCTGTGGGACGCCGACAAGAAGGACTGGGAAAAGGTCGACGGCAAGGAAGCCTCGCGCATCCTCGAATTCGACGTCGCGCAGAAGAAGTTCACCGGCCGCTCCTGGCATTACGTGTTCGAGCAGAACGGCAACGCGATCGGCGACTTCAACATGATCGACGCCACCCACGGCCTCGTCATCGAGCGTGACAACGGCGAAGGCACCAAGGACAAGGCCTGCCCCGAAGGCAAGACCGGCACCGACTGCTTCAACGATCTCGCCAAGTTCAAGCGCGTCTACAAGATCGAGCTGACCGATGCGAACGCCGGCAAGCCGGTGAACAAGATCGGCTTCATCGACCTGATGAAGATCCGCGATCCGAACAAGAAGGCGAAGAAGCCGCTGACCGACGGCGTGCTCGCGTTCCCGTTCTTCACCATCGAGAACGTCGACAAGGTCGACGACCGCCACATCATCGTCGGCAACGACAACAACCTGCCGTTCTCGTCGAGCCGCGATCCGAACAAGGCCGACGACAACGAGTTCATCCTGCTCGAAGTCGCCGACTTCCTGAAGGCGAAGTAAGCGCCACAGCCGACCACTGCCGTCGTTCCGGGGCACGCGCATCAGCGCGTGAACCCGGAACTTCGCGGTGCGGTTCTGCGGCTTTACTTCAACATCTCGAGATTCCGGGTTCGCGCCTGTCGGCGCGCCCCGGAATGACGTTGCGACAGGAGGCGCTGCTTCGGCGCACGAAGATCGCGCCCGTTGTCATCACGCCGGCGGTGACATCCAGCGGGTCAGGCGCGCGAACATGCCTTTGGGCGGCAGAGCCGTCGGCGTGTCGTCGGCGGATTCGAGACGATTGAGGAATTGTTCGAGAAACCGCGCGTCGCTGGTTTCGATCACGACGAAATCAGTGTCGCCGGTCGAGACCGTGTAGACGTAGCGCAGGCTTGCCGCGCGTGGCATCGCGCCTGCGCCGGCCAGATCCTTGGCGATGATGACGCCATCCGGATCGATGTCGCGGGCGATCAGCGCGCGGGTGAGCCACGCCAGATTGCCGACGAATTCAGGTTCGAAAGCGACGGTGCCTTGCAACATCATGGGCATGCGTTGTCTCTCGTCCTTCACGCATCCCCCCAGCAGAGAATTGTCACCACTGGAGGCCAAAAGGTTCAAGCCTCGACCACGATCAGGCGGCGCGAATCTTGCGGAGGAAGTCGTCGACCGCCGATTGCAGTGCACCAGATTGGCTGTCGAGCGCCCGGGCATGCGAAAGTACTTCTGAAGCCGCGTCGCCGGTCGCCTGGGCGGCGGAACTGACGCCGCCGATGTGATCGCTGATTTCGCTCGAACCGGCCGCAACCGATTGAATGTTGCGGGCGATTTCCTGCGTTGCAGCCCCCTGCTGCTCGACCGCCGTCGCAATCGCCACAGTGATCTTGTTGATCTCGCCGATTGTCGCGGTGATGCCGCCGATCGACTGAACCGCACTTGCGGTCGAGGACTGCATCGCCGCGACCTGCGCGGAGATTTCTTCGGTCGCCTTGGCGGTCTGGCTCGCCAGCGCCTTCACTTCACTCGCCACCACCGCAAAGCCGCGCCCGGACTCGCCGGCGCGCGCCGCTTCGATCGTGGCGTTCAGCGCCAGCAGGTTGGTTTGCGACGCGATCGAGTGAATCAGCTGCACGACTTCGCCGATCTTCTCGGCGCTGACCGACAGCTGCATCACCGTCCCGTTGGTCTCCTCGGCGTCGCTCACCGCCTTGCTCGCCACCGAGCGCGATTGATCGACCTGACGGGAAATTTCCTGCACCGAGCTCGAGAGCTGCTCGGAGGCCGACGCCACGGTGCCGACCATACCCGATGCCGAATCTGACGCCGCACCAACCGCCGCCGCGCGCGTCGAGGCATCGGCCGCGGTCGAGGTCATCGACTGCGCGGTGTTCTGCATGTAGCGCGTGGCATCGGCCACGCTCCGCACCACGCCGTTGACGCTACGTTCGAAATCGTCGGCGATGCTCTGCATCAGCGCGCTGCGCTCGGCTGCGGCGCGGCGCTGCGCCTCCTGCTCCTGCTGTTCGAGCCCGCGGATCCGGATCGCGTTGTCCTTGAAAACCTGCACGGTCTTGGCCATCGCGCCGATTTCGTCGCCGCGGTCGACGCCGGGGATCGGCGCGTCGAGCTGGCCTTCGGCCAGCGAGGTCATGCGGGTACCCAGCGCGCCGAGCGGCTGAGTGATGCTGCGGCTGATCAGCCACGCGACCAGGGCACACACCACACCGATGCCGACGATGACGACGCCGAGCCAGGTCAGAAGCGGCTTCAGCTTGGCGTTGATGTCCTGCAAGTACACGCCGGTGCCGACGAACATGTCCCATCCGGGGATGACGGCGGCATAAGACACTTTGCGGAGCAGCTCGGTGCTGCCCGGCTTCATGAATTCATAGATCAGCGTCACGTCGCCCTTTGCGGCAACGCCGTCGCGCAATTCGCGCACGATCTTGCGGCCGCCGGTCTCGACGTCGAGCCGGTTGGTGGCGATCATTTTCGGATCGGACATCACCACGACCGAGCCGTCCATTTTGTAGGCGAAGAAGTAACCGTTAGTGCCGTCGTAGGTCATGCTCTGGGCGCGCTGCTGGAATTCGGCGATCGCCTGCTCCTTGGTGAGCTTGCCGGCCGCGACCTGCTTCTGCAGCCCCATCGCCATATTCAGCGCGCTTTCGACCAGCGCCTTGGTCTGCTCGAACCGCTCGTTGCTCATTTCACGTTGCAGCATCGACGCCGCAAACAGGCCGGACGCCACCAGACCGAGCATTGCCACGGCGACCAGGATGCCCAGCTTCGGCGAGATCCGCAGATTGGTGAACTTCACAGCGATTAGCTCCTACGCATTTCGAGACTAGCTGCGAGGAGCGTTACAAGCTCAGGGTGTCCAATCGGTTTAATAGTTCCCTCGTAGGAACCCGAGGGTTGCGCTCCGCGCCTGCTAACACCCTGAAAAGACGAAGCCCCTGGCAGACCGTCGGATCTGCCAGGGGCTCAAAAAGTGATCGCGGGAGCCGAAGCTCGCGGGAAGTCAGGCGGCTCGGACCTTGCCGAGGAAGTCATCGACCGCGCGGCGAAGTTCGCCGGACTGGGCGTCGAGTTCACGGGCATTGGCGAGCACCTGCCCGGCGGCCGAGCCGGTGGCGCTGGCGGCTTCGGTGACGCCGCCGATATGCATGCTGATCTCAGTCGATCCCGCCGCTACCGACTGAATGTTGCGGGCGATCTCGCGAGTCGCCGCGCCCTGCTGTTCGACCGCAGTCGAGATCGCCATGGTGATCTCGCTCATCTGCGCAATCGTCGCGGTGATGCCGCCGATCGACTGCACCGCGTCGTTGGTCGAGGACTGCATCGCCGCGACCTGCGCGGAGATTTCTTCGGTCGCCTTGGCGGTCTGGCTGGCCAGCGCCTTCACTTCGCTGGCGACCACCGCAAAGCCGCGGCCGGATTCGCCGGCGCGGGCGGCTTCGATGGTGGCGTTGAGCGCGAGCAGATTGGTCTGCGAGGCGATCGAGTGGATCAGTTGCACCACCTCGCCGATCTTCTCGGCGCCGGTCGCCAGCAGCTTGACGGTCTGGTTGGTCAGGGCGGCGTCGTCGACCGCCTTGCCGGCGATTTCACGCGACTGCTCGACCTGGCGCGAGATCTCGGTGACCGAGGCCGACAGCTCTTCGGCGGCGGATGCCACCGTGCTGACGTTGTTGGAGGCATTGGCCGAGGCCGACGACACCGTCGCGGCGCGGGCGCTGGCGTCGGTCGCAGTCGCGGTCATCGACTGCGCGGTCTGCTGCATGCCGGAGGTCGCGGTGGCGACCGACTGCACCACGCCGTTGACGCTGTGCTCGAACTCGTCGGCAAGCCGCTCCATGGCGGCGCGGCGCTCGGCTTCGGCGTGCTCTTTGGCGGCTTCTTCGGCGCGCTCCAGGTCGCGAATCCGCAGCGCATTGTCCTTGAACACCTGCACGGTCTTGGCCATCTCGCCGACCTCGTCGCCGCGTTCGATGCCGGGGATCGGCTGCTCCAGCTCGCCATGCGCCAGCGAATCCATCCGGGCGCCGAGCTTGGCGAGCGGACGGGTAATGCCGCGGGCGATCAGCACCGCGAACAGGCCGGCAGCGATCGCGATCGCAAAGATTGCGCCCCCCAGCGTCCAGAAGATCGGCTTCAGCTTGGCGTCGAGATCGTCGAGATAGGCGCCGGTGCCGACGAACATGTCCCAGCCGGGAATCGCCAGGCCGTAGGACATCTTGCGGATGTTCTCCTCGGTCCCGGGCCGGCGGAAATCGTAATACAGGGTGACGTCGCCCTTGGCGGCGACGCCGTCGCGCAGCTCGCGCACCAGATAGCGGTCGCCGGTCGGCGTGTTCATCCGGTTGGTGCCGACCGCCTTCTTGTCGGGGGTGGCGATGGTGACGCCGTCCATGGTGTAGGCGAACAGATAGCCCTGGCCGTTGTCGTAGGTCAGCAGCGCCGCATCGCGGGCAAATTGCGCGATCGCCTGCTCCTTGGTGAGCTCACCGGCCTCGACCTTCTTCTGCAGGCCGATCGCGAGATTGCGCCCCATCTCGGTGATGGCCTTGGCCTGCTCAAACCGCGCGTTGAGCATCTCACGCTGCATCATCACACCGGCGAGAATGCCGGCCACGCACAAGCCGATCAGGGTACCTGCGACCAGCAGGCCCAGCTTCGGAGTAATTCGAAGATTACTGAACTTCACGGACTTCTCCCGAGGTGCAACGCGGCGCGAGAATTTTGCGCCTCGTACAACTACGCGGGAATTCTTCCCGGACAGTTACTGCAGCGCACTCAATCGTCCATTTTGCGAACCTTCCGTCCATTTCGCGCGGAGCGTGCAAACGAAAGCCCTCCCCCCGGTACCGGGGAGAGGGCTTGATGTCGTCGTGCTTGGGATCAAACGCTGCGGGGCTGAGCTGCTCCGCAGCGGTGCGATCCGGCCTTTCGATCAGAACGTCAGGGCCTTGACCTGCTTGACCTGCGGCAGCGCCTGCACCTTCTCCAGCACGTCGGCCGGAGCCTGGCCATCGATCGTCACCAGCGCGATGGCGTCGCCGCCTTCGGTGTGACGGCCGAGGTTGAAGGTCGCGATGTTGACCTTGGCGTCGCCGAGCAGGCTGGCGAACTTGCCGATGAAGCCCGGCTTGTCCTCGTTGGTGACGTAGATCATCGAGGCGCCGAACTCGGCGTCGACGCGGATGCCCTTGATGTCGACCAGGCGCGGCTTGCCGTCGGCATAGACCGTGCCGGACACCGAACGCTCCTGCTTCTCGGTGGTCACCGTCAGGGTGATCAGGCTCTCATAGTCGCTCTCGGCGGCGCGGACGACTTCGTCCACCACCATGCCGCGCTCCTTGGCGATCACCGGCGCCGAAACGACGTTGATGTCGCCCAGCATCGGACGCAGCAGACCCGACAGCACCGCCGAGGTCAGCGCCTTGATCTTCATCTCGGCCACTTCACCCTCATAGGTGATGGTGACCTTGGTGATGCCGGTGTCGGTAAGCTGGCCGGCGAACGAGCCGAGCTTTTCGGCGAGTTCGATGAACGGCTTCAGCTTCGGGGCTTCTTCCGCGGTGATCGACGGGAAGTTGATCGCGTTGGTGATCGCGCCGGTCAGCAGGTAGTCGCTCATCTGCTCGGCGACCTGCAGCGCGACGTTCTCCTGCGCTTCGGTGGTCGACGCGCCGAGATGCGGGGTGCAGATCACGTTGGGCAGGCCGAACAGCACGTTGGTGGTCGCCGGCTCTTCGGAGAACACGTCGAACGCCGCGCCGGCGACATGCTTGGACTTCAGCGCTTCGGCCAGCGCGGCTTCGTCGACCAGACCGCCGCGGGCGCAGTTGATGATGCGGACGCCCTTCTTCATCTTGGCGATCGCGGCCGCGTCGATGATGTTCTTGGTCTTCTCGGTCAGCGGGGTGTGCAGGGTGATGAAGTCGGCGCGCTTGAAGATGTCTTCGAGCTCGACCTTCTCGACGCCCAGATCCTTGGCGCGCTCCGGCGACAGGAACGGATCGAACGCGATTACCTTCATCTTCAGGCCGAGGGCGCGGTCGGCGACGATCGAGCCGATGTTGCCGCAGCCGATCACGCCGAGCGTCTTGGCGGTGATTTCGACGCCCATGAAGCGGTTCTTCTCCCACTTGCCGGCCTGGGTCGAGGCGTCGGCGGCGGGGATCTCGCGGGCCAGCGACAGCATCATGGTGATGGCGTGCTCGGCGGTGGTGATCGAATTGCCGAACGGGGTGTTCATCACGATGATGCCCTTGGCGGTCGCCGCGGGAATCTCGACGTTGTCGACGCCGATGCCGGCGCGGCCGATCACCTTGAGCTTGGCGGCCTTCTCGAGGATCTTCGCGGTCGCCTTGGTGGCGGAGCGGATGGCGAGGCCGTCATAGTTGCCGATGATCTCGGCGAGCTTGTCTTTGTCTTTGCCCAGCGCCGGCTGGAAATCGACGTCGATGCCGCGATCCTTGAAGATCTGCACGGCGGCTTCCGACAGCGCGTCGGAAATGAGGACTTTGGGAGCGGTCATGGGATTTCTCCTACACCCTCCCCTTGAGGGGGAGGGTCGGCGCGCAGCGCCGGGGTGGGGTGAAAGCGTCGAGAATGGAAATTGGAGTCCGAGGGCGGGGAGAGTCTGTCACCCCACCCCGCCGCACCTACGGTGCGTCGACCCTCCCCCTCTAGGGGAGGGTGACTAATCAAGCCGCCTGAGTCAGCGAGGCCTTGGTGGTCTCGAATGCCCAGTCAAGCCACTGCGTCAGGGCCTGCACATCGGCGGTTTCAACCGTCGCGCCGCACCAGATCCGCAGGCCGGGAGGGGCATCACGATAGGCGCCGAGATCGAAGCCCGCGCCTTCCTTTTCGACCGCCGCGACCAGCTTCTTCGCAAAGTCCGCCTGGGCTTCCGGAGACAGCGCGGTGATGGCGGGATCGACCACCTTGAGGCAAACCGAGGTGTTGGAGCGGATCGCCGGATCCTTGGCGAGGAAGTCGACCCAGGGGGTCTTCGCCTGCCAGTCGGTCAGCACCTTGGTGTTGGCGTCAGCGCGGGCGATCAGGCCCTTGAGGCCGCCGACCGACTTCGCCCACTGCAGCGCGTCGATGTAGTCCTCGACGCACAGCATCGACGGGGTGTTGATGGTCTCACCCTGGAAGATACCCTCGATCAGCTTGCCGCCCTTGGTGAGGCGGAAGATTTTCGGCATCGGCCAGGTCGGCGTGTAGCTCTCGAGACGAGCCACAGCGCGCGGCGAGAGGATCAGCATGCCGTGCGCGGCTTCGCCGCCGAGCGCCTTCTGCCAGGAGAAGGTGACGACATCGAGCTTGGCCCAATCCAGCGGCTGCGCGAAGGCGGCCGAGGTGGCGTCGCAGATGGTCAGGCCTTCACGGTCGGCCTTGATCCAGTCGGCGTTCGGAACGCGGACGCCGGAGGTGGTGCCGTTCCAGGTGAAGACGACGTCGGTGTTGCAATCGACCTTGGTGAGGTCGGGAATTTCGCCGTAACCAGCCTTGAGCTTGGTGACGTTGGGGAGCTTCAGCTCCTTGGTGATATCGCCGACCCAGCCGTCGCCGAACGATTCCCAGGCCAGCGTGGTGACCGGGCGCGGCCCGAGCAGCGACCACAGCGCCATTTCGACGGCGCCGGTGTCGGAGGCCGGAACGATGCCGATCTTGTAGTCAGCGGGGACCTCGAGCACGTCGCGGGTCAGGTCGATCGCGAGCTTGAGCTTGGCCTTGCCCACCTTCGCGCGATGCGAGCGGCCGAGCGGGGCGTCCTTGAGATTTTCGGGGGACCAGCCGGGGCGCTTCGCGCAGGGGCCGGAGGAGAATTGCGGCGCATTGGGCCGCGAAGCGGGCTTCGCTACAGTCATAGTCTATCCTTCCAGATAGCTGCCTCTCGGTGGGGAGAGGTTTCCCGCTGCTGGGGATAGTCCTTTGGCCTCGAAAGTCAAGGAACTTCGCCATCCGGGAGATCACGGACAGCTTAGACTTTCGAAAGCCGGCGCCGGGGACGAAATACGACCAGACCATGACGAGCAAGAACGCACAACGCGCGCCGGCTGGAACGGCCGACGCGCGCTGCAAACGAGTGAGTTCAGACCGACCTGCTACTTGCCGACCTGCCCGGGATGGCCGGGGTTACTGGTGGAATCACCTGGCACACCACTCGGCGACGCGCCGGCGCCGATACTGCCAGGCGTCGAGGTGTTGGGAACGCCCGGTTGATTAGTTCCCGAATTGAGGTTCGATCCGGTCGTCGTACCCGACATTCCGGTTCCAGTCGCCGAAGTACTTGATCCGCCCGGCGCCGACGAAATCCCCCCACTGCCGGAATTCTGCGGCACTGAGCTCGGCGCACTGATGCCGCCCGGCGAAGCCGCACCGCCTGCGGTGCCGCCGGCTCCGCTGCCGCCGCCTGTCCCACCGGTTTGGGCCGATGCACCTGAGGCCGCCAACAGCACGGCCGCGATGATCACACCACTCTTGGTCAAACCACTCTTGGATCGCATGACGTTCTCCCTTTGCTGTGAGGGGAGAACGGAGGCCGGCGCAATGTCGTTCCGCGCCATCACACACGAGTTAGGGCGAAGGTGCAGGAACAGCCGAACGCGATCAGGCGACCTGCGAGATGAAGCGCTGCACTTCGTTCCGTAGCCGGTCGACCTGACCGGCGATCTCGCCCGAGACGCCGTTGACCCGTACCGCGATCTTGCCGGCATCGTCGGCGGCGTGGCTGATACCAACGACGTTCGACGACACCAGCGCGGTGCCGGCCGAAGCCTGTTGCACGTTGCTGGCGATCTCGCGCGTCGCGGCGCCCTGCTCCTCGACCGCCGACGCGATCGACGTACTCACCTCGTTGATCTCGCTGATCCGGCGACTGATCGCCTCGACGGCGCCCACGGACTCCTCCGTGATCGACTGCATCTCGCCGATCCGCGCGGTGATCTCCTCGGTCGCCTTGGCGGTCTGGCTGGCAAGCGCCTTCACCTCGGCAGCCACGACGGCGAAGCCTCGGCCGGACTCGCCGGCGCGCGCCGCTTCGATCGTGGCGTTGAGCGCGAGCAGGTTGGTCTGCGCCGCGACTGCGTTGATCAGCTTGACGACGTCGCCGATCCGCTGCGCCGCATCGGCCAGTTGCCGGATCTTGTCAGTGGTCTGCGCGGCCTCATCGACCGCCTGATGGGTGCTGGTGGTCGAGTGCTGGATCTGCCGCGAGATCTCGGCGATCGAAGCGGTGAGTTCCTCCGCCGCGCTGGCGACCGTCTGGACGTTGGCGGAGGCTTGCTCGGCGCCGGAAGCAACACTCACCGACTGGCGGCTGGTCTCTTCGGCCGCATTGGCCATCGCGCCGGCATCGCCCTTCAGGCCGGTCGACGCCGTCACCAGCCTGCTGGCGACATTGTCCATGCCGGCCGCGAAGCACTGCGCCTCCTTGGCAACGTCGCGCACCCGGCGATCCATCACGCCGGTGGCGTTGTTGATCGTGGTCGACGCCACCTTGAACGATCCGGGCAGTCCGCGCGTCAGCACCTTGCGGAAGGTCTTGCCCTGGCTGACGTAATCCATCGAGGCCGAGGCCTCGCGGACGAAGGCGTCGACGATGTCGAGCATGTTGTTGACGCCGGCCTGCGCCTTGCCGATGTCGCCGCCATCCCGACGTCCTTGCACCCGCGCTTCGAGATCGCCATGCGCCGCACTTTCGGCCACCGCCGCAATCTCGCCGACGGCGCCTGCGGCCCCCTGCAGCAGCCACGCCGCGACACCGATCGAGCCGAGACCGAGCAGCAACCCGACGATCTCCACGACCGAGCCGAGCGGTCCGATCAGGATACGCGCCGCGGCTAAGCCGAGCATGACCACGGCGGCACCGGCGACGGCGATCATCGCCTTAGACAGAGAAGACAAACTCATCATACTCGACGCCCCGATCCTTGATCATGCTCATCAGCAACGCGTAGCCCGCCAGCATTCCGTCCTTGGCGTTGCGATGCCGATTCTCCTCGTCGCGCAATTGCCGATACAGCGCCTCGATCCGGCTGACCTGATCGCGATCGGGCTTGCGCCGGTTGGAGTGGAAACCGGTGACGTTGCGGTTGGCGTCGAGCGTCGGCGTGACATGGGCAAACACCCAGTAATGATCGCCGTCGCTCGCCATGTTCACCACATAGGCGAAGATCTCTTTCTTGGCCTGGATGGTGTCCCACAGCAGCTTGAAGATCGACCGCGGCATGTCCGGGTGTCGCACCAGCGAATGCGGCGCGCCGATCACTTCCGAACGCGGAAATTTCGCCAGACGAACGAAGACATCGTTGGCGTAGGTAATGTGCCCTTTGATATCAGTCTTGGAGACGATCAACTCATCTTCGTCGAACGGGCATTCGATGCCCGTCGGCTTCACCTGCGGCCGAGCCATCGGTCGTGCACTCCTGATCATGGAAACCTGAAGATGGAACCTGAACTGACAGGTCTCAGGCCGGCTTCCTCCCCGAGAAATTGCACTTCTTATACGGAGTAGAATCTTATTGAGCCCGTTACCCCGCCGTTAAACTGCCACTCAGTAGCAATACCGGGTTATGACAAGCCTGGGGAGTAATCGATTCAAAACCGCATCGTCATGCCGACATGCGACGGCTGAAATCCAAGGCGGACGTAGAACCGCTGTGCATCGACACGGCTCTGATGCGTAAACAATTCGACGAGTTTGCAGCCCTGGCGGCGCGCTTCATCAATCGCCCAGCGCACCATCCCTTCGCCAATGCCACGGCTCCGGCAATCGGTGGCGACACGCACGTCTTCGATGATCCCGCGCGACGCGCCCTGCGAACTGAGACCCGGCAGCACCGCAAGCTGCAGACAGCCGACGACACGGCCGTCGTGATCCTCAGCCACCACCATCTGAATATGCGGCGAGTGCTCCAGGGCGTCGAACGCGGCGTAATACGACTCCGGCAGAGGGTCTTCGAGCTTCTCGCGACCGGCACCGAGATGATCGTCCGCCAGCATCACCACAATCGCGAACACATCGTCCCGGCGCGCAGGACGAATTCTGACGGTGGAGTCGACGCTCATCTGGCAACTCAACTCACGGACTGAAGGCCGGCAGGCCGAGGCCGGCTTCGGCACGGGCAATCCAGGCCCGAACGGCCGGATAGTCCTTCAGCGCGAAACCGCCCTGCTCGGCCATCCGGGTGTAGGCCAGCAACGCCACATCGGCGAGCGACAGCCTCTCGCCGGCAAGAAACTCGTTATCCGCCAGATGCTGCTCCATCCGCGCCAACGCGGCGTGGCCGCGGCGAACCTTGTCCGGATCGAGCTCACTGGCCGGCTTGCCGAGATAGACCATCTGGAAGCGGCACACCGCGATATAGGGCTCGTGGCTGTACTGCTCCCAGAACAGCCACTCGTCCATCTTGGCCTCGAGCCACGGATCGGCGGGGATCAGGTCGCTGCCACGAGCGAGATAGCGGATGACGGCGTTGGATTGCGCCAGCGAGCGGCCATCGTCGAACGCCACCACCGGCACCTGCCCGGCCGGGTTCAGCGCCAGGAACGCCGGCGTCCGGGTCTCGCCCTTCATCGTGTCGATCGCGATCCACTCATAAGGCAGACCCAACCGGTCACAGGTCCACTTCACCTTCAGGCAGTTGCCAGAGTTGAGGTCGCCGTAGATCTTCATCCCTGGATACGCCGCACCTTGAGACACGGACCGAGCGCATTGAGCGCGTCAGCCATCGCAGAATTAGAACTTGTATCCAAGGCCGGCGCGTACCGTCGAAACGCTAGTGTCGACCGGCGCGGCAAACTTGAGATACTCCCACTCGGCGCGCAGGAACAGACCGCGATAGATCATCATGTCCATGCCGAGGCCACCAGCGTAGCCGTAGATAAAATGCCCGTTCTGGACTTGGGTCGCCGACAGTGGCGTAACCGTACGTCCACCCTCAGAGCCCGTAATGGTCGCGGTGCGGACAATATCGGCTTGCCCAAGCGAGCCACCGATAAACGCATAGGGGAGGAAGCTGCCGAACGCATAGCCAGCGCGTAGTCGGGCTGAGCCGACGTCATTCACTGTTATAGCCGCAGCACTGGTATAAGTCGCATCATAGACGACATTGTTGTAGTTGATCCGACGCCCCATCGATCCGATGGCGGAACCGCCGAAGCTGCCGTGCATGTAATTGGCTTCGACGCCGAGCACGACATCGTCCCATTGGGAATTGTAGCCAACGAAAGCGCCCCAACCTTGACCGTGCGAGGACGTCTTCCCCAGCACGGGCCAAGACGACACTGCCATCTGGCTTTCGACAACGGTGTTGGCCAGCAAGTTCGAGGCGATGTCATTCGTTGCGTTGGTGAAATTCATATCGGAGGTGCCGTAACCACCCTGAGCGCCGACGTAGAAGCCTTCCCAGTTGATCACACGGGGGGTTTCCACCAGCGCGCCGCGGAGTGGACCGTAGTCCGGCATGTCGGCCGCATACGCTGTCTGAGCCATCACGCCGACTGCCGCAGCCACCACAACTCTACGCATCGCTACACTCCTCGACGAACCTTTCCACAACCGCAATCATCGGCTGTTAACCTTAATTCTTCGTTGTCACCCGAGGTATCCGACATAGAAAAACGGCGCGGGAAGCTCCCGCGCCGTTAATACTTGTAAACGATGAAGGGCGACGATCAGCCCTTGCGCATCAAGGGCGGCGGCGCGGCGTAGACCGGGCCCGCATCGAGATTCCAACGCACACCGAGCTTCACGTCGTGCGAGGTGATATCCTTGAACTTGAAGCTGTTGTTGCTGGTTTGGCCGTCGTAAGTCGACAGAGAACCGGTGTAGCCATCACCCAGATTGAGATAGCTGTACGCCAGTTCGAGCGTCAGGTTGGGATTGACCTTGTAGGCGAGACCGGTGTGCACCGCCCAGGCCAAGTTCCACTTCGACGCCGTCGGTGCGCTGGCGAAGCTCGTGGTCGAGCCCGGGATGGTGTTAACGCCGGTGTCGGTGAAGTTCGCCATCGTCACCCGCGCGGCGCCGACGCCGGCGCCGACGAACGGGGTGATACACCACCAGGTGCCGAGATCGACATAGGCGTTCGCCATCACCAGCCATTCGGACTTGGAGGCGCCATAATTGTCGATGGCGCTGTAGGGCGCGCCGCTGGAGGTGCCGGTGAAGCGGTCGGTGCCCTTGAAGTTCGAATTGCCACGGTACTGGCCGATCAAATCCGCGCGCAGCCACGGATTGAACTGATAGCCGACGCCGAGACCGTAGATGCCGGCCGAGTCGAACGAGGTCTGCTGGTCGAACGACGTGAGCTGCGAGTACGCCGATTCACGCCCGTAGCGGAGATCCTTGACCTGCTGGTTGCTGAATCCGATATCGCCGCGCAGGTACCAACCACCGAAATCTTCAACCGGGGGCGGCGCATAGGCGGGCGGCGGGGCAATCGGCATATCGGCCGCGATCGCGGCCGAGGCAACCAGCGAAGCCGCTCCGGCGGCCATCAACATCTTCACGCTACGCATTGGCTTCGTCCTTTGGTCCAATGATCAATTACGAAGGCCCCACACCCGGAAACCTATGAGACGGAACGATGCCAGCAATTCCTTAAGCGTGACTTAACCCTAATTTTTAAGGTTGATATTTGGTGTCGTAACTTTTTGCGCTGGTAACAACTCCAAACGCCAGCCGCGCCGGCGCCGCAATGACTAACAAATCATTACTGACGAACGCGATCCGGGCTGGCCGGCGCACGAACAAAAACGCTCCAGTTCCATCGGAACCGGAGCCGCGATTTGAGAGGATCAGGGCGACGCCCGCCCCAACGCTGCGCTAGTGAGCGTGGCGCGGCATCTTCGGCAGCAGCACCGCGAGCAGGCCGAGCGCCGGCAGGAACGAGCAGACCTGATAGACAAAATCGATGCCGCGATGATCGGCGAGCTGGCCGAGTGCCGCCGCGCCGAGGCCGCCGATGCCGAAGGCGAAGCCGAAGAAGATCCCCGAGATCATGCCGAAGCGATGCGGCATCAACTCCTGGGCGAACACGATGATCGCCGGCGTCGCCGACGCCAGGATGAAGCCGATGAACACCGTCAGCACCGCGCTGGCGGTGAGCCCGGCATAGGGCAGCGCCAAGGTGAATGGCAGGATGCCGAGGATCGAGAACCAGATCACGTAGCGGCGGCCGAACCGGTCGCCGAGCGGGCCGCCGAAGAACACCCCGGCCGCGGTGGCAGCCAGGAAGATAAACAGGAAGATCTGCGCGGTCTGGGTCGAGACGCGGAACTTCTCGATCAAATAGAACGTGTAGTAACTCGACAGGCTCGACAGATACAGTTGCTTGGAGAACAGCAGCGCCACCAGCACGACCAGCGCAACCATCACCCGGCGCCGGCTCGGCGCGTGCGGATGCGGCTGCACCACCATCTTCTTCTTGCCGGCGACCTGCGGCTTGTACCAGACGCCGATCCGCCACAGCACGATGATGGCGAGGAACGCGATCGAGGAGAACCAGGCGATCGACGGCTGGCCGAACGGCACCACGATCAGCGCCGCCAGCACCGGCCCGAGCGCGGTGCCGGCATTGCCGCCGACCTGAAACACCGATTGTGCCATGCCGTGGCGACCGCCCGAGGCGAGCCGCGCGATCCGCGCCGACTCGGGGTGGAACACCGCCGAGCCGAGCCCGATCATCGCCGCGGCGATCAGGATCACCGCATAGGAATGCGCGACGCTGAGCAGCAGCAGCCCCAGGAAGGTCGAGCCCATGCCGATCGCCAGCGAGAACGGTTGCGCCTTCTTGTCGGTGATGTGCCCGACCACCGGCTGCAGCAGCGAGGCGGTGAACTGGAACGCCAGCGTGATCATGCCGATCTGGCCGAAATCGAGCGCGTAGTTCGCCTTCAGGATCGGATACACCGACGGGATCAGCGACTGCATCGTGTCGTTGAGGAAATGCGAGAAGCTGATGCCGCCGAGCACGATATAGGCCGGCCCGGCCGCGGCGGGCGCCGCCGGCTTGGTGAGTTCGGGTAGCGGCAACTCGGCCGGATTGACCGGAGCAGCGATATCCGCATCGACGGTGACAGGCTTGTTCACGGCGTTTCCTGAGGTGGGCTTGGGGCGCCGACGCAGACTTCGCGGGCGCAATAACGACGAACGGCCGGCACGTTGGCCGACCGTTCATAAATTAGTTCCGAGCGCTGCGTGTGTGTAGCGCGGATTTGCGATGGCAGCGTTGCACCCCGCCTGATGCGGCGGGAGCAGGCCTCAGGCGGCGGCAGCCGCCGCGTTGCCGAGCGCATCGACGATGCTGTCGACCACTTCCTCGACCACATCGTGATTGTCGCCCTCGCCCATCACCCGGATCACCGGCTCGGTGCCCGACGGACGGATCAGCAGACGGCCGTGGCCGTTCAGCCGTTTCTCACCGTCCTGGATCGCCGAGATCACGCCGCTGTCATCGAGCGGCCGGCCGCTGCGATAGCGCACGTTTTTCAGGATCTGCGGCAGCGGATCGAACCGACGGCAGACTTCGGAGACCGGACGGCCGAGCTTCTGCACCATCGCCAGCACCTGCAGCGCGGCGACGAAGCCGTCGCCGGTGGTGTTGAAGTCGGACAGGATGATGTGACCCGAGGACTCGCCGCCGACGTTGTAGCCCTCTTTCAGCATCTGCTCGAGCACGTAGCGGTCGCCCACCGGGGTGCGCAGCAGCGCGATGCCTTCGCTTGCCAGGAAGCGCTCGAGTCCGAGATTGGACATCACGGTGGCGACCACGCCCGGCTTGGCGAGGCGGCCGTCTTCCTTCCAGCTCTGGCCGATCACCGCCAACAACTGATCGCCGTCGACCACGTGGCCGCGCTCGTCGACCAGGATCACGCGGTCGGCATCGCCGTCGAGCGCAATGCCGATATCGGCGCGCATCTCGCGGACTTTGGCGCACAGCGCCTGCGGCGCGGTGGAGCCGCATTCCTTGTTGATATTGAAGCCGTCGGGTTCGACCCCGATCGAAATCACGTCGGCGCCGAGCTCCCACAGCGCTTCGGGCACCACCTTGTAGGCGGCGCCATTGGCGCAATCGATCACCACGCGCAGGCCTTCGAGGCTCAGCTCGCGCGGCAACGTGCGCTTGGCGAATTCGATGTAGCGATCGTGGACGCCGTCGATGCGGCGGGCACGGCCGAGGCTGGCGCTCTGCGCCAGCTTCTTGTCGAGCGACTCGTCGAGCATCAGCTCGATCTGCTTTTCGACATCGTCGCTGAGCTTGTAGCCGAGCGGGCCGAACAGCTTGATGCCGTTGTCCTCGAACAGATTATGCGACGCCGAAATCATCACGCCGAGGTCGGCGCGCATCGACTTGGTCAGCATCGCGACCGCCGGGGTCGGCATCGGGCCGACCAGCAGCACGTCCATCCCGACCGAGGTGAAGCCCGCGACCAGCGCGTTCTCGATCATGTAGCCGGACAGGCGCGTATCCTTGCCGATCACCACACGGTGGCGGTGCTCGCCGCGCTGAAACGCGAGGCCTGCGGCCTGGCCGACCTTGAGAGCCAGCTCCGGCGTGATCAAACCGTTGGCGCGGCCCCGGATTCCGTCCGTCCCGAAATATCTGCGGCTCATCCAATCATCCCCCGCCCTTGCCGGTCACGGTCAAAAACCCACGATTCGTCCGGGGCTTGCCGTACGGCGAAACGGCCTTATAGGCCCAAAATAGTTGCGGGGACTTCAAAAAATGTAATCAAAGATTACGCCGCCGACTTGGGTCGACGGCGTAAGCGCTTGATAAATATCATCTATCCAGACGTATGCCGCGTCGGGTGATTAATCCTTGCGGCGCTTATCCCCATCCGGTTTTGACGGTGCCGGCTGGGTCACGCTGACCGGGTCGGAGCCCGGAAACGACTCCTCGAGCCCTTCATTGAGCTGATCTTCCAGTTCCTTCTTGTTCTTGGTCGGGGTTTCGGCGGTCTTGGTGTCGGTCATCGCGGTCCTCCTGCTCGAACCTTGAGAATTCGAGGGAAAACGCGCCGCGATGCACCGGGTTCCCTGAGGTTCGGCAAAGCCCGACGCGACGATTTTGCACATGCCGTCCGCGTGCTACAGGACGAGCGGCTCGCAACAACCCGCAAGAGGCGGACGGCATTTCCATGAAAGAAATCACCTGCATCGAAGACCTCCGCCAGATCCACAAGCGCCGGGTGCCGAAGATGTTCTTCGACTACGTCGACCACGGCTCCTATGCCGAGGAGACGCTGCGGGCGAACGTGGAAGACCTGAAGCGGATCAAGTTCCGCCAGCGCATCCTGGTCGACATCTCCAAGCGCGATCTGGCCACCACGATCCTCGGTGACACCTACGCGATGCCGCTGATCCTGGCGCCGGTCGGCTCGACCGGGATGCAGCACGCCGACGGCGAGATCCACGCCTGCCGCGCCGCGCAGGCCGCCGGCATCCCCTACACGCTGTCGACAATGTCGATCTGCTCGATCGAGGACGTCGCCGCGAACGTCGAAAAGCCGTTCTGGTTTCAGCTCTATGTGATGCGTGACCGCGGCTTCGTCAAAGCGCTGATCGAGCGCGCGATCGCCGCCAAGTGCAGCGCGCTGGTGCTCACGGTCGACCTGCAGGTGATCGGCCAGCGCCATCAGGACATCAAGAACGGCATGACGGTGCCGCCGCAGCTGTTCAAGCTGAAGAACGTCATCGACATCGCCACCAAGCCGCGCTGGGTGAAGGGCATTCTCGGCACGCCGCGGCGCAACTTCGGCAACATCGCCGGCCACCTGCCCGGCTCCAAGGATCTGGAGTCGGTGTCGGCCTGGGTGGCATCGCAGTTCGACGCTTCGCTGAACTGGCGCGACATCGACTGGATCCGCTCGATCTGGCCGGGCAAGCTGATCATCAAGGGCATCCTTGACGTTGAGGACGCGCGCGAGGCGGTGAAGGTCGGCGCCGAGGCGCTGGTGGTGTCCAACCATGGCGGGCGCCAGCTCGATGGCGCGCCGTCGTCGATCGAGGTGCTGCCGGAGATCGTCCACACCGTCGGTTCGCACATCGAAGTGATGTTCGATGGCGGCGTCCGCTCCGGCCAGGACGTGATGCGCGCGCTCGCGCTCGGCGCCAAGAGCTGCATGATCGGCCGCGCCTATATCTACGGCCTCGGCGCCTATGGCGGCCCAGGTGTCGCCAAAGCGATCGACATCATCGGCAAAGAACTGTCGACCACGATGGGCCTGTGCGGCGTCAATTCGATCCACGAGATCGACGAGAAGGTGCTGGCGGAGTAATTCCGCCCTGCCCTCTCCACGTCATTGCGAGCCGAAGGCGAAGCAATCCAGCCGAGTGCACGGCGCTGGATTGCTTCGTCGCTTCGCTCCTCGCAATGACGGGAGAGGACAACTAACAACAACAAAAACAAAAATGAGGAGGAGACCGATGACCGATATGCAGACGAGCGTGCAGCCCGCTTCCAGCGAAGTGCTCTATGCGGTCGAGGAACACATCGCCACGATCACGCTCAACGCGCCGGAGCGGCTGAACACCATTTCGGGGCCGATGCTGAATACGCTCGCGGCGCTGCTCACCAAGGCCAATGAGGATCCCGAGGTGCGCTGCGTGATCCTCACCGGCAACGGCCGCGCATTCTGCGCCGGGCTCGACCTCAACAAGGAGCGCGGCGACGAAGGCCTCAGCGCGGCGTCGTCGCCGACCACGCTCGACCTGCGCAATACGCCGCCGACCGTGCTGCAGGCGATGGACAAGCCGACGATCTGCGCCGTCAACGGCGGCGCGGCCGGCTACGGCATGGATACCGCGCTCGGCTGCGACATCCGCATCATGGCGGAATCCGCCAAGCTGGCCGCCGCCTTCGTCAAGCGCGGCGTGGTGCCGGAGAGCGGCGGCACCTGGTTTTTGCCCCGGATGATCGGGTGGGCCAAGGCGGCAGAGCTGATCTTCACCGGCCGGACGCTGAGCGCGCGCGAGAGCCTGGAATGGGGCCTCGCCAACGAAGTCGTACCAGACGCCGAACTGATGGGACGCGCCCGCGCGGTCGCCAAGGAAATCGCCGGCAACGCGCCGCTGGCGGTGCAGGCGGCCAAGCGCATGATGCGGATGGGGCTGAACGAGACCTTCCCGGATCACGTTCATCACGTGTACCTGCAGCTGCTGCCGTTGTTCAAATCCAAGGATATGGCCGAAGGCATCCGCGCCTTCCTGGAAAAACGCGAGCCGAACTTCCAAGGTAAGTAAGCCCCGCGCCACCTAATCCTGCGCCACGTAGTCCTACGCGGCGCCGTCTTACGGTTTGATTCACCGGTCGGGCGACACTGTGGGGTAACGCGCAGGCCGCCTGCAGCCTTGCTGCAGATGGCTGCGCGTGTGTTCGCCATCGCAGCCAGCTCGATCGGAGCGCCATGACCGACCATCCCGAGAGCCCTGCCGCGGCTGCGGCGGGTTCAGCAGAGTTGAAGCCGCGCCTCCTGGTGATCGATGACGACCAGGTGCACCGCACGATCATCTGCAAGATCGCGGTGCGCGCCGGGTTCGAACCGGTCGAAGCCGGCACGCTCGACGAGGTCGTCGAGCTGACCACCTACAATGATTTCGAAGGCGTCACGCTGGATCTGTCGCTCGGCGAGCAGGCCGGCACCGAGGTGCTACGCCATTTTGCCGATCGCGACTTCCGGGCGCCGATCATCATCCTCAGCGGCGCCAAGAGTGAGATCGCGCGCAAGGCGCATGATTTCGGCGAGTCGCTCGATCTCACCATGCTGGAAGCGGTGTCGAAGCCGGTGGATCTCACCGAACTGCGCGAGCAGCTTTCGATCATCGCGCGGACGTGGCGGATCATGCACCACGCCGCGTAGCGCCCGAACGCTTACTTCGGCACCAGATCGGCCTCGACCAACGCCCGCAGCTCCGCGGTGACGTGCGGCCGCGCCCCGAACCACAGATCGAAGCCGCGCACCGCCTGGTGCAGCAGCATGCCGAGGCCATCCGCAGTGCGCAGCCCGCGTGCCTTGGCGGCGGCGAGCAGATCGGTCTCCAGCGGCACATAGACCAAGTCCGCCACCACCGCGTCCGCCGGCAGCGCCGACAGGTCGATCTGAAGCGGCGGCTGTCCCTTCATGCCGAGCGAGGTGGTGTTGACCAACAGACCCGCGCCCGGCAACGCCGCCGGAATATCGCTCCAGGCGATCGGCACCACGCGGTCGCCGAACAGATCGCGCAGCGCCTGCGCCCGCTCGATCGATCGGTTGGCGAGCGCGATCCGCTGCACACCGCGCTCCAACAGGCCGAACACCACCGCCCGCGACGAGCCACCGGCGCCGAGCACCACGGCATGCGGGGAGCGATCCCAGCCCGGCGCCGAGGCGTCGAGATTGCCGATGAAGCCTTCGATGTCGGTGTTGGTCGAGCGCAACAGATCGCCGTCGTAGTACAGCGTGTTGGCGGCGCCGACGGCGCGGGCGCGCTCGTCCGGCTCGGTGAGCTGCAGCGCGCGTTCCTTGTGCGGGATGGTGACGTTGGCGCCGACATAGCCGTGCGTCTTCAGGTGCAGCACGAATTCGGCAAAGCCTTCGGGCGGTACCGCTTCGATCGAGTAGCCGCCCTCGATGCCGAGTTGGCGCAGCCAGTAGTGATGGATCAGCGGCGAGCGCGAATGCGCCGCCGGCCAGCCGATCAGACACGCGGCGCGCTTGGTCGCAGCCATTTCGCCCTCCAACAGACGCGAGACCTCCGAAGCCTGTGAAAATCAGGCTGTCGCGCCAGCGTCAATCGCAAAACGCGGCGCCGCGACGGTAGTCGGGGACGTCAGACCGAGGCGGGCTGCGGTGCGGTCGCCTCCTCGGGCGCAGGGGTCTTTCCCTTGACCTCGTCGACCGCGCTCGCGATATCGGCACGGTAGTGCGCCAGCGGCGGCTTGACGCCATGGGTGAGCAGCGCGCGGCGGACGGTCGGCGAGGCCCCGGTGACGATCAGCTTGATGCGCTTGCGCTGCGCCGACAGCGCGACCCGGTAGATCGCATTCGCGGCGGTGGAGTCCAGGAACGGCACCGCGGCGAAATCGACCACGAACACCTTGTGCCGATCGGCGATGTTGTTGAGCACCGACGACACCGTCGCGGCGGCGCCGAAGAAGAACGCCCCGGTGATGCGATACACCACCACATCCGGATCAGTGACCAGCGACAGGTCGGCGGCGGTGCCGCGGCGCTTGCCGCTCTCGTCGGCACGATCTTCCTGTGCCAGCCCGGAATACGCCTCGACCCCGGTGACTTCCGACATGCGGTGAATGAACAGCACTGCGCCGAGCGCAAAGCCGACCACGATGCCTTCGGTGAGATCGCGGAACACGGTCAGCAGGAAGGTCGCCAGCACCACCACCGCGTCGCCGCGCGACGAGCGCACCAGTGTGGCGAATTCGTGCTTCTCCGCCATGTTCCAGGCGACGATCGCCAGTACCGCAGCGAGCGTGGCGAGCGGGATGTAGCTCGCCAGCGGCGCCGCCACCAGCATGAACACCAGGAGGAACACCGAGTGCAGCATGCCGGCGATCGGCGTGCGCGCACCGGTGCGGATATTGGTCGCGGTGCGGGCGATCGCGCCGGTGACGCAGATGCCGCCGAACAGTGCCGAGCCCATATTGGCGAAGCCCTGCGCCACCAGTTCGCAGTTCGAGCGATGCCGCCGCCCGGTCATGCCGTCGGCCACCACCGCGGAGAGTAGCGACTCGATCGCGCCGAGCAGTGCAAACGCCATCGCGTCGGGCAAGACTTCGATCACCTTGGCGACCGAGAACACCGGCCAGGACGGCAGCGGGAAGCTCTCAGGAATGCCGCCGAACCGGGTGCCGATGGTGGCGACCGGCAGCGAGAAGCCCCACACCAAGGCGGCAGTGACGGCGACGGCGATCAGCAGCCCAGGCCAGTTGGGCCGCAGCTTCTTCAGGCCGACGATCAGCACGATCGCAGTCAGCGCGATGCCGAGCGCATAGAAATTCATGGTCGGTAGCGCCTGCGCCAGCGCTTCGAGCTTGGGGAGGAACGGTCCCGGCTCGTGCGCCAGCTCGATGCCGAGCAGATCCTTGAGCTGACTGGCGAAGATGATCACCGCGATGCCGGCGGTGAACCCGACCGTGACCGGATACGGAATGAATTTGACGTAGGTGCCGATCTGCAGGAAGCCGGCGATCACCAGCATGATGCCGGCCAGGAAGGTCGCGAGCAGCACGCCGTCGATGCCGTGGCGCTGCACGCTGAGCATCACCAGCACGATGAAGGCGCCGGCTGGGCCGCCGATCTGAAACCGCGAGCCGCCGAGCAGCGACACCAGAAATCCGCCGACCACCGCAGCATAGAGGCCGCGATCCGGCGTGACGCCGGAGGCGATCGCGATCGCGGTCGACAGCGGCAGCGCCACGATCGCGACCGTGAGGCCGGCGATCAGGTCGGCGCGGAAGTCGCCGAGGCCGTAGCCCTCGCGCAGCGCCGTGATCAGCTTTGGGGTGAACAGCTCGCGGAAGCTCGGTTTGGCGGCAGCCACAAGTCGCCGGGAGGTGTCCATGCTGTTTGCTCCTGGTCCGCCCCGCTGCTGCACCGAAACCGTTAGGCCTCGTTGCGGGGCGGCGCCGGCTCTTTGAACCGGACGCCGCGGCCGCCGCCTTCGCTGCGGGAATTGTCTCCGATCAGGGTCACGCCGCAGCGGTCGAGGGCCTCGATCACCTTGGTGAGGGATTCCACCACACCACGGACGTTGCCTTCGCTCGCCTCCATCCGCTGGATGGTCGGCAGCGACACGCCCGACAGTTCGGCCAGCGTGCGCTGGTCGATGCCAAGCAGCGCGCGCGCGGCGCGCAATTGGGCTGCGGTCATCATGGATGAAGCATGAACTCTGATGTCTGAAGACGCCAATATGATGCTTCGAATGGCATCAAGCAAACAAAAAACGGCTAGAGTGATGTCTGAGACATCACTCTAGCCGCTTCGGAGCAGTCATATTTTAGTGAGCGGGGCGGAAGACGTTCCGCCCCGCTGATGTTCCTAGGGTCAGGCCGCCGCCTGGCGGTGGGCCGCAACGATCTGGTCGGCGGTCCGCCCGCTGACTTCAGCCATATGGTCGAAGGTGCGGGTGAAGCTGCCGGCACCGGCCGTGGCCGAGCGCAGTTCGACGATCAGGTCACCGATCTCCGCCTCCGGCATGGTGGCGCGCACCATGTCCCAACCCGGCCAGCCCTCGCGGGTGTCGAAGCCGAGGATCTGGCCCCGCCGCCCGGACAGGATGGCGTTGACCTTGGCGGTCGCCTCGGTCGGGCACACGATCTCGACGGTGTGGATCGGCTCCAGCAGCACCGGCTGGCACTGTGGCAGCGCCTCGGCGATGCCGATCCGCGCCGCGGTACGGAACGCCATGTCGGACGAATCCACGCTGTGATACGAGCCGTCGGTCAAGGTGACGTGGACGTCGACCACCGGGAAGCCGAGCGGTCCGGCACGCAGGGCATCGATCACGCCCTCCTCCACCGCGCCCATGTAGTTGCGCGGCACCGCGCCGCCGACCACGGTCTCGGCGAAGGCGAAGCCCTCACCACGCGGCAGCGGCTTGATGTCGAGGACCACATCGCCGAACTGGCCATGGCCGCCGGACTGTTTCTTGTGGCGGCCGCGCTGAGTGACCGGCTTGCGGATGGTCTCGCGATAGCCGATCCCCGGCGCATGCGACTTCACGGTGACGCCGTAGCGATCGTGCAGCCGCTCCAACGCCACACGCAGATGCATCTCGCCCTGTCCCCACAGCACCATCTCGTGGCTCTGCGGATCGTGCACGATGGTGAGCGAGGGATCTTCCTCGTTCAGCCGCTGCAGCGCCTGGCCGAGCTTGACGTCGTCCTTGCGATCCGTAGCGGCGAGCGCCATCGCCAGCACCGGCGGCGCAGCCGTGACTTCGACCAGCGAGGCCGGCGCAGCCTTGCCGTTGCCGAAGGTGTCGCCGGTCTTGATCGCATCGAGCTTGCCGAGCGCGACGACTTCGCCGGCCGTCGCCGACGAGCGTTTGCTGTCGTGGCCGCCGCCGACCGTCTGGATGCCGGAGACGCGCGACGCCTCACCGGCCGACGACTGCACATTATCGCCGTCGGCGAGCGTGCCGGCGAACAGCCGGGCCAGCGACAGCTTGCCGCCGTGCTGCAGATGCTGGGTCTTGAAGACGTAGCCGACCGCATCCTTGCCGGCGGTGACGCCGAGGCGCGCCGCGGTTTCGGTGACGTCGGGCGCCTCGTGACGCAGCGCTTTGAGAAGACGCAGCACGCCGTTCTCGCGGAGCGCCGAGCCGAGCAGCACTGGACAGATCACACCTTCACGCAGTTCGCGCGCAAGATCATCGAACACCGCATCGCGCGGCGGCTGGATGTCGTCGAGCAGTTGCTCCATCAGCGCGTCGTCGTGATCGGCGAGCTTCTCGAGCATCGAGAACCGCGCTTCCTTCTCGCGGTCGAGATTGCCACCTTCGAGGTCGACCACTTCGGAAGGCTTGTGCTCCCGATAGACGAAGGCTCGCTCCAGCGCGAGATCGACGTAACCGGCGATCAGGTCGCCGTTCCAGATCGGAATCTGGCGCAGCACCAGCGGGATACGCGAGGCCGGCTGCAGACTGTCGAGCACTTCGCGAATGCGTTTGTTGGCGCGGTCGATCTTGTTCAGGAACAAAAATCTGGGAATGCCGAGATCTTCGAGTTCGCGCAGGATCAGCTGCAACTGCGGCAGCTTGCGCTCGTCGGCTTCACACACCACCACGGCGGCGTCGACGGCGGGAAGCGCCGCGCGCATGTCGTGCGCGAATTCGACGGAGCCGGGACAATCGAGGAAGGTGTAGCTCTCACCCATGAACTGGGTGGTGACGGCGGTCAGGCTGAGGCCCATTTTGTGTTGGCGCGCCTCGGGGCTGGAGTCGCCGTGCGAGGTGCCCGCATCGACCGAGCCGGCCCGCGGGATGGCACCGGTTCGTGCCAGGATCGCTTCAAGTAGTGTGGTTTTTCCGCTTTGGAATGGGCCCACCAGTGCGATGCACCGGGGACCACGGGGACTTCTGACGTCTTGTCCCATCGCCGCCTCCTTCTATCTGGAGCTCGGCCCGTGATTGGGTCGGCAAGACGTGATGCTTTCGCAACACACGACACTTGGCAAGCGCGAAAAATTAGGACGCGATGATGTCGGTGTTGAGCAGGATCAAGGACATCAAAAATTTGCGCTGCGACGCGTTTGCATCGCAGCGCAATGTTGCAAAACAGGAATTGATCTGGCGGGCGCGCTGTTAGTTAGCGGCCCGGGCGCAGTTCGAGTTCCTGCAGGCCGACCGCAACGTTGACGCCGGTCTGGCCCTGCAGGCTGACCGGCTGCAGCGCGATCGAATTCGCCGAGCCGCCGATCAGCACGTTGGCACCGAGGCCGACGCCGACCGAAGCCGAGCCTTGCGCGCCCGCGTAGTTACCAGCGAGGTCGCCGGGGCCGAAGCGTTCGACCGGCGCGAACACCGCCCAGCCGAGCGCGGTTTCCGGGGTGATACCAATGTCGAGACCGACCTTGCGGATGGTGGCGACATAGGGCGTGTCCGGCCGCCCTTCGCTGCGCAGGACGCAGCCGAGATTGGTCACCGAACCGACGATGAAACCCATGCTGGCACCGCCGCGGCATTCGAGCATGCCGACACGCACCCGGCCCTGTTGAGCATTGGCGGCGGTTGTTATCAGCGCGGCGGCGGCGAGGCCGGCGAGAAGTGAGAGGCGGCGCATAGCGAAGATCTCCGACGTGGGAAGGTGATGCGGAAGACGACCCGATTCGGGCGAACGCGCGAACTAGTGCGCGCCATCTAGTCACAGCATCGGCAAATCTTCAATGACACCCGGCGTAGCGGCAAGACCGAGTGTCCGAGCGTACAGCATCGTCCAGACGCAAAAAGGGCCCGCGCTGGCGGGCCCTTTTCGTTACGACGCTAATGCTTCGTAAACGCTGTCACTTAGTGATGGTGACGGTGATGCTTACGATAGTGCTTCTTGGCGATCGGGGCCGGCAGCAGCTGCACGTCGACGATGCCCGCGGTCGCGTTGAGACCGGTCTGGCCCTGCAGGCTGAGCGGCTGCAGCGCGAAGGCGTTGTTCGAACCGCCGATCAGCAGGTTGCCGCCGACGCCGAAGCCGAACGACGCGTTGGCGCCAACGCCACCGTAGCTGCCGCCGAGGTCACCGCGGCCGACGCGACGGGTCGGGGCGTACACGGCCCAGGCCAGGCCGGTGTTCTGGGTGAAGCCGAGGTCGACGCCGATGCGCTGAACGTGCGCAATGTACGGCTCGGGACGACGGCCGTCGGTCCGGAACAGGCACTCGAGCTGGGTGGTCGAACCGACCACATAACCGACGTTCGGGCCGCCGGCGCATTCGATCACGCCAACCTGCACCCGCTCTTGAGCGCTCGCGCTCGCGATCGAGGCGACCAACGCGACCGCAGCGAGACCGAACTGTCTGAGGGTAAACATAGAAGCACACTCCACATGTGGATTGAGATTGCGACGGCGACAAAAAGGAAGCGTCTTGTCCAAAACAAGGCGCTTTCGCAGTTTTGGAACGAATCCTGTGAACGTTGCGGATTGTTAATGAATTGTTTACCGCAAATTTCCACAGAACCGCTGAATGCGCTTGCAGGCATCCTCGAGATCCGAAGTCTTGGTGGCGTAGGAGATGCGGAACGCCGGGCCAAGACCGAACGCCGAGCCCTGCACCACCGCCACGCCTTCCGCTTCCAGGAGCTCGGTGACGAAGTCCTGATCGGTCTCGATCTTTTTGCCCGACGGCGCGGTCTTGCCGATGGTGCCGGCGCATGACGGATAGACGTAGAACGCCCCCTCCGGACGCGGGCAGTCGATGCCGGCCGCCTGGTTCAGCATCGACACGACCAGGTCGCGGCGCTCCTTGAACACCTTGTTGTGCGCGTCGATGAAGTCCTGCGGACCATTAAGCGCCTCGACGGCGGCCCACTGGGCAATCGAGCACGGGTTCGAGGTCGACTGCGACTGGATCGTCGACATCGCCTTGATCAGCTCGGCCGGGCCGCCGGCGTAGCCGATCCGCCAGCCGGTCATGCAATACGACTTCGACACGCCGTTCACCGTCAGGGTGCGATCGAACAGCTTCGGCTCGATCTGCGCCGGGGTGGTGAACTCGAAATCGTCATAGACGAGGTGCTCGTACATGTCGTCGGTCATCACCCAGACATGCGGGTGCTTGACCAGAACGTCGGTGAGCGCCTTCAGCTCGGCACGGCTGTAGGCCGCGCCGGTCGGGTTCGACGGCGAGTTGAGGATGATCCACTTGGTCTTCGGCGTGATCGCCGCTTCGAGCGCCGCCGGCTGCAGCTTGAAGCCGAACTCGGCGGTGCACACCACCGGCACGCTTTCGCCGCCGGCGAGCGCGACCATCTCCGGATAGCTGACCCAATACGGCGCCGGGATGATCACCTCGTCACCCGGATTGATGGTCGCCATCAGCGCGTTGTACAGCACCTGCTTGCCGCCGGTGCCGACGATGATCTGGTTCGGCTTGTAGGTCAGGCCGTTCTCGCGCTGAAACTTGGCGATGATCGCCTGCTTCAGCTCCGGAATGCCATCGACGGCGGTGTACTTGGTCTTGCCGGCCTCGACCGCATGGATCGCCGCCAGCTTGATGTTGGCGGGAGTATCGAAGTCCGGCTCGCCGGAGCCCAGGCCGATGACGTTGCGCCCGGCCGCTTTCAGCTCACGCGCTTTGTCCGTGACCGCGATGGTCGCGGACGGCTTCACACGATCGAGCGCGGTGGCGAGGAACGGCATCGTCTTCTCCTTGCAGCCGTCATGAGTCGGCATTTGGCGCGACTCTTCCATCTCTGACGGGAATATCCCCACACTAAGCGCCGCCACGTTGCATCGCAAGAAGCTTGCGGGAATAGCGGCATTGTGTGGTGGTCGGCACAACCATCAGGAGAGGCCGCGCGTCCCCTTGCTGAGAACGGCAGTTGCCAGTCATGCGCGGCATCGCGCGCACCCGCCCGATTTCGCATAGCGAAAAGACGAAACCGGTCGCTGCGGCGGGATTTTCGCGGTGCCGCTGCACCCTGTGCAATGCGGCATGGGATTTCGACCCTTTCCAGCGCTTGGGGCTTGCGGGGCCTGCCGGGGGACATCATTGTTTAGCCGCGTTAGGCGCGGCAGATGCCGGCGGCAGGGAGAGCGAAGCGACCTTCAGGATGTACAAGCTCTATTCGATGCAGCGATCGGGAAACAGCTACAAGGTTCGCCTTGCGCTGGCGCTTCTCGATGCCCCCTACCGTGCGGTCGAGGTCGATATCCTGCGCGGCGAAAGCCGCACGCCCGATTTCCTCGCCAAGAATCCGAGTGGCCAGGTGCCGCTATTGGAAACCGCGCCGGGCCGCTACCTCGCCGAATCCAACGCGATCCTGTGGTATCTCGCCGTCGGCACCTCGCTGGCGCCGGACACCCGGATGGACCGCGCCGAAGCGCTGCAATGGATGTTCTTCGAACAGCATGCGCTCGAGCCGAATATCGGCTCGGCGTATTTCTGGCTGTGCCTCGTCAAGGGCGGCCGCGACCTGCAGACCCACGCGCTGGAGGATTGGCTGGAGCGCGGCTATGCGGCGCTGCAGGTGATGGAAAATCATCTGAAGACCAACGATTACTTCGCGGCCGGCCAGCTCACCATCGCCGACATCGCGCTGTACGGCTACACCCACGTCGCCGACCAGTGCGATTTCGACCTGTCGACGTTTCCGGCGGTGAATGCGTGGCTGCGGCGGGTGGAGCAGACCCCGGGCTTCATCACCATGGATTGGACCCCGGAAACCATTGCGGCCGACCCGACCAGCTTCGCGGCCGAGGCCTAAGCCCGGCCGCGGCGCTCGAATTCCGCCGCGATTTGACCATGATTGGCGCCCTTCGGCGCCGCATAAACGCCCGTGATCGCACGACAATCCACAATGCCGGTGATTCGCCGGCGTTTGGTTCGAGGATTTCGAGTCATGCTTTCGTCGTCCGGCACGGCCTCCGGCTTCATCCGCCCCGCCGCGCCCGTCACCTCTCCCCGTCTGGTTCGAGCCGTCGCCGCCTCGCTGGTCATCGCGGTCGCCTCGCTCGGCACCATCCTCGCGCTGACGCTGCTGTCGACCCAATGCGGGCCGGCCTGCGGCATGGGGACGCCTTTCGCGCTCTGATCGGCTCGGCAACGATCCTTTCCCATCACGGCGCGTTGACTGGCGCGCCGCACCGCAGCCGCGACGGCCATCCTGCGAGGAGGCAGTGCGATGAAGGCTCCGATCGTCTGGGTTTCCGGTACGCTGAGCGCAGCCACCGCGCTGCTCGCCTCGCTGCTGATCGTGACCGCCAGCCGCGGCGAAATCACCACTTACGAATCCTCTGCCGGCCCGCTGACCGTCCAGACCGTGGCGCAGAAGCTGGTACACCCCTGGGGTCTGGCGTTTCTGCCTGATGGCCGGATGCTGGTGACCGAGCGCCCCGGCCGTCTGCGGCTGGTGACGCCGCAAGGCCAGGTCTCGAAGCCGCTGCAGGGCGTGCCCGAGGTGTGGGCCTCGGGCCAGGGCGGCCTGCTCGACGTCGCGGCCGACAAGGACATCGCCAGCAACCACACGATCTACCTGTGCTACGCCGAGCGCGACGGCAACGGCGGCCGGACCGCGGTGGCACGCGCGTCTCTCGACGCCGGCGATGCACCGCGGCTGAACGACATCAAGGTGATCTTCCGCCAGCAGGGGCCGCTGTCGTCCGGCAATCACTATGGCTGCCGGATCGCACAGGACGGCAGCGGCAATCTGTTCGTCACGCTCGGCGAGCACTACGCGTATCGCGACCAGGCGCAGAGCCTGTCCAATCATCTCGGCAAGATCGTTCGCATCGCGCCCGACGGCAGCGTGCCGGACGGCAATCCGTTCGCCGGCCGCGACGGCGCCAAGCCCGAAATCTGGAGCCTCGGCCACCGCAATCCGCAAGGCCTCGCCTTCAACCCTGCCGACGGCAAGCTGTGGGAGGTCGAGCACGGTCCGCGTGGCGGCGACGAGGTCAACATCATCCGCAAGGGTGAGAATTACGGCTGGCCGGTGATCGGCTACGGCATCGACTATAGCGGCGCCAAGATCCACGAGGCGACCGCCAAGCCGGGCATGCAGCAGCCGGCAAAGTACTGGGTGCCGTCGATCTCGCCGAGCGGCATGGCGTTCTACACCGGCAAGCTGTTTCCGACCTGGACCGGCAGCCTGTTCGTCGGCGCGCTGTCCGGACAGATGCTGGTGCGGCTGTCGCTCGACGGCGACAAGATCACCGGCGAAGAGCGGTTGCTGCAGACGCTGGACGAGCGGATTCGCGACGTGCGCCAGGGGCCGGACGGCGCGCTGTGGCTCCTGACCGACAGCGATACCGGGCGACTCTTGCGCGTCGCGCCGGCCGCCAACTAAGCGGTATTTTCAGCGGAGAAGTGCGCCCGCGGCCGCGGCTCGCCTCACACGTTAAGATGTAGTTGACGCGTCACCGCCGTGTAACAAACTACCGTTAGGGTCCGCTCGCGTCTGATCGAGGCCCCCCGTCGCCGATCAACGTCCCCAGCGGTCCCCGTCAGTCGCCGCGTCTGACCGGGGCCGCACCTTTTTGAGCGGCGCAAAGTTATTGCCATGCTGCGATTCATCCTCGTCATTGCCGCCGTCGTGCCGCTGACGTTGTCCCTGCTGCCGGTGCATCTGCTGGCGATCCGGTTCGGCTGGCGCGCCCAGCGCACGATTCCGCAGCTGTATCATCGCATCGTCTGCGCGCTGATCGGCGTGCGCATTCATCAGGTCGGCCGCCGCTGCGACGGCCCGGTGCTGATCCTGTCCAATCACGTCTCCTGGCTCGACATCTGCGTGATCTCCGCGGTGGCGCCGGTGTCGTTCATCGCCAAGAGCGAAGTCGCCGGCTGGCCGGTGTTCGGCGCGCTCGCACGCTGGCAGCGCACCGTGTTCATCGATCGCCAGGCCCGGCATCGCACCGGCGAGGCCACGCGCGAGATCGGCGCGCGGCTGCAGGACGGCGACACCATGGTGCTGTTCGCCGAGGGCACCTCATCCGACGGCAGCCGTGTGCTGCCGTTCCGCTCGGCGCTGGTCGGCGCGGTGCACCACGCGATCGGCGAACAGGTCGGCGCCCGCGTCGCGGTGCAGCCGATGGCGGTGACGTATACCGGCTTCGGCGGCCTGCCGATCGGCCGCGAACTGCGCCAGCGCGTGGCGTGGTACGGCGACGCCGAGCTGATTCCGCATTTCGTCGAGCTGCTGTCGGCCGGCGCGATCGACGTCACCGTCAGCTGGGGCGATGCGGTCGCGACCTCGATCGACGCCGACCGCAAACAAATCACCCGCAACGCCGAGCAGTCGGTGCGCCGGATGTGCGAAGCCGCCCGCCGCGCCGGCATGCGCGGCGCCATCGCCCCGCGCCCCGCCGCAGCGCCGGTGACGACGCCCGACGTGCAGCCGGAAGCGGCGTAGGGCGCGCTTCACTCACGCACTGCCACAAGCCGTCATTCCGGGGCGATCGCGCAAGCGAGCGAACCCGGAATCCCGAAGATGTAGGCCGCCCGCCGTGCCCCAAACTGCGAGATTCCGGGCTCACGCGCTGACGCGCGTGCCCCGGAATGACTGCCTGGAGCGGCGTGAGCAAAGCAACGAACGTAGATCTCGCCTCTGGCGTCTCGCGCGAGCGGGACGCGGAGTAACAGGCGAACGCGCTAGAGTAGAATGGCCTTCGCGACACTCGCCGGCGACGCCGCTTGACGCTTGTGTGATCGGGGCGGTGCCTTGCGGCGCTGCAGCGCGCGCGCCACAATGGGCGGCTCCACGCACCTCTCAAGGACACTTCATGGACATTCGCAATCTCGGCGGCAGCGGCCTGCGGGTCTCGGTCGTCGGCCTCGGCTGCAACAATTTCGGCCAGCGCACCGACCCCGAAACCTCGAAGAAGGTGATCCACAAGGCGATCGACCTCGGCGTCACGCTGTTCGACACCGCCGACATCTATGCCGGCATGGGCGGCTCCGAGACCGTGCTCGGCAACGTGCTCGGCGATCGCCGCAAGGACATCGTGCTGGCGACCAAGTTCTGCAAGCCGATGGCGACCGACGGCACCAAGCAGGGCGCGTCGCGGCGCTACATCGTCGGGGCGGTCGAAGCCAGCCTGAAGCGGCTGAAGACCGATTGGATCGACCTGTATCAGCAGCACGATTACGATCCGCTGACGCCGATCGACGAGACGTTGCGCGCGCTCGACGACCTGATCCGCGCCGGCAAGGTGCGTTACATCGGCAATTCGAATTTCCCGGCATGGCGGATCGCCGAGGCGGAGTACGTCGCGCGTGCGCTCGGCACACATCGCTATGTGTCTTGCCAGGACGAATACAGCCTGGTGGTGCGCGACATCGAGAAGGACCTGCTGCCGGCCGCGCAGGAATACAAGCTCGGCCTGCTGCCGTTCTTCCCGCTGGCGAGCGGCCTTCTCACCGGCAAGTATCAGCGCGGCACCGAAGCGCCGGCGCACACTCGCTTCGCCAAGATGCCGGCGATCCGCGACCGCTACTTCACCGAGGCCAATCTCGACCTGGTCGACAAGCTGAAGGCGTTCGCCGAAGCGCGCGGCCACTCGCTGCTCGAACTGGCGTTCTCCTGGCTCGCCTGCCGCCCGCAAGTCTCCAGCGTGATCGCCGGCGCCACTACGCCGGAACAGATCGAGCAGAACGTCAAGGCCGCGAGCTGGAAGCTGACGGTGGAGGAGATGGCCGAGGTGGACGCGATCACGAAGGGGTAGTCGGCGGCAACGCCTCCTCACACCGTCATTCCGGGGCGCGCCCGAAAGGGCGCGAACCCGGAATCTCGAGGTGTTCTGCGTTGAGGCCCTTCGCCCTGCACAGCGGGATTCCGGGTTTCGCTCGCTGCGCGAGCGCCCCGGAATGACAGGTGGAGAGATCGCGCCCGTTCTCTTGATCCTGACTGCCGCACGCCCCTCCGCTCCGCGACCTTCCGCGTATTGCATCGCGGCCCAGGCGGAGTACGCTGCGAGCGTGTTTCAACCAGCGTTCACCGATCGTTGCTCATGCCGCTCCGCCCAACCTCGTCCGACACGCCTGCACCGCCGCCGCGGCGGTTGATCTGCGCCGGCTGCGGCGCCGAGTTTTCGTGCACGATGGACAAGGGCTGCTGGTGCGCGGCGGAGCCGGCGACGATGCCGCTGCCGTCGGATGCGACGGATTGCCTGTGCCCGGACTGCTTGCGCGCGATGGCGAAGGCGAGCCGCACATCGTGAAGGTCGCACAGGACTGGCTGATCGCAGCGGTGCTGCTCGATATGGACGGCACGCTGGTCGATACCGAGCGCGTGTATCTGGAAAGCCTGACCGAGGTGCTCAACGCGTTCGGGCTGCCGGATGCGACAAAGACATGCGAGTCGATGGTCGGGCTGCCGGGGCCGGAGTGCCAGGCGCTGCTGGTCGCGCGCTACGGCGAGACGCTGCCGCTGTCCGACATCAACCGCGCCTTCGTCGCCAAGCGCGACGCGCGGTTCGCGCAAGGCCTGCCGGTGAAGCCCGGCACCTGCGAGCTGCTCGATGCGCTGGATGACGCCCGCTGTCCGGTCGCGGTGGTGACGTCGTCGTCGCGCAAGACGGCTGATATGCACCTGACGCTCGCCGGCATCCGCGCGCGGTTTGGCACCATCCTCACGCGGGACGATGTCGCCCACGGCAAACCGGCACCGGATCTATATCTGCTCGCCGCCGACCGGCTCGGCGTGCCGACGGCACGTTGCGTCGCGGTGGAAGATTCCAGCGTCGGAGTCGCCTCAGCCTTCACGGCCGGCACCATCACGCTGATGGTGCCGGACCTGCTGCAGCCCGACGCCGCCACACGCGGCAAATGCGCCGCGGTGCTGCCGGACCTGCACGGCGTGCTCGATGTCCTGCAGACCCGCGGACGATTTGCGCCGGTGCCAGCCTGATCAACAGGGCTGAACGGACGATCTCTCGTCATGATCTCGCAACGTCATTGCGAGGCGGCGATAGCCGACGAAGCAATCCAGGAGCTTCGTCCACGGAGCTGGATTGCTTCGCTTCGCTCGCAATGACGGGAGACATCGGAGGCCTTCGACGCTTCGACGGAGCGTAATCGTTACGGCAGTCCACCGCCGCCCATCGCACCATACACTTGGCCGGTCGCGTAGCTGGCATCGCTGGCGGCGAGCTGGACGTAGATCGAGCCGAGCTCGGCCGGCTGGCCCGGGCGCCCCATCGGCGCCATGCTGCCGAACTTCTCCAGCTTCTCCATCGTCGCACCACCCGAGACCTGCAGTGGCGTCCAGATCGGGCCTGGCGCCACCGCGTTGACGCGGATGCCCTTGGGCGCGAGTTGCTTGGCGAGCGAGCGGACGTAGTTGGTGGTCGCGGCCTTGGTCTGGGCGTAGTCGTAGAGATCCGGCGACGGATCGGCCGCCTGCTCCGACGAGGTGCCGATGATGCACGAGCCCGGCTTCAGGTGCGGCAGCGCCGCCTTGATGATCCAGAACGGCGCGTAGATGTTGGTCTTCATCGTGGCGTCGAAATCCTCGGAGCTGACGTCGAGGATCGACGCGCGGGTCTGCTGCCGGGCGGCATTGTTGACGACGATGTCGAGGCCGCCGAGGCTCTCCACCGCGCGCTCGACCAGTTGATTGCAGAACTGCTCGTCGCGCAGATCGCCGGGGATCGCCACCCCGTTGCGGCCCGCATCCTTGATCAGCTTTATCACCTCCTGCGCCTCGTCCTCTTCGGCCGGCAGATAGTTGATCGCAACGTCGGCGCCTTCCCGCGCGAACGCGATCGCGGCGGCGCGGCCCATGCCGCTGTCGCCGCCGGTGATCAGCGCTTTACGGCCCGTGAGCCGGCCCGAGCCCTTGTAGCTCTGCTCACCGTGGTCAGGGCGCGGATTCATCTTCGACGCCAATCCCGGCCACGGCTGCGATTGCCGCTCGAACGGCGGCTTCGGATACTTCGAGGTCGGGTCCTGCAGCGGGGCGGCGTCGGTCATGGTCTGAGCGTCCTTGGCAAATGCGGGCGCGGCCGCGACGCCGAGCATGCCGGCACCCGCTCCGCCGACGACACCTCTGCGGGAGATCGTATTGGTCATGGCTGTGATCCTGTGGATGTCAGCGGCAACCGCCGCCTGAGGCGATCGTTCCGGACCGAAGGTCGGTTACTCGGCCGCGTTCAACTGCGTCTGCACGGCGCGCGCGAGCGCCAGATGCTGGCGCAGGATCGGCAGCGTCTCGGATGCAAAGCGGCTCGCACCTTCGCTGCCGCGATCGGCAGCTTGCGAGAACTTCTCGATGTCCTTGCTGTGATCCTCGATCTGCGCCGCGAGGAACTGGCGATCGAACTGATCGCCGGCGAGCGCCTTCAACTCGGCACGGGTGCGTTCGCCCTCATCGCCCACGCCGTCCGGCAACTGCGCCTGATCGTCGTTGGCGAGCGCGGCCAGCCGGCTCTCGATCGCAACGTGATCATTCACCATCAACCGCGCGAACGCTTTGAGAGCCGGGTCGACGGCGCGCTTCTCAGCCAACAGACAGAGCTGAATCTCGGCCTGATTGTCTTCAGCCGCGAACGCCAGGAACTGCTTGTCGGCGTCGCTGAGCGGCTGCGGATCGGCCCGTAAAGCCGCATGATGCGGCGAGTTCGCCGGCTGGGCCGCGGCAGGCCATGCCGCAACGGCGAGGAACGCGAGCGCGGCAAACACCGGAACGAAATTCATCGGGCGGCTCCGTGGGAGAGGTGGGCGGCGAACCGCCCCCTCAACCGCCGACCCGACGTCCCGTTCCTCAGCTCTGGGTGCGAGACGCGCTGACTTTCGCCGCGCGCCGCGGCCCGCTCGCACGCGCCGGCAAGGCTGCCGCCACCAGCTTGGCTGCCGCCGCGCCTGCGGTCTCCATGTAGCTGGCATCCCGATGCAGCAGCACCACCGCGAACGAGCCATCGAGCAGCAGGAGCATCTGCCGGGCAAGTTCCTCAGGCGTAGCGATGCCGGCCTCGGCGAAGGTCTCGCGCAGCCAGCGCTCGAACTTCTTCTTGTGCGCGGCGCCGATCTTGATCGCCGGGTGGCCGGGCAGATTGGCGAGTTCGGCCGAGGTGCGCAGGAAACCGCAGCCTTTCCATTTCGGATGCCGCGCAGCCCGCGCGAGATTGCGGAAAATGCCTTCGACCTTGGCGGGCAGCGCGCCCGGCGTCTCCTCGAACCATTGCCGGAACAGCGCTAGGTTTGGTTGATCGCGGCCTTCGAGATACGCCGCGACGAGATCGTCCTTGCTGCGGAAGTGATAATACAGCGTCCGCTTGGTGACGCCGGCCTTTTCCGCCACCGCGTCGACGCCGACGGCGCGGATGCCTTCGGCATAGAACAGCTTGGCGGCGGCCGCGACGATGCGCTCTCGCGTGGTATTGCCCTCGCGGGTTTTCAAAGCTGCAGCTGTCATTCGGACGGTCATCTCGCGCATGTATACCGACCAGTGAATATACACAACGCGATGCCCGCGGTAGCCATCGGGTGACCGATGGAGGCCACGACATGACAGAGCTGATCCCGATCGAGCTGCGCGACGGCGTCGCGCTGCTCACGCTGAACCGCCCCGACAAGCTGAACGCGCTGAACTACGCACTGATCGACCGGCTGATGCAGCGGTTGGACACGATCGAAGTGGATGACGCGATCCGCGCCGTGATCCTCACCGGCGCAGGCGAGCGGGCATTCTCGGCCGGCGCCGACATCGCCGAGTTCTCCGGCAGCGTCGCGCGCGGCGCCGACCACGCGGTGCGCGACTTCGTCCGCCGCGGCCAGACCATGACGGCGCGGCTGGAAAGCTTCTCCAAGCCGGTGATCGCCGCGGTAAACGGCCTCGCCTATGGCGGCGGCTGCGAGATCACCGAGGCGGTGCATCTGGCGGTGGCAAGCGATCGCGCCCGCTTCGCAAAGCCGGAGATCAAGCTGGCGATGCCTCCGACCTTCGGCGGCACCCAGCGCCTGCCGCGCCTCGCCGGCCGCAAGCGGGCGCTGGAGCTGCTGCTGACCGGCGAGCCGTTTTCCCCCGCGCATGCGTTGGCGATCGGCTTGGTCAATCGCGTGGTGTCGCATGGCGAGTTGCTGAACGCGGCGGATGCGCTGGCCCGGCAGATCATCCGGCATCCGCCGGGCGCAGTCGCAGCGGTGCTCACCGCCGCAACGCGTGGCCTGAATCTGTCGATCGACGAGGGCCTGTTGGTCGAACGCGCCCAGTTTGCCGCGCTGGTCGGGCGCGAGGAGCTGTCGCGCGGCCTCGCCGACTGGCAGACTCGGTCGCGCGCTGCAGCTCAGACCGGATAACCGGGCGTGGCCCGGGCCAGGCCGCCGAAGGCGTCGAGCAGCCGCTCGCGCCAGGCATAGACCGGATCGTCGCTCTGCAGCAGCTGGAAGTCACTGACGACCCGAGCCCATTGGAAGCCGCCGAACACGATGTAGTCGGCGTAGTTCGGCGCGGCGCCGCCGATGAAGGCTTGCGTCTTCAGCGTCAGCCGTAGCGGGTCGAGCGACTTGCGGAAGCCCTCGACCGCGCGATCGCGGGTCGCGGCGGTCTCTTCCAGCGACTTTTTCAGCCGCGCCTCACGCGACTGCCGAAAATACACCGCGTCGTCCGGATCGAGCCGCTGGGCGATGTCGGCGACGATCAGCGGAAACAGGCCGCCGACGATCGCAAGATCGCCCCACCAGTTCAGCATCCGCGCCATCGCCCGGCCGCCGTCGCCACCGAACAGCGACGGCAGATCCGGATAGGCGTCTTCGAGGTAGTTGGCGATCGCCCAGGAGTCGGCGATCGTCTTGTCGCCGTCGAGCAGCACCGGCACTTTCTCGGAGCCGTACGGCGCGATCGCCGCCTTATCGGTGAAGCGCCACGGAATCGTCTCCGCCCGCAGCCCCTTGTGGGCCAGCGCCATCCGCGTCCGCCACACGAACGGCGAAAACGGCCGGCCCACATCGGCCCCGACCAGTTCGAACAGTTTGAGAGTCATGTCGCGCGTCCTCGGGTCTCGCGTTGGACGTGGGCGCTCTCCGAACATTCCGGCGTCGGGCGCTCGCCACACACGTCACGTCATCGCCGGACGAGGTCCGGCGATCCATCTCTTCAAGATGATGGATGCGCGGGTCAAGCCCGCGCATGACGGGACTGGTGAAGCATCGACCGTCATTCCGGGGCGCCGCGCAGCGGCGAACCCGGCGACTGTCTCATGTGTCAAGGGTCTTACCTTGATATTGCGTGTCGGCTTTGACGAGTGCGTTGGCTGTGACGAGCAGTTTTCGGGCGATTGCGATGAGCGCGACCTTTCCGGGTTTTCCTTGCAGACGAAGGGCGTTGTAGTCGTCGCGGAGCTTGGGGTGGTG
>NZ_QUML01000219.1:0-398 GCF_010907025.1 Rhodopseudomonas sp. BR0G17 | reverse complement strand
GGTTCAAGTTCGCTCGATGGTTGAGCTGCTGCACTGCTTGAATGAAAAATCTCTGGATGATTTGATCTTTGGTGAGGTTGGATTTGGGCACTTCATCCAGACCGATAATTTGAGGCGGGTTACACGGGCACGCAATACTATCTGGCTTGCCCCGTTGCTTCAGACGCTTTTCAATTTGTGATCCCGATTATCCCGTCTAAGAATCTTCTTACCTCTTTGTCGTTAAGCCACAAGAACTGGAGGATCGCGACAATCACGAGAGCGATAGAAGGCGAGTCCTTTAAGGTTAGAACCGGAAGAACTCTGTTGTTCTCAACGATCTTCTCCTTCAGTTCCGTTGCAGCCTTGCGGATTTCGATGACTGCAGGTTCGGATTTTTTTAGATCCACACTGTCGAG
>NZ_QUML01000218.1:0-398 GCF_010907025.1 Rhodopseudomonas sp. BR0G17 | reverse complement strand
TCTGATCGCGGCGCTCGCCGAGGCGATTGAAGAGTCCGCGCGGTTTCGCACCAGCCTGTCGTTCATGCTGGTCGGCATCGACCATTTGGCGCGGGTCAACGATTCGTTCGGATTCGACGTCGCCGACGAAGTCATCTCGACGATCGCCGGGCGGATCCGCAGCCGGCTGCGTGCCGGCGACCAGCTCGGTCGGGTCCCTGGCAACAAATTCGGATTGGTTCTGAAGAACTGCTCCATTGACGATGCGCAAATCGCGGTGGGGCGATTTCTCGCGGCGGTCGGTGGCGAGATCGTGCCGACGCGGTCCGGCCCTGTGTCGGCCACCGTGTCGATCGGCGCGGTGAGCGCGCCGCGTCACGCGCGCGATGCCGAGGAAGCGATCAACCGCGCCCAGGAGG
>NZ_QUML01000217.1:0-398 GCF_010907025.1 Rhodopseudomonas sp. BR0G17 | reverse complement strand
ACGCTCGACCAGGCAAGCGCCGCCAGTATCAAGCCGGTGACACGTACGCCTACCAATCCACCCGCGCCGAGATGGGCGACATGGCGAAAAGTCTTGAACGCGATCAGCAGCTTGAACCCATCCCCGCGGCCGTAAGCGCGAACTCGGCATCAATTTCGATTCGGGAAGCAGCATCGGCATGGAGTTAGGCTTCCATCACGGCATCGACTTCGGCAGAGGGCGAGGAATCGGATTGTGATTGGGGCGCGGCGGCGTTGGGGCCGCGCACCTTCGTGCTGCGGTGGTAGGGAGAACAATAACTCGAGACGTTTCTTCCGACCGCGCGGATAAGCATGTCCGAAACTGTCTCCGGACGGCCGGACCTAGCCTCGCTCGTTCGACCTGAGACGGACGTAGTT
>NZ_QUML01000216.1:0-398 GCF_010907025.1 Rhodopseudomonas sp. BR0G17 | reverse complement strand
CCGTTGTATGGCGTGATGTGTCGAGGCTCGCGCGCAACGATGGCGATTGGCACCATTTGCTCGAATATGTGGACTGGTTGAATTCGATGACGTCAATAAGACGAACGTGGCAACCAGAGCTGAACTCTACATCGGCCAACCACGGCGACGTCTCCCGTTGGAAGATGGATCAAGAAAACCGGCGACTTCCTCGGACGGAGCCAGAGCCCCGACCCGATTCCGATAGAGAAAGATTGTCGCCGTTCGCGATTTATCGACAACAGGACGTATCCAAGAGTTCCCAATCTACATCGATTCTGAGCGATCCGCGTTGTCGTTGCTCTGGCGCTGCGTACCCGATCTGCAATAGACGTTATGGGGCGTTGCATGAATATGGTAACTAATAGTCAACGTGACAC
>NZ_QUML01000215.1:0-399 GCF_010907025.1 Rhodopseudomonas sp. BR0G17 | reverse complement strand
GTCGATATCTTCGCCCATGTGCCCGGCTTGTTGGCGATCCGCCATCCGTTCGGCAGGCCGACGCGTAAGCGCCGCGCCGCGGCATCTCGTGCTTCGATCATCCAGGTCGTCAGTCTGGCCCGCGACGACGCCGACAAGGCGCTGCCGAGCAGCAGCCGTTGCAGCGTTCCAACCATGGCTCGCGGAGAGGTGGTGTCGTGAATTTCGCCTGGTCTGACGATGTTCAGTTCGAGTTCTCTGTGATCGACGCGGGTGACCGGATCGCCCAGCGATCTCAGATACGCCGTGAGCGCGGACGGCCCGCCAAAACTGTCCAGCAGCAGATTGGCGGCCGTGCTGTCGCTGACCGTGATCGCCGCTTCGCAAAGAGCCGCAACCGTCATGCCCTCGGCTCCGACA
>NZ_QUML01000214.1:0-399 GCF_010907025.1 Rhodopseudomonas sp. BR0G17 | reverse complement strand
CCATACGGCTCTTAGGGGTAAGGCTCTGAGCAAGCGAAACACCGAGTGATCTGATGGGAAACGAGATGTCCAACGATTTCGTCAAATGGCTCAACGACAACCAAGGCGTTGTCAGCGTTATGACCTTTCTTTGCACTCTATTCGCCGCTTGGGCATCCGGACTCTTTTCCGCGTTGAGACGACGACCAAGACTCAGGATCGACCTACTGGAGGGGCCAACGCTATGTTCAACATATCCCACCGGCAAGAAACACAACGGATTCGACGCACATCGAACCGGAATTTCACTATATCTAAGAATTTCGAACATTGGCTCCGCGGCAACCAGCATCGACAACATTAAACTTGGATATCATTGGCACGCACGCCCGCTCACCTGGATTTGGTTTCGATATCGAC
>NZ_QUML01000213.1:0-400 GCF_010907025.1 Rhodopseudomonas sp. BR0G17 | reverse complement strand
GGATGAGCGTCCCCTGCGGTTGCAGCTTCGTCCGACGCTGTCGTCTGCGGAGAAGGCGCTGGCTGCTCCGCCGGAACCGCGCGCGTGCGCGTCAGCACGTTCGGCAGCACATCCGGCTCCAGAGCCTCCGGCGGCGTGGACAGCGCTTCGGCGACCGTGAGGACCGGTTCCGGTTCCGGAGTGGGGGTTGCCGGGTCCGCTACAGCCGTGGCGGTGGGCTCGGTCGCGACAGCTTCTGAAACCACGGGCGAGATCATAGCCGGTTCGCTTGGTACCGGCGCGGCGGGGGAAGGCTCGACCGGGCGGATCGGTTCGACGCGCGTGGTGGTCTCGGCCTGCGCTGGTTCGCTGCGGATCGGTTCGGCGCGGGCGGCGGTGCCGGCATCGGCCAGCACTTGGC
>NZ_QUML01000212.1:0-400 GCF_010907025.1 Rhodopseudomonas sp. BR0G17 | reverse complement strand
GTTCGGGCGTGGGGGTCTTCAGCACCCGGGAGGCGAACGCCTGGAAGTCGTTATCGCTGGCGACCGCGCTGCCGGCGGCAGCATCGAGATCGGTCAGATAGTTCTGGAAGTCGACGATCGCCGGTCCGCCGTCGATCCGATACGACTTCCCTTCGGCGGAGATCTGGCGGGTGTGGCAAGCCGAGCAGGTCATGCCGACGATCTCGGAGCCGCTGGCGCCGGACGTGGTGAAGCCGACCGGCAGACCGTCGGGGTTGGCGGGGTTCGGCAGATAGCCGTAACGCGACAGACTCGCATCGAGAAACGGCTGGCCATCGGGTTGTCGCAGAGCCTTCAGCCACGACAGCGGGATCATACGCGAGCCCTGGTCGCGCTCGTAGAAGTCCGCGCGGGTCGCGGC
>NZ_QUML01000211.1:0-400 GCF_010907025.1 Rhodopseudomonas sp. BR0G17 | reverse complement strand
GCGCAGATCGTGATGTTCGTGCTGCTCGGCCTCCTGGTCTCGCCGCAGCGGCTGATGGGCAGCATCGGGCCGGCGGTGGTGATCGCGCTGGCCTTGATGCTGGTGGCGCGGCCGGTCGCCGTGTTCGTCTGTCTGGCACCGTTCCGCTTCAATTGGCGGGAGCGGCTGTTCATCGCCTGGGTCGGCCTGCGCGGCGCGGTCGCGATCTTTCTGGCGTCGATCCCGATGCTGGTCGGTCTGTCGAAGGCTTACTTGTATTTCGACGTTGCTTTTGTGGTGGTGCTGATTTCGCTGATGCTGCAGGGCTGGACCCTGGCGCCGGCGGCCCGCAAGCTGCATGTCGCGCTGCCGCGGACCGATCGCGGGCCGCGGCGCATCGAGCTGGATCTGCCCGGCCAGC
>NZ_QUML01000210.1:0-401 GCF_010907025.1 Rhodopseudomonas sp. BR0G17 | reverse complement strand
CTTCATATGCAATAACTTCAACTTCTTTTATTGTTTGGGCAATCAAAGCCCCTGTTCCTCCAAGAGCAGCAAAATAAACCGCTTTCTTCTTCTTTATTGAATCAATAACCTGTTGGCTGCGATAACCTTTTCCAATCATTCCTTTTAAACCTTTATCAAGCAGAGCAGGGGTATATTTATCCATTCTTCCGCTAGTGGTAGGGCCAGCTGACCCAATAATCTGTCCTGGTTTGGGAGGAGTAGGGCCGACATAATAAATCACTTGTCCCTTGATTTCAAAAGGAAGTTCTTCCCCTTGTTCCAACGCTTCCACCATTCTCCGATGTGCCGCATCCCGTGCAGCAAACACTGTTCCGCTGATTAATACTCGATCTCCTGCTTTTAAAGACAGAACAGTATCT
>NZ_QUML01000020.1:0-96842 GCF_010907025.1 Rhodopseudomonas sp. BR0G17 | reverse complement strand
GTCTTTCCCGTAGCACCTCAGTGCCAGGCCCCGCACCCGCCCCGGCTCCGCTGCGCTAAGCCGGGTCGACCTCTCCCCGCAAAGGGCGGGGAGAGGTTAGGAAGGTGGCCTCACAGCACCTGATGCACGTCGATCACGACGCGGTCGGCGTGGCGGGCGGCGGAGCCGATGAACAAATGCTGCATCAGCCACTGATAGTTCGGGTGGCCGGTCTCGAATCGCGGCCGGGTGCGGAAATAGATCAGCTTGGGGTCGACCGGCTCGCCGCGCTTCAGCTTCTGCAATAGTTCGACCGGCCCGAACCGGATGCCGATGTTCTCGACATAGACCACCGCGCCGTCATCGGTCTCGAACGCATATTTGGCTTCCAGCTCGATCAGCTCGTTCGGCCGGATGATCTGGAAATCGGCGCCGAACGGCAGCACTTGGCCGCTGATCCCCTCGCCCTTCACCTCGCCGCCGAGAATCGGAATGATCCGGCGGACGCCGCTGCCGATCTCGCCGGCCGACGTCACCTCGCCGATCCGCGCCGTGATGGTGAAGGCGTAGCGAGTTTCGAGTGTCGGGGTCATTGGTCGGCTCCCGCGTATTCCGTCATTGCGAGCGCAGCGAAGCAATCCAGGGCCTCGCGCACTGCGCTTCTGGATTGCTTCGTCGCTTCGCTCCTCGCAATGACGGGAGGTTGATTGTGAACGTATCCCCGTTCCTACCCGATCATCCGCATCGGCAGCCACAGCGCGATGATCGGGAACGCGATCAGGATCACCAGCCGGATCAAATCGGTGACGACGAACGGCAGCACGCCGGCGAACACCGTGGACATGCTGACGTCCTTGATCACACTCTTGATCACGAACACGTTCATGCCGACCGGCGGGTGGATCAAGCCGAGCTCGACCGTCATCACGATGATGATGCCGAACCAGATCGGATCGAAGCCGAGTGCCGTGACCACCGGAAACACGATCGGCACGGTCAGGATCACCATCGCCATCGCATCCATCAGGCAGCCGAGCACCAGATACATCAGCAGGATCAGCGCCAGCACGCCGTAAGGGCCGATGCCGAGCCCGGTGAGGAATTCGGTGACGTATTGCGGCGTCTGGGTGATGGTGAGGAAGTAGCCGAAGCACAGCGCGCCGATCAGCACGGTGAACACCGCGGCCGCGGTGCGGGTCGCCTGCAGCAGCGACTGCAGGATGCCCTCGCGGTCGAGCTTGCCGCGCAGGATGCCGATCAGGAACGCGCCGACGGCGCCAACCGCGCCGGCCTCGGTCGGGATGAAGAAGCCGCCATACAGCCCGCCGATCACGAACAAAAACAGCAGCAGCGGCGACCACACGTCGCGGAACGCCGCGAGGCGGTCGCCCCACGAACTCTTCGGCCCCGCCGGCAGGAAGCCCGGCCGCGCCACGCCGATTATCCAGATCGTGATCATGTGCATCACGATCGCCAGCAGGCCCGGCAAGATGCCGGCGATGAACAGCTTGCCGATGTCCTGCTGGGTGATGATGCCGTACACCGCCAGCACGGTCGACGGCGGCAGCATCGCGCCGAGCGTGCCGCCGACCGCGATCACCCCGGTGGAGAACGATTGCGGATAGCCGAACCGCCGCATCTCCGGATAGGCCACCGCCGAGAAGGTCGCGGCGGTCGCTACCGACGAGCCGGAGATCGCCGCAAAGCCGCCGCAGGCCGCGATCGTGGCGATGCCGAGCCCGCCCTTCCAATGGCCGACGATGGTGTTGCCGGCGCGGAACAGCTCGCGGCTGATGCCCGACGCCGACACGAACGCGCCCATCAGCAGGAACATCGGAATCACACCGAACGAATAGTCGGTGACGGTGCGCATCGTGGTCTGACCGACCAGCTTCAGCGCCGGCTCGAAGCCGGTGAGATAGCCGAAGCCGGTGACGCCGACGAGGCCCATCGCCATGCCGACCGGCACGCGCAGCAGCATCAGGACGAACAGGCTGACGAAGCCGATCGCGGCCACGGTCTCGTTGGTCAGCATCGCTAGCTACTCCACCGGCTTCATGCGCACTTCGCGCATCTGCTCCGGATGGAAGATCAGCCGGAAGGTTCGAATCGCGATCAGCAGCACGGCGGAGACGTCGCCGATCCACGACACCAGATAGAACGGCCAGATCGGGATCTGCAGGTCCATGGTGACGATGTGGTCGGCCTTGGTGGTCACCACCTTGTCGAACAGCGTGTAGGTCTGCACGCTGACGACGAACAGCAGCACCAGAGTGGCGAAGATGTCGATGATCCGTTGCCAGCGCGGCGACGCCGCCGCCCACACCAGATCCACAGTGATGTGCGAGCCACGGTAGGAAGTGGCGGCAATACCCCAGAAGATCAGCACGCCGAGCATGAACTGACCGAAATTGTAGTAGTCCGGGATCGTCACCGAAAAGAACTTGCGCATGAACACGGCCAGAAACGTGTTCAGCGCGACGATGCCGACGAAGAACGCCGCAATCCATTCGATTGCGTCGATGAAGCGGTCCATTCCGTTCTTGGAGAAGCGCCGCGTCGTCAGGGCGCCAGGCAGCCGGTCGCGGAGCTTGTCGTCGGGATTGGAGGGCATCGGGTTTCGATCGTTGAAGCTGATGACACTACATAGAGAGGCGTCATTCCGGGGCGCGCGAAGCGCGAGCCCGGAATCCATAACCCCTGCAGGGAGTATGGATTCCGGGCCTACGCCCCAGCCGGCTATCGCCGCCTGGGACGTATCCCGGAATGACGAGAAGGTGTTACAACCCCGCGTCGTACTTCTTCAGCGCGTTCTGCAGATCGGCTTCGACTGCGGCTGGATCGCCGCCGGATTTCTTGACCTGCTCGGCCCAGCTGTCGCGCAGCGGCTTGGTCGCCTTCTTCCATTCGGCGAGCTGCGCGTCGGTCAGCGGATAGACCTCGTGGTCCTGCAGCGCCTTCATCTTGACGCGGCCATTGGCTTCGAAATCGGTCCAGGGATCGGTGACCTTGGAGGCCCATTCCGGCGTGCAGTGATCGTCGATGATCTTCTTCTGCGCGTCCGACAGTGCGTTATAGGCCTTCAGCCCGATGTTGTAGGTGAACACCGTGGTGTAGAGCGGCACGTCCATGTGATACTTGACCACCTTGTCGATGCCGAACAGGAACACCGAACCCCACGGGAAGGTGATTTCGTCCGCAACGCCGCGCTCCAGCGCGTCGCGCGATTCCGGCGCCGAGGCTTGCACATTGGTGCCGCCGAACAGCTTGACCATTTCGCCGATGGTCGATTGTGCCGGCCGCACCTTCAGGCCGCTCATGTCGGACGGCAGCAGCACCTTCTTCTTGCCGTGCAGCGCGCCCGGATCGTGGATGAAGGCGAAGCACAGCTTGGTGTCCTTCATCTCGGTCGGCGCGTATTTGTGGTACCACTCGTTCAGCGCCAGCGTGCCCTTCTTGCCGTCCTTGAACACGAACGGAAGCTGGCCGGCGGAGACGATTGGGAAGCGGCCGGGCTGATAGCCGGGATTGACGTAGGTGACGTCGGCGATGCCGTCGCGCGCCATGTCGTAATGGTCGAACGCCTTGCCGAGCTGCTCGGAAGGGAACACGGTCATCCGGATGCTACCGCCGGAAGCCTTCTGAATGTCCTCGGCCCACGCCTTGGTCGCCGGCACCAGCGGATGCGCCGGCGGCACCCACAGCGAGACTTTCCAGTTGACGGTTTTGTCCTGCGCGAGCGCGGGCGTCACGCTGGCGGCAAGCAGCAGCGCGAGCAGAGTCTTCCTCATCGAGCTCTCTCCCTTGGTCGGCTTCAATCGGCCTTTGGGCCGCATTGTTATAGGTTATAACCATCATTGCAAGTGACGGCCGCGTAATAGCTGCTAGACACCGGACGGCGGCTAGACGGCTTCGTGACGGTCCCGTAACGAGGCGACAACATCATCGGGGGAACGACCATGCGGACACAAGTGGCCATCATCGGCGCGGGTCCGTCCGGACTGCTGCTCGGCCAGCTGCTGCACAAATACGGCATCGACGCCGTCATCGTGGAACGCAAGGATCCGGACTACGTGCTGTCGCGGATTCGTGCCGGCGTGCTCGAACAGGGCATGGTCGATCTGCTCGACGAGGCAGGGGTCTCGACCCGCTTGCATCAGGAAGCGCTGGTGCACGATGGCTTCGAGATCGCGTTCGCCGGCAAGCGGCATCACATCGATCTGAAGGGCGCGACCGGCGGCAAGAGCGTCACCGTGTATGGCCAGACCGAGGTCACCCGCGACCTGATGGAAGTGCGCAATGCCGCCGGCCTCACCACGATCTACGATGCCGCCGACGTCAGCCTGCACGACTTCGAAGGCGCCCATCCCAAGGTGCGCTACGTCAAGGACGGCACCACGCGCGAGATCGTGTGCGATTTCATCGCCGGCTGCGACGGCTTCCACGGCATCAGCCGGCAGAGCGTGCCGGCCAGCGCGGTTCAGTCGTTCGAGCGGGTGTATCCGTTCGGCTGGCTCGGATTGCTGTCCGACACCCCGCCGGTGTCGCCCGAGCTGATCTACGTCAACCACGACCGCGGCTTTGCGCTGTGCTCGATGCGGTCGATGCACCGCAGCCGCTACTACGTGCAGTGCCCGCTCACCGACGACGTCGCCGACTGGAGCGACGACCGGTTCTGGGACGAGCTGAAGAGCCGGCTCGATCCGGAGACGGCCGGCAAACTGGTCACCGGGCCGTCGATCGAGAAGAGCATTGCGCCGCTGCGCTCGTTCGTTGCCGAGCCGATGCGGTTCGGCCGGCTGTTCCTCGCCGGCGACGCCGCCCACATCGTACCGCCGACCGGCGCCAAGGGCCTCAACCTCGCCGCCAGCGACGTATACTACCTGTCGCGCGCCATGCGTGAATACTACGCCGAGAAGTCGGAGGCCGGCATCGATGCCTATTCGGCCAACGCGCTGCGCCGGGTGTGGAAGGCCGAGCGGTTCTCCTGGTGGATGACCTCGCAGCTCCACCGCTTCCCCGACAGCGACGCCTTCTCCCAGCGCATCCAGACCGCCGAACTGGACTACCTGGTCAACTCCAAGGCCGCGATCACCTCGCTGGCGGAGAATTACGTCGGCCTGCCGTATTGAGCTCTCTCAGGAATCCCACCATTGCGAGCCAACGGGTCGGCGCGGAACGCCGCCCGATGACAGGCGCCGCGAAGCAAACCATAAGCTCCGTCCGCTGAGCTGGACTGCTTCGTCGCTTTGCTCCTCGCAATGACAACCACAACTTGTCATTCCGGGGCGCGCCGTCAGGCGCGAACCCGGAATCTCGAGCTGTGGCGCACAGCCTGCAAATAACGTCGAGATTCCGGGGTCGCGAGCTCCGCTCGCGCCCCGGAATGACGGAGCATGGAGTCACGTCGCACCGTTTCAAACACCCTCTCAAACCACGCTTCAAACTTTGTCGGCGTTGCCGGCGATGCTGCGGTGCGGTCTAAAGGTGGTCGACGCAGTGAGGCGAGCGACGCGCATGACGACCGAACCGGATCAGAACCCCATCCCCGCGCCTGACGGCATTCCTGACGGCTTTGTGCGCCACGCCCGTTCGAGCCCGCTCACCGCGCCGTGGGAGCCGCTCTACGCCAAGACCACGGCGGATGCGGTGATGCTCGGCCTGCGGATTCGCGAGTGCCATACCAACTCACGCGGTCTCGCCCATGGCGGGCTGATCACGGCATTGGCCGACAACGCGATGGGCTACAGCTGCGGCCTCAAACTCGGCGGCGGCGCGCGGCTGTTGACGTCGTCGCTGGCCATCGACTTCATCGGTCCCGCCAAGCTCGGCCAATGGCTGCAGATCGAGCCGGAGGTGATCAAGGTCGGCGCCAAGCTGTGCGTCGCGCAGTGCTTCGTCACCGCCGACGGCACCCGCTGCGCCCGCGCCAACGGCACGTTCAGCGTGGTGAAGGCGAAGGAGTGAATTAGCGGCTCATGCGCGCCGAGCACCGTCGTTCCGGAGCGGGCGGAGCGCGAACCCGGAACCCAGAGCTGTTTTGCGCCGCCAGCCTTCGTCACAACCTCGGGATTCCGGGTTCACGCGCTTCGCGCGTGCCCCGGAATGACGGTCGGTGATGATGGTGCGCTTGCGCCTTGCTCACCCCAGTATCGTCAGCTCCGCCACGTCATAGCCATGGCGGATGACGCGGCCGAGCACGGGATCTTCAATCTCGAATTCGAATCGCGAGGCAGGGCGGATGCCGCCCTTGGCGGCGAAGGTGCCGCCGAATAGCGCGCAGCCATCGGGCAGGCTGGCGCCGCCAAAGCCACGGGCGATCAGCTCGCGCGCCGGCAGCATCGCATCGAGCGTGCCCTCCTGGTACAGCACGCGCGTCCCGCCGATCGTGGCGTAGGAACGCAGCACAATGCGATCCCAATGTGTCTCGACGTCGCCGAACTCCCACAGCTCCGGCGCCACCGGCTTGTCGCACATCTGCTTCGACACGGTGACGCCATAGGCCTCGACCTTGCGGTCGGTGTGATCGGAGCCGACGCCGACCAGGATGCGGCCCTGATGGCCGATCAGCACGAACTCGACCTCGCCGGACGAGTCGCCACCCGACACTTCGATCGCAGGCGCTGTGGTGAGCCGCGCCGCGGCGACGCGGTAGTAGATCGGCGTCGACGCCGGCCGCGCGATGCCGAGCGCTTCGAGTTCGGCAATGTGGTGGTCGCGCGCCACCGGATCGCGCCCAGTCCAGCCGGCGATCACCGCAGTCGTAATCGGCAGCGCCAGTTGGGTGCGGCCGCCGGCAGCGTCGAGCGTGAAGGCAAGATCAACCACGGATCACCGCCTCCATGCCGGCCGCGACTTCGAAGATTTCGCGGTCGGTGCCATTGACGCCCGCCAGCATCAGTCCGATCGGCGGCTCGCCGTCCCGATGGCACGGCAGCGAGATCGCGCAGCCGTCGATCATGTTGATCAGTGTGCAATTTCGCAGCGTCAGCAGATTGGCCTTGGTGAACGCCTTGTCGTCGGCCAACTCAGCAATGGTCGGCGCCGCGATCGCGGTGGTCGGCATCGCCACCGCATCGTAGGGCGCGAGCCGCGCCGAGGCGCGCGCGATCAACGATTTGCGCGCATTCACCAGATCGACGTAGTCGGCGGCGCTCTGGGTTTCGCCGCGCAGAATGCGTTCGCGCACCCGCGGATCATAAACGTCGCCCTGCGCCACGATCAGATAGCGGTGCCAGGCGTAGCTCTCGGCAGCGGCAAAACCGCCCTTGGCTCCGAGCGGGGCCACCTCGGCGAATTCAGGCACCTCGATCTTTTCGATGATCGCGCCGTGGCTCGACAGCGTTTTCAGCGCGCGGTCGAACGCGGCGGTGACCGCAGCGTCGAGATCGTCGAGCGCCACCGTGGTCGGCACCGCGATCCGCATGCCTTTCAGCGGGCGCGCAATCAGCGGCCCGACCGGTTGGTCGGCAAGGATCGCATCGAGCGTGGCGCAGCATTCGACGCTCCGCGCCAGAGGCCCGATGCTGTCGAGCGAGAACGACAGCGGCACTGCGCCGTCGCGCGGCACGCGGTATTGCGACGGCTTGTAGCCGACGATGCCGTTGAAGGCCGCGGGGATGCGGCACGAGCCGCCGGTGTCGGTACCGAGCCCGGCATGTGCCATGCCGTCCGCCACCGAGACCGCAGCGCCGGATGACGAGCCGCCCGGCACGTGGCCGACGTCGCGGCGATAGGCGGCTTTCGGCGTGCCGTAATGCGGGTTGATGCCGATTCCCGAATAGGCGAACTCGGTCATGTTGCTGCGGCCGATCACCACGAAGCCGGCGCGCCGCAGCCGCGCCACCGCAGGCGCGTCGCTGTCGGCGGGCGGATTGTCGTCGAGCGCGCGCGAGCCGGCGCGGGTCACCTGGCCCTTGATGTCGAACAGATCCTTGATCGAGATCGGAATGCCGGCGAACGGCGACGGCGCCGCCTTGGCGGCGCGCAGCTTGTCCATCGCGTCCGCCGCCTGCAGTGCCGCGTCATGGTCGATGTGAATGAAGGCGCGCGCGCCCTCGCCGGCCGGATCGGCGATCCGCGCCAGACAGTCTTCCACCAGCTTGCGGGCGGTGGTGCGGCCGGCTTCGAGATCGGCCGCGAGCGCGGCGAGTGTAGGATGTCGGGTCATGCTGTCCATTCCGATGGGAAGCCGATCGTCACGCGCGCAGGCGGCGCGTCTCGATCACGCAGGAAACATCATCGGCTTATTCAGTAGCGCGGAAAGTGCCCCTTTGCCATCCGCCGCCACGGCTGCTCCGGCCCCGCGCTGAGCGCATCGCTCGGGCTCCGCGATTGTCCGCTTTGCGGAATACAATTCCTGCGCAAGGCTCCGCGCCCTGCGCGTGTTGACGCTGGCGGGCCGATATCGCATCAAGACCGCACAACCGATGGGCCCACGAGCCAGCTCAGGGAGAAAACTAAGACATGGCTGAACCCGCACGCGCACGTCCCAAGATCACTCCGGAAACCCAGCACTACTGGGACGGCGCCAAGCAAGGCGAACTGCGGCTTCAGCGCTGCGATTCCTGCGCCCACGCGTACTTCCCGCCCCGCCCGTTCTGCCCGAAATGCGGCTCGCGCGAGGTCAGCGTGTTCAAGGCCTCCGGCAACGGCACCCTGTATTCCTACGTGATCAATCATCGGCCGCTGGCGGCCGGCTTCACCGAGCCCTACGCGATCGCCGTGGTCGAGCTCGAAGAAGGCCCGCGGATGATGAGCAACATCCTCGAATGCCCGCAAACGCCGGAAGCGCTCGAGCTGGATATGAAGCTGGAAGTCACCTTCCAGAAGATCGACGACGCCCTCACCCTTCCGCAATTCCGTCCGGCGAAGGGGTAAGCATCATGCGTCGTAATCAGGTTGCTATCGTCGGCGCCGCCGAAACCACCAAGCTCGGCGTCATTCCCGACATGTCGCAAATCCAGCTCCACGCCGACGCCGCGCTCAACGCGATCGCCGACGCCGGGCTGAAGCTGTCGGACATCGACGGCATCGCCACCGCGGTGGAGACGCCGCAGCAGATCGCCCACTATCTTGGCATCACGCCGACCTGGGTCGACGGCACCTCCGTCGGCGGCTGCTCGTTCATGCTGCACGTCCGCCACGCCGCCGCGGCGATCGAGGCCGGCCTCTGCAAGACCGTGCTGATCACTCACGCCGAGAGCGGCAAGTCGATGATCGGTAAACTGCCGCGCTCGATTCCCGCCGACAGCCTGCAGGGCCAGTTCGAAGCGCCCTACGGCATCTACGGGCCGCCGAGCCAATTCCCGATCCCGGTGCTGCGGTTCATGAAGACCTACGGCATCACCCACGAGCAGATCGCCTCGGTGGCCGTGGTGCAGCGCGAATGGGCGGCGAAGAATCCGCGCGCGATGATGAAGGACCCGATCACCGTCGAGGACGTGCTGAACTCGCGGATGATCGCCTATCCGTTCCGGCTGCTGCAGTGCTGCCTCGTCACCGACGGTGGCGGCGCGCTGATCATGACCTCGGCCGATCGTGCCAAGGACTTCCCGCACAAACCGGTCTATGTGCTCGGCACCGGCGAGAGCGTGGAAACGCCGATGGTCAGCCAGATGGAGACCTTCAACTCCTCGCGCGCCTTCAAGGTGGCGGGCCCGACCGCGTTCCGCGAGGCTGGTATCAGCCACAGCGACGTCGATCATTTGATGATCTACGACGCCTTCGCGCACCTGCCGCTGTTCGGCCTCGGCGACCTCGGCTTCATGCCCTATGAGGAGACCGGCCAATTCATCGCCGACGGCAACACCCGCCCCGGCGGGAAGCTGCCGCTCAACACCAACGGCGGCGGCCTGTCCTACATGCACTCGGGCATGTACGGCATGTACGCGTTGCAGGAAAGCGTCCGGCAAATGCGCGGCATCGCGCCCGCGCAAGTGCCGAACGCGAAGATCTCGGTCTGCCACGGCGTCGGCGGCATGTTCGCCGCAAGCGGCACGATCATCTTCACCAACGAGAAGTAACGTCGACGTCGCATAGTTGTTGTCGTCATTGCCGGGCTTGCCCCGGCAATCCATCTTCTTCGCGAAGAGGATGGATGCGCGGGTCGAGCCCGCGCATGACGCTGAAGTAAGTGGCATCGCCTCAGTTAAACAAAGAAGGAAGAAACAATGGCCAAGGCACTGGACGGCAAAGTCATCATCGTCACCGGCGCGGGACGCGGCATCGGCCGCGAAATCGCGCTGCTCGCGGCGCGCGAAGGCGCCAAGGTGGTCGTCAACGATCCGGGCGTCGCTTCCGACGGCTCGGGCACCGACGCCGCGCCGGCCGAGCAGGTCGTCAAAGAAATCAAGAAGGAAGGCGGCACCGCGGTCGCGAATTTCGAGACCGTCGCCGAGGCGATCCCCGCCAGCAAGATCGTCAAGCAGGCGGTCGACACCTACGGCAAGCTCGACGGCGTGGTGAACAACGCCGGCATCCTGCGCGACGCGATCTTCCACCGCATGAGCATCGACGCCTTCGAGCAGGTGATCAAGGTGCACCTGATGGGCACGTTCTACGTGTCGCATGCCGCGGCCCGGCTGTTCCGCGAGCAGGAGAGCGGTTCGTTCGTGCACTTCACCTCGACCTCGGGCCTGATCGGCAATTTCGGCCAAGCCAACTATGCGGCCGCCAAGCTCGGCATCGTCGGCCTGTCGAAGTCGATCGCGCTCGACATGCAGCGCTTCAACGTCCGCTCCAACTGCGTGTCGCCGTTCGCCTGGTCGCGCCTGATCGGCACCATCCCGACCGAGACCGAGGACGAGAAGGCCCGCGTCGCACGGATGCAGCAGATGGGCCCGGAGAAGATCGCGCCGCTGTCGGTGTATCTGCTCGGCGACGCCGCCAAGGACGTCAGCGGCCAGATTTTCGCCGTGCGGATGAACGAGATCTTCCTGATGGGCCAGTCGCGCCCGATCCGCTCGGTGCATCGCGACGGCGGCTGGACCTGCGAAAGCCTCGCCGAGCACGGCATGCCGGCGCTCAAGGGCTCGTTCTACAAGCTCGACCGCTCCGCCGACATCTTCAACTGGGATCCGGTGTAAACTCGGTCAGCTCCACGACGACGATCGGTTAAACACCAGCACGTCATTCCGGGGCGCGCCGCCAGGCGCGAACCCGGAATCCGTAGCTGTGGAACACCGGCCGTCGCTACCAATTCGGGATTCCGGGTCCGCGAGCAGCGCTCGCGCCCCGGAATGACTCGAAGAACTAACAGCCCCCCGCAGGTTACACACACAGAAAAGCCCGCCTTGCAGCGGGCTTTTCCGTCGGGTGAAGCACCTTGGAGGGGGAGTTACTTCACCACGAATTCGATCCGCCGATTCTGCGCCCGCCCTTCGGCGGTGTCGTTGCTGGCGATCGGCTTGGCGGAGCCGTAGCCTTCCGCCACCAGCTTCACCGAGCCGATCCCGGCCTTGGTCAGGCTTGCCACCACCGCTTCGGCGCGGCGCTTCGACAGCGCGACATTGGCTGACTTCTTGCCGGCGCCGTCGGTGTAGCCGGCGACCTCGATGGTCACCGCAGGGCACTGCTTGATCGCGGCGGCAAGCTTATCGAGCAGCGGCTGCGATGCCTTGTCGATCACCGCGCTGCGGCGCTCGAAGTTGATCTTCTCGGCAGAAGCCAGAGCCGACACCCGCCCCTGGCAATCCTGCGCCGGACTCGCCGGCAGCGCGCCGGTGGCGTTCGCGGTCTTGATCTCCGCAGTCGCAGCGGCCGGCTTGGCAGCTGCCTGCTTGGCCGCGTCATCAGCCGCCTTCTTCGCCGCCTCATCGGCAGCAGCCTGCTTGGCGGCCGCTTCCGCCGCGGCTTTGGCTGCGGCTTCCTTGGCGGCGGCTTCCTTTGCAGCAGCTTCCTTGGCCGCAGCTTCAGCGGCGGCCTTCGCGGCGGCTTCCTTCGCCTCGGCGTCCGCCTTGGCCTTGGCGGCAGCATGCTTCTGCGCCGCATCCTTGGCGGCCTTTGCGGCAGCCTCCTTGGCAGCGGCTTCCTTCGCGGCCGCCTCGGCCTTGGCCTTCGCCTCGGCTTCAGCCTGCAGCTTCGCCACCGTCTTGGAGGCCAGCGCCGCGCCGCTCAGGTCGTCGACATCGGCAACGCGGCGCACGCCCGGCACCTTCAAGATCTGCTCGCCGAGTGCGGCCCGCACCTTGTCGCTGCCGAGATCGGCCGGCAGCAGCACGTCGCGCCCGGCGACGTCGAAGTTCAACGGATCGGCGCCGGCTTCCTTCACCACGTCGGCGACGCGCTCGCGCAGATCCGGCTCCAGCTTCGGCAGCGTGGTGATGCCGAACACCGCCAGGATCAGCCCGGTCGCGAACAGGCCGACCCACCAGCCTTCGAACCGCACCGGCAGCAGGCCCGGCGCGATGCCGCCGGCCAGCCCGCCGACGAAGTAAGCAATCACCAGCCCGACGCCCGCTTCGAGCAGCAGCTCGGCCTTGCCGGAGGCGAGTTGCGCGGCGACCAGCACCAGCGCCACGGCGAGCACGACGCCGACCCGGCTCACCCAGTAATTCTCGAGGTCAGCCGCCCAGCCGAATTTCTGCGCGAGCAGCGGCGTGACCGCGCCGACGACGAAGGCCGCCGCCAGCCAGATCCAATAATGAGTGACAAGATACAGCATCGGACGCCCCTTCTCCGCCGCGATCGGGCCGCGCGCCGGGGCATTCAGACAACGAAGCCGAGCCGGCATGGCACAGCGAACGCGCGTTCGCATTGTCGAACCGCCCCCGAGATCGCCTGATCCGTCGAAAGGGTCGGTCGCCAACCAGTTAGCGCCATCGGTGCGCTGGCCACCATCCTGACAAAAGTTTGACCTGTCGTACTTCGTGCTTACTAACTAAGCACACGCGCCGACATTTTTGGCACGCAACTAACTACCCCTCTACCAGACCGTAGCGGGATACAGCACTCGCGGTATCGGGATGCAAAGTCGGAGGATCGATTCGGCTCGGCTTGAAGCGACGCGGCAGATCGCAGTGCCGAAATTATCCGCGCGGGTCTCGGCGAGCCCGCGCCGGCGAAGCTTGCGCTCTAATGCGCCGACACGTTCGAGAAGAAATTGATGATGCCGACGCCGGCGATGATGAACGCGATGCCGACCATCGCCGCGGTGTCCAAGGCCTGGCCGAACCACAGCCAGCCGACCGCCGAGATCAGCACGATCCCGATCCCGGACCACAGCGCATAAGCGACGCCGACCGAGATGCTGCTCAGCGTCAGCGACAGGAAATAGAACGCAGCACCATAGCCGACGACGACCAGCACCGACGGCAACAGCACCGTAAACCCCTGCGACGCCTTCAGCGCCGATGTCCCGGCGACTTCGGCCACGATCGCGATCAGAAGATAGAGCCAATGCATGGCGGACGTCCTCGGTGTCTGCGGCTGCTGGCCGGCTTCAGCATCGCCGCCAATCTAACAGGCGCGCCTTTCCACCCGCTGAATCAGCCCAGACCAATCCAGCCGCAGCCGCCCTCACCCGCTATTCCGCAGCCCCGCCGAGATCCCGTTGATCGTCAGTTGCACGCCGCGGAGCACCTGTTCGTCGGGATCGTGGGTGCGGTGTTCGCGCAGCAGCTGGACCTGGACGTGGTTCAGGGGGTCAAGATACGGGAAGCGATGGCGGATCGAGCGTTCGAGCAGCGGGTTGCTCTGCAGCAGGCGGTCCTGCTGCATGATCGCGAACAGATACTCGATCGAGGAATGCCATTCGGCACGGATGCGGCCGAAGATGCGCTCGCGGACATCGACGTCCTCGACCAGTTCGGCATAGCGAGAGGCGATGCCAATCGAGCTCTTCGACAGCACCATGTCCATGTTCGACAGCAGCGTGCGGAAGAATGGCCACTCCTGATACATCTTTTGCAGGAAGGCGATGCCCTTCTCGGGGTGCGCGGTGACCCAGGCCGAGACCGCACTGCCGAAACCGTACCAGCCCGGCAGCATCAGCCGGCACTGCGCCCATGAGAACACCCACGGAATCGCGCGCAGGTCCTCGATCGCGCGCGTCTTCTTGCGCGAGGCCGGGCGGCTGCCGATGTTCAGCGTCGAGATCTCGTTGATCACCGTCGATGCCCAGAAATAGTCGACGAAGCCGTCGGTCTCATACACCAGGCCGCGATACGCCTTGAAGGCCAATGCCGAGAGCTGCTCCATCGCTTCGAGATAATCGCGATGCGGCGCCACCCGCTTCGGCTGCAACAGGCTGGCCTCGAGCGTCGCGGCGGCGAGGATCTCGAGGTTGTTGCGGCCGACTTCGACGTTGGAATATTTGCTGGTGATGATCTCGCCCTGCTCGGTGATGCGGATCTGACCGTTCACCGCACCGCCCGGCTGCGCCACGATGGCGTCGTAGCTCGGGCCGCCGCCGCGGCCGACCGAGCCCCCGCGGCCGTGGAACAGCCGCAACCGCACGCCATGGTGCTCGAAGATCTCGATCAGGCCGATCTCGGCCTTGTACAACTCCCAGCCCGAGGTGACGAAGCCGCCGTCCTTGTTGCTGTCGGAGTAGCCGAGCATGACCTCCTGCACCGAGCCGCGACTGTCGACCAGCCGGCGATATTCCGGGATCGACAACAGCCGGTCCATGATCTTGGCGCAGGCCTGCAGGTCCTCGATGGTCTCGAACAGCGGCACCACGTTGATGGCGCTGCGCCCGGACGGATCGATCAGCCCGACTTCCTTGAGCAGCACCGCGACTTCGAGCAGATCGGAGACGCCCTTGGTCATCGAGATGATGCATTGGGGGATCGCCGCCGCCCCGTAGGTCGCGTGCGCCTTCGCGGCTTCGCGGAACACTGCAAGCTCGCCGACGGTCTCATCGCTGTATTTGACGAACATCGAGGTCAGCGGCCGGGTGCTGCGCAGCTCGCTGATCAAGAGCGCGATCCGCGCTTCCTCGTCGAGCATCGCATAGGAGGTGCCGGGCCGCGCGGCGTCCATCAGCTCGGTAATGGTGCGCTCGTGCACCGCCGAGTTCTGCCGCATGTCCAGGCTGGCGAGATGGAAGCCAAAGCAGTCGATCGCCCGGCGGAGCTGGCGCAGCCGGCCGCGCGCGATCACGCCGGAATTGTGCTGGGTGAGCGACAGATGGATGGCGTCGAGATCGGCTTTGAAGTCCTGAGCGCTGGCGTAAGGCTCGGCCTCGCCGACCGGCGCGCGGAGGTTCTCGACCTCGAGCTTGAGCGCAGTCGCTGCGAGCCGCGCGTAGATGCCGGACACCGCGAGGCGATACGGCTCGTATTTGCGATGCGGTGAGGTGTCGGGCGAGGTCTCGGCCAGTGCCTTGACGGTGTCGGTGGTGCCGGCGAGATGCGAGGCCAGCGACAACTCCGAGCCGAGCTCGTGCAGCTCTTCGAGATAGTAGCGCAGCACGCGCGTGCTCTGCAGCTTCAAGGTGCCGTGCAGCACCTCGGCGGTGACGAACGGATTGCCGTCGCGGTCGCCGCCGATCCAGCTTCCCATCCGCAGGAAGCTCGCCAGCTCGCCTTCGCTGTTGACGCCTTCCGCCTTCGCCGCATCGACGAGCCGGTCTTCCAGCGCACTGTGCAGCCGCGGCACCTCGCGGAGGAAGGTGTAGTCGTAGAACGACAGGCCGTTGGTGACTTCGTCCAGCACCGTCAGCTTGGTCCGGCGCAGCAGGTTGGTCTTCCACAGCGTTTCGACGGCGCGGCGCAACCGCTCCTCATTGTCGGCCCATTCGTCAGCGGTGAGCTGAACGCGGTCGCGCTGATCGAGCAGCGAAGCGATCTGCATCTCGCGGTCCATCGTGCTCTTGCGGCGCACTTCGGTCGGGTGCGCGGTCAGCACCGGGCTGACCAGCGCGGTGGCAAAGAACTTGCGCAGCTCCGCCGCGCTGATCCCTTCCTGCCGCGCGTGCGCCAGCGTCTTGGCGAGCAGGCCGGCGCGCGGCGCCGAGCCCGCAGTCGAGCCGGCGCGCATCTGGCGGATGTTGTTCTGGTCCTCGGCGATGTTGGCGAGGTGCGAGAAATAGCTGAAGGCGCGAACGATCCGCATCGTGTCGGGGATCGACATCCCGTCCAGGATGGCTTCGAGCTCGGCGCGCGCGGTCTTGTCGTCGTCGCGGTGGAAGCGGATCGAGGTCTGGCGGATGTTCTCGACCAGATCGAACACGGTCTGGCCTTCCTGCTCGCGCACGGTGTCGCCGAGGATCCGGCCGAGCAGCCGGATGTCGTTGCGCAGCCGGGTCTCGGCCTCGATCGCGGCCGCGTCGTCAGGACGTTCGGAAACCGGCTCGGCACCGGCGGACAGGTTCAACGACGACATCGCAGCACTCCAGGATCAGATCGGTATCCTGAAGGATTTTGTGCACCGCACGCAAGATCAAGAATCGGCGGTGCACGTCGCGCGGGCCGGTCGAAGCGTAGTTAGCGCGCGCCCGAGATGTTGCGGACGTTGTCCGGCGGCGTGTCGCTGTCGGGCGGCGGCGAGGCCGGCTCGGCAGCGCTGGGCGTCGGGGCCGGCGGCGGTGCGACCGGCATCGGAGCCGCGACCGGCGTTTCGTACAGCGGCGGCTGCGGCACCGGCCGCGAGCTGGCCGAGGTCGGCGGGGTGGTGGTGCGGGTGAACGGCGGCTGGAACAGCGGCTCCGAAGCCGGCGCGGGCCGGCGCTTGGCCCAAACGAACGGTACCACGATGGCGATGATCAGGCCGATCACCAGCAGGATCAGCAGCGCCGATTGCTGCAGGAAGGCGATCGCCGGGACGCTGACGCCGAGGATGACGCCGACCACCGCGATCTTCCAGGCGCGGATGTGCAAACCGGCCGTGAAGGTGCCGAGCGCCAGCAGGGTCAGCACGCCGAGCGCAGCGGCAAGGCCGCTGAGCTGGCGCGTCACCTGCAGCGACATCAATTCCATGGTCAGCAGCACGGCGCCCCAATGCAGCACCTGCGACACCACCAGATAGACGTGCTGATCGGCCGCGCGGGCTTCACGCCAGCGCGATACCACGCAGACCAGACCGATGAACGGGGCCAGGATCACCCAGTAGATGCTGGTTTCGGAGAAGCTGGTGTAAGCGACCCCGAACAGCGCCAACAGCAGCATCAACAGATACGGCCACTCGGTGGCAACGAAGCCGCCAATGCCGGAATGCCATTTCGCACGCGACGGGTCTGAATGCAGGTCTGTCATGATCGATCCCCTCCAGCGTGGCCCTGTGTAGCATGGAACCCGCGGACGCGCTGTGACGTCCTGGGGCGGATCTCCCGCTTTGGTAAGCAAGCTGCCAACCGGCGTCCGCACGCGTCACACCTTGGCAACGATCCGGTGCAGCGGCGGTTCCAGAGAGAAGGAACTCTGCTTTATGCGGGCACTTGAGAGATTAATCATCTAAATCGATTGCTTTAAACAGAACAATCTGTTTGATTGATTAGTCTGGAACCGCAATGGATTGGTCAACAAGGAGCCGATCCATGAGCCTGATCACAAATGCCAAGCCGAACCCGCACCCCCACCACCCTCGTGCCGCCCACCTTGGACGGCATCTCGCGGCGATCGCCCCAGGGGTGGCGGTGACCGCCGCAATCGCAACCGCCGCCGTCGGCCTGCATGCCATTCCGGGGATGCCCGGTATCAGCCCGATGCTGCTGGCGATCCTGATCGGGATCGTCGGCCACAATGCCATCGGCACGCCGTCCTGGGCGGTGCCGGGGGTCAAGTTCAGCCTGCGACGGGTGCTGCGCTTCGCCATCATCCTGCTCGGCCTGCAGCTCACCACCGCGCAACTGATCGAGGTCGGCGGCGCAGGCCTTGCAATCATCGCTGCAACGCTGCTCGCCACCTTCTGCTTTACCGTGTGGTTCGGTCGCGTGCTCGGCGTCGACCGCAAGCTCGCCGAGCTGATCGCCGCCGGCACATCGATCTGCGGCGCCTCCGCGATTATCGCGACCAACACCGTGACCCGCGCCGATGATGAGGACGTCGCCTATGGGGTCGCCTGCGTCACCGTGTTCGGCTCTTTGGCGATGGTCGGCTACCCGCTGCTGCAGGCAGCGTTCAATCTCGATGCTCACGGCTTCGGGCTGTGGAGCGGCGCCTCCATCCACGAGATCGCCCAGGTCGTGGCGACAAGCTTCCAGGGCGGCCAGCGCGCCGGTGAATTCGGCACCATCGCCAAGTTGGCTCGGGTGATGATGCTGGCGCCGCTGGTGATCGCGCTTGGCATGCTGGCCCGCTTCCGCGCCAAGCATCTGCCCGCCGGCGACCACGCCGCGGCGCCGCCGATGCCCTGGTTTGTGCTCGGCTTCGTGGCGATGATCGGCGTCAACCAGTTCGTCGCCATCCCCCACGAGGTCAAAAGTTGGATCGTGGCGATCACCGGCTTCCTTTTGTCGATGGCGCTGGCGGCAATGGGACTGGAGACCGACCTGCGCAAACTCGCCGCGCGCGGCCTACGCCCCGCCTTGCTCGGCCTCACCGCGTCGCTGTTCATCGCCGGCTTCTCGCTGATGCTGATCAAACTCACAGGATGGCACGGATGACACTGGAACAGCTCCGCATCTTCATCGCCGTCGCCGAACAGCAGCACATGACCCGCGCCGCGAGCGGACTGAACCTCACCCAATCGGCCACCAGCGCGGCAATCGCCGCGCTGGAAGCACGTCACGGGGTCAAGCTGTTCAACCGCGTCGGCCGCGGCATCGTGCTCACGCAAGCCGGTCGCGACTTCCTCGGCGAAGCCCGCGCCGTGCTTGCCCGCGCTCGCGCCGCCGCACAGGCGCTCGACGACATCGCCGGACTGAAGCGAGGTTCGCTCAGCATCGCCGCCAGCCAAACCGTCGGCAACTACTGGCTGCCGCAACGGCTGCTGCGCTTCCGGCAGCGTTATCCCGGCATCATGCTGCAGCTCACGATCGCCAACACCGAACAGGTCGCCGCGGCGGTGCGCGAAGGCCGCACCGATCTCGGCCTGGTCGAAGGCGAGGTCGACGATCCGCTGCTGAATGCGACGTCGATCGGCGGCGATGATCTGGTGATCGTGGTCGGGCGCGACCATTCGTGGTGCACGCTGCAGCGGCTGACGACCGCCAAGCTCACCACCACCGGCTGGGTGCTGCGCGAACGCGGCTCGGGCACGCGCGCGATGTTCGAGGCCGCGCTGCAACGCAGCGGGCTGGCGTTGTCCGATCTCGATGTGCGGCTGGAATTGCCGTCTAACGAAGCGGTCCGCGCCGCAGTCGAAAGTTCTGACTGCGCCACCGCGATCTCTGCACTCGTCGCCGCGCCGTCACTGGCCGCCGGCACGTTGCACTGCCAGCGATTCGATCTGCCGCATCGCGCTTTCCATCTCTTGCGTCACAAGGAACACAGCCACAGTCAGGCCGAGAACGCACTACTTGCTGAATTGTCCGATATGCCGACGCGCTGATCTGGATTTGGATACCCAAATTGCGGCTGCTAATTCCCGGTTCCCGCCACAGGAACTCACAACTCTGTAACTATCCAAAGAAAACTTAGCTTATTTGCCTCGCATCGTTGCGGCGCTGCCGAAGCCATGCCTAGGGTTACAACCTAGGAGGGTGAGACGTTGCGCAAGGGGCTGACGCTTTCGACCAGACTGGCGATCTTGGTGATGTCGACGGCAATGCTGACCGCAATCGGGGTCGGCTATCTCGGCTATCGCAACATCGCGCCGGTGGCGATCGAGCGGACCCTGGCTGGACTCGACGCCAATGCAGGCTGGCAGGCGCGCGAGCTGTCTCACCTCGTCAACGGCGCCACCGCCGACTTGATGGGCTTCCGCCACATTATCGGCATTGACGAGCTGATCGAGCTCAGTCTCGACCGATCGAAAATCGTCGCCGGCGGCGAAAGCCTGCCGCAGTGGCGTGAACGCATCGGCCGGCGCCTCGCGCTGGAACTGGAAAACAAGCCGGACTTCGCACGCTACCGGCTGATCGGCGTCGCCGACCAGAGCGGTGACATCGTCCGTGTCGAACGTCTGGCCAGCAGCAAGATTCGTATCGTTCCCGACGACCAGTTAGCATTCGCGGGCGGCCGCGAGATTATCGAGCTCGGCATGTCGGCCAAGGACGGCGAGATGCTGATCTCGACTGTCGAGTTCGAGCCTATCGAGGAGCCGTCCGCCAAAGCTCCACAGCAGGACGCACCGGCGCTGCGTCCCATTATTCGCGTCGTCACCCCGGTGTTCAGTGACGAAGGCGCGCGGTTCGGCGTTCTGGCCGCGACGATCGATCTGAGAAGGCCGTTCGAGCGGCTGAAGGATCCGGTACTGGCGGCGTCGAAGATCTATGTCGTCGACGATAAGGGGCACTACTTGTTCCACCCCGACGCCCCTCGGGGCGGCTTGGCGATCGGCTTTCCCTCGACCCTGGAACAGGATTTTCCCGCGCTTGCCGGGGCGCTGGCGAACGACCGCTGGACTCCGGCCGTGATCGAAAGCCGCAATGGTGACCGGTTCGGCGTCGCCTATCAGCCCATGAACGCCGGCACCGAGACGCCTTTGGCACTGGTCGAAGCGATCGCCGAGCACGACATGATCCGCGGCCCGATGCTGGCATGGGGGAAGTCCACCCTTGTCGGTGGCAGCTTCGCCGTGCTGGTGGCGATCGTGCTGGCGGTAGCGTTCGCCCGCAGCTTGGCACGGCCGCTCTCGGAGATGACCCGTGCGGTCGAAAGCCTCAGTGGCGGCGGGCCGCTGACGCTGCCGCGCAACGCCGGCGGTGAGATCGGAGTGCTGGCGCAGGCATTCTCTTCGACGATGCAGGAGTCGCGCGAGAAGACCGCGGCGCTCCGCCGCGAGAAGGAGATTTTCGAATCGATCATGAATGCGATGGCCGAGGCCGTCCTGCTGGTCGATACCGAAGGGGTGATCGTCTATGAGAACCCCGCCGCTGTGGCGCTGCGCACCTCGCCCACCGGGATAACGGGCCCGACCTGGGAGACTTCGGTCGAGTCGTTCCTCGCTGACGGCGTCACACCGCTCGAGGTGGATCAGCGTCCCGGACGACGGGCGATGCGCGGCGAGCCGATCGATCGCTTCGAGTTCGTCGTCCATGTGCTCGGCAGCGACAAGATTGTCGATGTCTCCGGCAACGCGCGGCCGATCCGCGAGGCCGACGGCACGATCAGCGGCGCCGTGGTGGTGTTCAGCGACGTCTCCGAATTGAAGGAGACCGAGCGGCGGCTGCACCAATCGCAGAAGCTGGAAGCGATCGGTCAGCTCACCGGCGGCGTTGCGCACGACTTCAACAATATGCTGACGGTGATCAGCGGCACCGCCGAGATCTTGCTCGACGAGCTGGCCGACCGGCCCGACCTCGTCACCATCGCGAAAATGATCGACCAGGCCGCCGAGCGCGGCGCAGACCTCACCCGTCAGCTGCTCGCCTTCGCCCGCAAGCAGCCGCTGCAGCCGCGCAACATCGATGTCAACACCGTGGTGTCGAACATCAAGCAGCTGCTGCGGCCGACCATCGGCGAGCACATCGACATCGACGTTCGGCTCGATCCCGCGGTCGATCCGGCGCTGATCGATCCGTCGCAGTTGTCGTCGGCACTGCTCAACCTTGCCGTCAACGCCCGCGATGCGATGCCGGGCGGCGGCAAGCTGCTGTTCGAGACCGCCAACGTGATGCTCGACGACGACTACGCCGAACATCACCCCGAGGTGAAGCCGGGCCGCTATGTGATGATCGCAGTCAGCGACTCCGGCGCCGGCATGACGCCCGACGTGCTGGAGAAAGCGTTCGAGCCGTTCTTCACCACCAAGAGTGTCGGCAAGGGCACCGGCCTCGGCCTGAGCATGGTGTACGGCTTCGTCAAACAGTCGAACGGCCACATCCAGATCTACAGCGAGGAACAGCACGGCACCACTATCCGGCTGTACCTGCCCCGCGCCGATTCCGACGTCGATGCCCTGCCCTCGATCACGCCGATCGAAGGCGGCACCGAAACCATTCTTTTGGTGGAAGACGACGAACTGGTCCGCAACTTCGCACTCGCGCAGCTTCGCGGCCTCGGCTATCGCACCATCCCGGCCGCGGACGGCACCGCAGCGCTGGCGGAAGTGCGGCGCGGCACGCCGTTCGATTTGCTGCTCACCGACATCATCATGCCGGGCGGCATGAACGGCCGCCAGCTCGCCGACGCGGTGGCGCGGCTGCGGCCGGTGAAGGTGCTGTACACCTCGGGCTACACCGAGAATGCGATCATGCACCACGGCCGGCTCGATCCCGGCGTGCTGCTGCTATCGAAGCCGTTCCGCCGAGCCGATCTGGCACGCCTGGTCCGCGCCGCCCTCAGCCGCGCCGATCATCAGCCGGCCGAAGACGAGGCCGGCCCGGAACGCAAGAGCGTCGCGAGCTAGACCCGTCCTGCGTCGGTGAACTTGGGGCTCCGCCGCCAAAGCGCAACGCGGCGGAGCCTCATGGAGCCTCATGAGCCTCATGGCGAGGAGGCGCGAAGCGTCCTCCTCATTCCACCAAAGACAGTACCGCTGCTAGATCACCCGGCCGGCATTCGCCCAATACGGATCGCGCAGACGGCGCTTGAAGATCTTGCCGGAATCCTCGCGCGGCAGCTCCGGCATGATCTTGATGTGCTTGGGCACCTTGTAGTCGGCCAGCGCCAGCTTGAGCTGCGACCGGATGAAGCCTTCGTCGAGCGTCACGCCCGGCTGCGGCTCCAGCATCGCCATCAGCGCTTCGCCGAACTCCGCATCCGGAATGCCGAACACCGCGCAGTCGTGCACGCCCTGCACGGCGTGCAGCGCCGCCTCGATCTCGGCCGGATAGATGTTGACGCCGCCGGAGATCACCATGTCGCGCTTGCGATCGCAGATGAAGACGTAGCCGTCGTCGTCGACATAGCCGACGTCGCCGGAGGTGATGAAGCCGCCGCGGTCGATCTCGGCGCGCTTCTCGGGCTTGTTGTGGTAGGTGAAGTCCGGATTGCCGGCGATCCGCGAGAAGATCTCGCCGATCTCGCCCTTGGGCACTTCATTGCCGTCATCGTCGATGAATTTCAGTTCGGCGCCGTGCGCGATCTTGCCGACGGTGCCGGGCTTGTTCAGCGCGTCTTCGGACGTCGCGAACGTCACCGCGCCGGATTCGGTCGAGCCGTAGAACTCATAGATCACCGGCCCCCACCACTCGATCATCGCGCGCTTGACGTCGGCCGGGCACGGAGCGGCGGCGTGGATGACATGGCGCAGCGACGAGACGTCGTACTTGGCGCGCACCTCAGCGGGCAACTTCATCAGCCGGATGAACATCGTCGGCACCATGAACACGGTGTCGATCTTGTGCTCCTGCACCAGCGCCAAGAATTCCTCGGGGTGGAAGCGCGGCATCAGCACCAGCACGCCGCCGAGCTTGCCGGCGCGGATGCCGAACGAATTCGGGGCGGAGTGATACAGCGGGCCCGGACACAGCGCGCGCACCTGCGGCTTGAGGCCGTAGATCGTCGCACGCATCTTTTCGGCATGCGCCGCCTGCTCCGGCGTCGGCGCAAACCGCTTGACGCCCTTCGGATGGCCGGTGGTACCAGAGGTGTAGATCATGTTCTGCGGCTGCGGCAGCGCCGGGCCGTCATACGGCTTCTGCTGCGCCAGCCAGCCGTCGAGATCGATCGCACCCGCCGGCGGCGACAGATGATCCGGCGAGATCTTGTAGTTGGCGATCACTTCCGGCGGCGTCGGCACGCTGAGCACCGTGAGGTCGGCCGGGATCGCGGAGGCGACGCTGTGCAACAGGTCGGCGTGGCCGATCAGCACCCGCGTGGCGGAATCGCCAATGATGTAGCCGACTTCCTCCGGCTTGAAATGCCAGTTCACCGGCACCGCATAGGCGCCGAGCGTCATCACGCCGTACACCGCTTCCATGAAGGCGATGTCGTTGCGCATCAGCACGCAGACGCAGTCGCCGGGCTTGACGCCGAGCGCCTGTAGGCCGCCGGCGATGGTCGCGACGCGCGCGTTCACTTCGTCGAAGCTGCGGCGGCGGCCGCCGGAAATGATGCCGTGATAAAGCTGGTTCTCGGACATTGTTACTCTCCGATTCTCGAGTCGGGTTTGGCCGCAGCGCGCAAGGATGACCGCACGCTGCAGCACGATGATGCGGCGCTTATACGCGAAGACGCCGCGCGATGCGCGCGGCGTCCCCTCGATAAGTCATGTATTTGCCGCGTAGCGCTATGCGTCGACGAAGTTGGGCGCGCGCTTTTCCATATTCGCGCGCACCGCTTCGGTCTGGTTCGGCGAACCGATCAGCTTCTGCTGTTCGACGCTTTCGGCGAGCAGCGCCGGGCCCGGATCGACCGAGAGCTTATTCATCATCCGCTTGGCGGCACGCACCGCGTCCGGATTCTTGCCGGCGATCTCGCGCGCCATCTCCAGCGCGGCCTGGTACGGGTCGTCGGCGATCTTGGTGGCGAGGCCGATGCTCACTGCCTCGTGTGCCGCGACGATCCGTCCGGTGTAGGTCAGTTCGCGCAGCACGTCGTCGCGCAGCAGCGTCGCCAGGATCGGCGTGCCGGCCATGTCGGGCACCAGGCCCCATTTGATTTCCATGATCGACATCTTGGCATCCGGCGCCATCAGCCGGATGTCGGCGCCGAGCGCGAGCTGACAGCCGCCGCCGAACGCAACGCCATGCACCGCAGCAATCACCGGCACCGGCAGCATCCGCCAGCCCCACACCGCCTGCTGCGCGGCGTTGGCCTGGCCGTGCGTACGCTTGGTCAGGTCGCGAAATTCGCCTCCCGGAATTCCGTTGCCACCGCTTTCCTTCATCGCGGCGAAACGTCCCATGTCGAGGCCGGCGCAGAACGCCTTGCCCTCGCCGGATAGCACCACGGCGCGGACGCCCTTCTCGTTCGCCAGGCGCTCGGTGGTCGCCACCAAGGCCTCGAACATCGCGGCGTCGAGCGCATTCATCTTGTCCGCGCGCACCAGGCGGACATCGGCGACACCGTCCGTGATCGTCACCGAAACGCGGTCGCTCATCGGGACATCCTCCATTTTGTTTTGCGTTGCGGCGCTACAGAAAAGCGTTGTCGGGATTTAGTCAATCGCCTAATTAATGAACAGCTTCAACTTTTCCGGGCGGTTTTCTTCATGTTCACAGATCAGCTTCTCGCCGGCCGTCGCATCCTCGTCACCGGCGGCGGCACCGGCCTCGGCAAGGCGATGGCGGCGCGCTTCCTGCAGCTCGGCGCCGAAGTGCACATCTGCGGCCGTCGCAAGGGCGTGTGCGACGAGACCGCGACCGAACTGATGGATCAGTACGGCGGCAAGGTGATGACCTACGGCGTCGATATCCGCGACGCCGCGGCGGTCGACCATATGGTCGAGACCATCTTCGAGAGCGGGCCGCTCACCGACCTGATCAACAACGCGGCCGGAAATTTCATCTCGCGGAGTGAGGATCTCAGCCCGCGCGGCTTCGACGCCGTCGCCAACATCGTGATGCACGGCACGTTCTACGTCACCCATGCAGTCGGCAAGCGCTGGATCGCCGGCGGCCACCGCGGCAACGTGGTGTCGATCACCACCACCTGGGTGCGTAACGGCAGCCCCTATGTGGTGCCGTCGGCGATGAGCAAGTCGGCGATCCACGCCATGACGATGTCGCTCGCCACCGAATGGGGCAAATACGGCATCCGCCTCAACACCATTGCGCCGGGCGAAATTCCGACCGAAGGCATGAGCAAGCGAATCAAGCCGGGCGACGAAGCCGGCGCCCGCACCATCAAGATGAACCCGATGGGCCGGGTCGGCACCATGGAGGAGCTGCAGAACCTCGCGACCTTCCTGATCTCCGGCGGTTGCGACTGGATCAGCGGCGAAACCATCGCCATGGACGGCGCGCAGGGCCTCGCGATGGGCGGCAACTTCTATCAGCTGCGCGACTGGACCAACGACGATTGGGAAAACGCCAAGGCCTCGATCAAAGCCCAGAACGAAAAAGACCGCGCGCAGCGGGGATAACAAGCTCGAATCGCCCGCACGAACCAACTAATGACGACGTCATCCCCCGCGTATGCGGGGGATCCAGTATTTCAGGGCGTCAGCGGCTAACCACGAACGCCCTGCAATACTGGGTCGCCCGGACAAGCCGGGCGATGACCATCTTGTGCTGCGCAGCTTTTGTGCTTTGCAAGCGGCGCCATTGGCCTCCCAGGCCGCACGTTCATCATCCCCGCGACATTCCCTCCCGCTTGTGTTTGCAGCCGAAGCGCGGCAGACTTCGTGCAAACAATAAGCAACGAACTAACAATATCCAAGGGAGAGACAATGTCCGAGGCAGCCGAGCCGGCCACGCTGGCCGACGTCATCCGTGCGCAGGCAAAGACCCGCGGCGACGAGATCGCCTACGAGTTCGAAGGCCGCATCAGCACCTTTGCCGACTTCGATCGCCACACCAACCAGGTCGCCCGCGCGCTGCAGGCATCCGGCGTGCAGCCGAACGAGCGCATCGCCTATCTGGGCAAAAACAGCGACATCTATTTCGAACTGTGGAGTGGCGCGATCAAGGCCAAGGCGGTGATGGCGCCGGTGAACTGGCGCCTCGCCGGGCCGGAGATCGCCTACATCGTCGAAGACTGCAAGGCGGCGATCCTGTTCGTCGGCCCGGAATTCGTCGATCAGGTCCGCGGCCTCAAGGACCAGATCCCGAGCGTGCGCCATATCATCACCACCGAGGGCGGGGCGCCGGAGTGGCAGGACTTCACCAAATGGCGCGATGCTCAGTCGGGCGATGATCCGCAGGTCGCAATCGCGCCGTCCGACATCGCGATCCAGCTCTACACCTCCGGCACGACAGGAAAACCGAAAGGCGCGATGCTGAGCCACGCGAACTTCCTGTCGCTGGTCCGCGCCGGCCAGGACAACAAGCCGGAGTGGAACACCTGGACGCCCGACGACGTATCACTGGTGGCGATGCCGGTGTTCCACATCGGCGGCTCAGGCTGGGGCATGATGGGGGTGTATCACGGCGCCAAGGGTGTGATCGCGCGTGAATTCGATCCGACCAAGGTGCTCGATTTCTTCGAACAGTCCGGCATCACCAAGCTGTTCATGGTGCCAGCCGCGATGCAGTTCGTGGTGCGGCAGCCGCGCGCCCGCGAGGTCGATTTCTCGCGGCTGAAATACATGCTGTACGGCGCCTCGCCGATCCCGGCAGCGCTGCTGAAGGAATGCATCGAGGTCTTCAAATGCGGCTTCGTGCAGATGTACGGCATGACCGAGACCACCGGCACCATCGTGGCGCTGCCGCCGGAGGATCACGTCGAGGGCCTGGAGCGGATGCGCTCGGCCGGCAAGGCGCTGCCCGGCGTCGAGATCGCGATCCTCGATCCCGACGGCAAGCCGCTGCCGCCGCGGCAGGTCGGCGAGATCGCCACCCGCTCCGGCTCCAACATGGTGGGCTACTGGAATCTCCCCGACGCCACCAGGAAGACGATCGACGGCGACAACTGGCTGCGCACCGGCGATGCCGGCTACATGGACGAGGACGGCTACGTCTACATCCATGACCGCATCAAGGACATGATCATCTCCGGCGGCGAGAACATCTATCCGGCCGAGGTCGAGAGCGCGATCTGCGACCATCCCGACGTCGCCGAAGTCGCGGTGGTCGGCGTGCCCGACGATCAGTGGGGCGAGTCGGTCAAGGCCGTGGTGGTGATGAAGCCTGGCAAGGAAGCGACCGCGCAGGACATCATCGGCTTCACCCGCACCCGCATCGCCGGCTACAAGACGCCGAAATCGATCGACTTCATCCCGGCCCTGCCCCGCAACGCCTCGGGCAAGATCCTCCGCCGCCAGCTCCGCGATCCGTATTGGAGTGGCAAGGACCGGCAGGTGAACTGAACGGTGGCGTTCAGCTACACACATCTACCGTCGTCATCGCCCGGCTCGTCCGGGCGCCCCAGTATCGCAGAGCGCTCATCGCTCTGCGATACATTTGCCGCGAGCGTCCTCGCATACTGGATCCCCCGCATGCGCGGGGGATGACATCGATGAAGGTGTCGTCGAGCAGCACTCGTCACCATCGCCGACGTCATGCGCGGGCTCGACCCGCGCATCCCTCGCCCGCGTCAGCGCGCTACGCGGATTCCTCACAAAGACGATGGATTGCCGGGTCAAGCCCGGCAATGACGTGTCTCGAGGTTGCTATGTAGCCCTGTAGCCTGGATGAAGCGCAGCGAAATCCATTACTCGCGCTCACCCACCCCGCCGTCGTCCCGGGGCGCACGCGCAGCGGGCGAACCCGGGATCTCGAAGCATCGAATGACCAGCGACGAACAGCTCGGGATTCCGGGCTCACGCGCTTCGCGCGTGCCCCGGAATGACCGGCGAGAAGAAGTGGACTGCACTCACCGCTTGTTCGCACCCATGTAGCCGAACAGGAAGCCCGCCACTTTCCGCATCTGGATTTCCTCGCTGCCTTCGGTGATGCGATAGCGGCGGTGGTGGCGGTAGATGTGCTCGAACTGTTTGTGGCGCGAATAGCCGATGCCGCCGTGGACCTGAATGGCGCGATCAGCCGCCTGGCCGCACAGCCGGTTCGCCCAATAGTTACACATCGACACCTTGTCGGACAGCGTGTGCTCGACCTGGGCCTGGGTCATCTGATCCATCTCCCACGCGGTCTTGCGGATCAAGAGGCGCAGCATCTCGGCCTGGGTGGCGAGCTCGACTAGCGGAAACTGGATCGCCTGGTTGCGCGCCAGCTCCTCGCCGAACGGCTTGCGCTCACGCGCGTATTTGACGCTCTCGTTGATGCAGAACACCGCCGCGCCGAGCGACGAGGCCGCCTGGCGGATGCGGTTCTCATGCACGAAGCACTGCGCCAGCGACAGGCCGCGGCCGACCCCGCCGAACACCGCATCCTCGGTGACGAACACATCCTTGAACGACACCCGCGGATGGTCGGTCGGCATGTTGAAGGTCCACAGATACTCTTCGACCTTCACGCCGGGCGCATCGGCCGGCACCAGGAAGCAGGTGATGCCACGCGCGTCGCCATCCTTGCCGGCGGTGCGGGCGAACAGTGCGCAATGCGTGGCGACGTGCATGCCGGTCGTCCACATCTTCTCGCCGTTGATCACCCAGCCCTTCTTGCCGTCGCGCACCGCCTCTTCGGCGCGCGTCTCCATGTGCGTCGCGTCGGAGCCATGATCAGGCTCGGTGAGACCGAAAGTGATGCGATACTTGCCGGTGATCGAGCCGTCGATCATCGCCTTCTGGTCCGGCGTGCCGTACAGATCCAGCATCTTCACAATCGGGAAATTGCCGACGATCGAATGCTCGTTCTGCAGATCGTTGTGCAGGCCGAGCCCCTTGGCGGCAAAGTGTTCGCGGATCACCGCCATCCAGAGATTGGTACCGTCCTGGCCGCCATAGCGCTTCGGAATCGCGAAGCGGAGATGGCCGGCGTCGTCGGCGAGGTTCTTCGCCTTGCGCAGCAGCTCTTCCCATTCGTGACGCGGCAGCCCGCCATGTTCGAAGTCCGTGCGCGCCCATTCGCGGCGATGATCGAAGAAGCGGATGTTGTCGTCCGCCTGCTCCAGCGGCTTGATCTTGGACTCGATGAAGCGATCGAGCTCGGCGAGATAGGCTACCAGATCGGGCGGCAGAGAAAAATCCAAGGCGTGCTCCCACAGTCTTCGTGTTGTTGTTGATCTTGTTAAGCGACCGATTAACATGCGCCGCACACGACAAGTCAAGCGCGCTTCAGCCGCACCAATTCTGTCCAACGAAAAAAGGAAACGCCGATGGCGCTGCAATTCTCCACCGTTACCCGCAAGGGCCCGATTACCATCGTCACGCTGTCGCGGCCGGAAGTGTACAACGCGCTACATACCGATGCGCACTACGAACTCGAAGGCGTGTTCAACGAGTTCGCCGCCGATCCTGAGCAGTGGGTGGCGATCGTCACCGGTGCCGGCGACAAAGCGTTCTGCGCCGGCAACGATCTGAAGTGGCAGGCGAGCGGCGGCAAGCGCGGCTGGGGCGAGAGCGGCTTCGGCGGACTGACCTCGCGGTTCGACTGCGACAAGCCGATCATCGCCGCGGTCAATGGCGTGGCGATGGGCGGTGGCTTCGAGATCGCGCTCGCCTGCGATCTGATCATAGCGGCGGAGAACGCCACTTTCGCGCTGCCTGAGCCGCGCGTCGGCCTCGCTGCCCTTGCCGGCGGCCTGCACCGCCTCCCCCGCCAGATCGGCCTTAAGCGCGCGATGGGCATGATCCTCACCGCCCGTCACGTCCCCGCCCGCGAGGGCCTGGAACTCGGTTTCGTCAACGAAGTGGTGCCACAAGGCGAAGCGCTCGCCGCCGCCGAGCGCTGGGCTGAGACGATCTGCAAGAACTCGCCGATGTCGATCCGCGCCTCGAAGCAAACCCTGATGCGCGGCCTCGACGTCTCGCTGCCCCAAGCGATCGCCGAACAGCGCGACTACCCGGCAGTCAAGGCGATGGTGGCGTCGCAGGACTATATCGAAGGCCCGAAGGCGTTCTCGGAAAAGCGCGCGCCGAACTGGCAGGGGAAGTAGTTAGTCGGCGCGCAGCCTCTTCGTCATTACGAGGAGCGTAGCGACGAAGGATCACCTATCGTTCGTCATTCCGGGGCGCGAGCGCAGCTCGCGAACCCGGAATCCATACGCCGCAGCGTTCGCGGCTCCGGGGGCGCGTAGGACGAACGCTCTTACAGAAACCACACCACAGGGGTTATGGATTCCGGGCTCGCGCTACGCGCGCCCCGGAATGACGAACGACAGGTCGTTGATCGCGGCGACGCCGTGGCTGTCTTCGCTCAATCGATGCCTACTTCTGTTCCAGCTCCCGCCGATAGCTCGCGTAGTTCGGCTGGTCGACGGCCAGCTTGGCCAGCGTGGTGCGCCACAGATGGTCCTTGACGCCGGGCGTCGACAGGTCGACCGCGCCGGCGGCGATGCGGTCGGCAAGTTCGGCGTTGAGGTTGAACAGCGAGCCGTCATGGCCGAGCAGCGCGCGCAGGCTGGCGTGTTCTTCGGCGTCGCTTTCGTCCGATAGCGCCAGTTGCCGCGTCACCAGATCGAGCGCATTGATGCCGACCCGCAGCTTGAATGCGGCATGGCCTGAAATCTGCGGAACGATCTGCTCGCGCAGAAAGTCCGCCACCGCCTTGATCAGTTCGTCCGGCCTCGGTTCGTCCTGCATCGCTGCCTCGCTGAATGATTAGTTGCGCGGCGCCAGCAGCCGCAGCAGATCGATCTCGGTTTCAGACGACCGACGACCGATCATCGCGCGCTCCATCGAATGATCGGGGTCTTCCCGGAACCGACGCATCATGCCGCAGCACATGATGCCCCAGCGCAGCGTGCCCATCACTTCCCAGAACTTGACCCGCGCCTCGTCGACATGTCCGCCCGCGGCCTCGTAGCCGGCGAACATCTCCTCGCGCGAGCCGAGCCCGCCGACCGGTTTGTCGATCTCGCCGAACCGCCATGAATTCACGCAGATCCAGCCGAGATCCTCCATCGGATCGCCGCGATGCGCCAGCTCCCAATCCAGCACGGCGCGCACGCCATCCGGACCGATGATCAGATTGCCGTGGCGAAAATCGCCATGCACCAAAGTGATCGCTTTCGACACGCCGGGGTCGTGATCGGCGAGCCAGCGCAGCGCCAGTTCGAACACCGGCCGCGGCCACTCGTACGAGCGATAGTCGTCGCGCAACAGGCCGATCTCTTCGGTCGAGCTGATAGTCCGCAGTGGCGGCAGCGCTGCGCTGTCGATGCCGTGCAGGCCGGCGAGGATCGAGCCGATCTGCCGCGCCAGCTTCGGGCGTGCTGCGGCAAACTCCGCATCCCGCAGAATCTTGCGCGGGATGGTTTCGCCATCGACACGCCGCATCACGAAGCCGGCGCCGAGGGCATCGGCTTCGGTGAGGACGTGCAGCACCTGCGGCGACGGCACGCCGGCCTCATAGGCGAGCCGCATCAGCTCGGCTTCGACATCGAGACCCGCGGCACGTCCGGAAACACTGCCATAGCCCGGCGGCGAGCGGCGCAGGATCGCCGCGACGTCGCCGTCCGGCCGCTCGATCACGAACGACCAGGTCTCCTGACTCGCGCCGCCCGAGAGTTGCGCGAGCTCGCGAATGCCGGTCGCGCCAGCGCACCAACCGATCACGCTTTGCGCCAGCGCGTCGGCAATAGCTGCAGATGCCATGTCGGGCTTATTTGCCCTTGAACTGCGCCGGACGCTTTTCGAGGAACGCACCGACGCCTTCCTTGAAGTCGTCAGTGGAGCCGGCGACGCGCTGGCATTCGAATTCGAGGTTGAGCTGCTCCTCGAACGAGTTCTCCGGCGAGTCCCAGTACATCTTGCGGATCAGCGACAGCGCCACGGTCGGGCCGTTGGCGAGGTCCTGGGCCAGCTTCATGGTTTCGGTCCACAGCTCGGCGTCCTCGTAGACGCGATTGACGAGGCCCCATTCCAGCGCCTTGTCGGCCGGCAGCTTCTCGCCGAGCAGCGACAGCTCGACCGAGCGCGCCTTGCCGACCAGCCGCGGCAGCAGCCAGGTCGAGCCGCAATCCGGTACCAGGCCGATGCGGCGGAACGCCTGCAGGAAGTACGACGACTTGGCGCACAGGATCATGTCGCCCATCAGCGCGAAGCTCATGCCGGCGCCCGCGGCCGGACCGTTCACCGAGGTGACGATCGGGCAATGCAGCTTGCGCAGCCGGCGCAGGAACGGATGGAACGCGGTCTCCAGCGCCGCGCCGGCGCCCTTGCCGCTCTGGCTCATGTTGTTGCCGGAGCTGCGGCCCTGCAGATTCGCGCCGGTGCAGAACGCGCGGCCGGCACCGGTGATCACCAGGCAACGCACGTCCGCACGCTTGTCTTCGATCGCGTCGAGCGCTTCGCCGAGTCCGCCGAGCATGTCGATCGACACCGCGTTCATCACTTCCTGATGATCGAGTTTCAGGATCGCAACGGGACCGTCGAAATCGAGCGTGACGTGTTTGAACTGCATTGTTTCCTCGCGCTATCGGTTCGCGGTTATTCCGCGCTGTGGAAGGGCTTCACGACGTGAGGCCATATTTGATTTTTGCGACGCGCTTGTCCATGGTCCAGCATCGATCACAGCGCGTGCCCGGCCCGCACGGTGTAGCGCGCAACAAACAAAAATGGAAACGCTGGATGAGCATTTTCGACTTGAGTGGCCGCGTCGCGGTCGTCACCGGGGGCAACGGTGGTATCGGCCTCGGCATGGCACAAGCGCTGGCTGCGGCGGGCTGCAACGTCTCGATCTGGGGTCGTAACGCGGTCAAGAATCACGCCGCCCTCGCCACCATGGCGAACGCGCCCGGCAAGGTCGAAGCGCAGATCTGCGACGTCACCGATCCGGCTTCGGTGAAGGCCGCGATGGATGCGACGCTGAAGGCGTTCGGCCGTGTCGATGGCTGCTTCGCCAATGCCGGCATCGGCGGCGGCGGCCGGCAGGCTTTCATCGACCGCACCGAGGAGCAGTGGCGCTCGATGTTCGCCACCAATCTCGACGGCGTCTTCCACGCCTTCCAGGCAGCAGCGCGGCACATGACCGAGCGCGCTGCCGACGGCGATCCGTTCGGCCGGCTGGTCGCAACCTCGAGCCTCGCCTCGATCTTCGGCACTGCGCGCAACGAGCACTACGCAGCCACCAAGGCGGCGATCAATGCGCTGGTACGTGCGCTCGCGGTTGAACTTGCGCGCTATGGCGTCACCGCCAATGCGATCCTGCCGGGCTGGATCAAGAGCGACATGACCGCCGGCATCATGGGCAACGATAAGTTCGTCGCCAATGTGATGCCGCGGATTCCGGTGCGGCGGTTCGGCGAGCCGGAAGACTTCGGCGGCATCGCGGTGTATCTGATGAGCAAGGCGTCGTCGTATCACACCGCCGATACCTTCGTGATCGACGGCGGCTACACCGCGTTCTAACGACACCCTCACCAACCATCGATCAATAAGAAGCAAGAAATGCCGACCACGCTGCCGCCCGAACGCATTCCCGTCATCGCCGGTGTCGGCGAAATTGCCGACCACCCCAAGGACATCGCGCAAGGGCTGGAGCCGCTGGCGCTGCTCGAAACCGCCGTGCAACGCGCCGGCAACGACAGCGCCGCGAGCCTGCTGCCGCAGATCGACTCGCTCGACATCGTCAACTTCCTGAGCTGGCGCTATCACGCGCCGGCCGAACAACTCGCGACGCGGCTCGGCATCGCGCCGCGTCACTGTTTCTACGGACCGGTCGGCGGCGAGAGCCCAATCCGGTTCATCCATGAAGCCGCACTGCGGATTGCCCGCGGCGAAGCACAAGTCGCCGTGGTCTGCGGCGCAGAGGCGCAGTCGACCGCGACCAAGGCGGCAAGGGCAAAGATCGATCTGCCGTGGACGCCGTTCGCCCATGATGCGCCGGAGCCGAAGCGCGGTGCGGCGTTCCAGCAGCCGATCGCCTCGACACTCGGGGTCGCTCGGCCGATCACGGTGTATCCGTTGTATGAGGCCGCCACCGCGGCGCATTGGGGCCAGACACCGCGGCAGGCGCTCGACGAATCCGGCGTGCTGTGGTCGCGCTATGCGGCCGCAGCGGCGCGCAATCCGAACGCCTGGATCAAGCGCGCCTTCGCACCGAACGAGATCACCACGCCTTCGTCCGACAATCGGCTAATCGCCTGGCCCTACACCAAGCTGATGGTCGCGAATCCGAGCGTCAATCTCGGCGCCGCGGTGCTGCTGAGCTCACTGGCCAAGGCGCGCGAAGCCGGCATTCCCGAGGACAAGCTGATCTACATCCACGGCGGCGCCGCGGCCGAAGAGCCGCGTGATTATCTTGCCCGCGATCAGTTCGTGCAGAGCCACGCCCAGAACGCGGTGCTGGAGACCATCAAGGCGATGGTGGGCGGCGACGGTCGCGCCTTCGACGCGATCGAGCTGTACTCGTGCTTCCCGGTAGTGCCGAAGATGGCACGGCGCACGCTCGGTCTCGGCGACGACGTGGAACCGACGGTGACTGGCGGCCTCACCTTTTTCGGGGCGCCGCTCAACACCTACATGACCCATGCCGCCTGCGCGATGGTTCGCCGCCTGCGCGACGGCGCCAAGCTCGGTCTGCTGTACGGCCAGGGCGGCTTCGTCACCAAGCACCACGGCCTGATCGTTTCGCGCACCCCACCGCTGCAAGCGCTGAGCGAGGACATCAGCGTGCAGACGAAGGCCGACGCGGCCTATGGCGCCGTGCCGCGCTTCGTCACCGAGGCCAGCGGTGACGGCACGGTCGAGACGTTTACGGTGATCTATGACGGCCGCGGCGAGGTCCAGCATGGCGTGGTGATGCTGCGCACCGCTGACGGCGCCCGCGCACTGGCGCGTGTGCCGGCGCAGGATCAGGCGACCCTGGCGTTCTTGACCAAGATGGACCGCAGCCCGGTCGGCACGCGCGGACCGATCGCCACGGCGGCCGACGGCGTACTGGAATGGCGGAACGCCGGTTAGTTAGGGCCTTCAGGGCGACCGAGCCACACCCCATCCACGTCATTGCGAGCGAAGCGAAGCAATCCAGGGACGCCGTGCGCCGGGCTGGATTGCTTCATCGCTGCGCTCCTCGCAATGACGGGGAGAGGTCTTGTCCAATCTCAAAAGTGCGGGATCGAACGCAGGCGCCCTACCCCTTCACGTCCTGCTTTTCCGACGCCGTCGGCTTGCCGGCCTTGGCAGCATCGTCGGCCACGACGCGCACCTTCTCACCGTTGGCGATGCCGTCCGGCGGCGCGATAATGATGCGGTCCTCGGCGGTGAGACCGGCCGACAGCTCGATCTCGCGGCCAAGGTCGCGTGCGATGGTGACGGGCTTGAGCTGGACGCGATCATCCGGGCCGACCGTCGCAACACGCAGCCCGCTCCGGTTGAAAATCAGCGCAGACGCGGGAATGTGCAGCGGCGCAGAATCGCGAGCGAGCGCGAGCTTCACGTTGGCGAAGCCCCCCGGCAACAGTTCGCCCTTGGCATTGTCGAGCCCAAGTTGAATCCGCATCGTGCCGGAGGCGACGTCCACCGCCTGCGAGGACGCTTCAACCGTCGCCGGGAAGGTGCGGCCCGGATATTCCGGCAGCGCAATCACAGCCTTGCCGCCGATCCGCACCAGCGGCGCGTAGTTCTGCGGCACGTTGACGTAGACGCGCAGCTTGGCGATGTCGGACACTACGAACATCGCCGGCCCCGAGCTCGAGCCGGCGTTGATCAGCGCACCGACGTCGGTGTTACGCTCGGTGACGATGCCGTCGAACGGCGCGGTGATCTTCTTATAGCCGGCAAGCGCTTCGAGCCGTTCGACATTGGCTTGGCCGGAGTTCACCGCGGCCTTCTTGGCGGCAAGATCCGCGGTGCGTTCGTCGATTTCCTGCGCGGAGACGAAGTTCGAGGCCACCAGCGTCTTGCGGCGGTTCAGCGTCGCTTCCGAAAGCTTCGCGCTTGCCTGCTGGCTGGCGAGATCGGCACGGGCCTGCAGCAATTGCTGATCGAGGTCCGGCGCCTCGATCTCGGCGATCACCTCACCGGCCTTCACCTTGGCGCCGATATCGGCGCTCCAGCTTTTCACGTAGCCGGAGACGCGGGCGTAGATCGGCGCGCGCGAATAGGCCTCCAGACGGCCCGGCAGATCGAGCGTGGTGGTCGGCGCCTTGCCGTCCGGCCGCGTCACGGCCACGCTGGAAATCGCCTGCTCGTCGGTCCAGGTCCGCAGCTCGGCACTGCTCTTCTCGCGAGCGCTGATGCCGGTGATGACGATCGCCACCGCCCCACAGGCCAGCACCACGCCAGCGATGCCAAGACCGCGACGGGCTCTGCGCGGCGGTTGATCAGTGGGCATGCGACATCTCCGGAGCAGGCGCGGCATCGGACGCCGGCTGTTTCTTGTGAACCATGCTGAAAACCACCGGCACGAACATGAGCGTCGCGAACGTCGCGAACAGCAGCCCGCCGATCACGGCGCGGCCGAGCGGCGCGTTCTGCTCGCCGCCCTCGCCGAGGCCGAGCGCCATCGGCGCCATGCCAATGATCATCGCCAGCGCCGTCATCAGCACCGGACGGAACCGGACGAAGCCGGACTCCAGCGCGGCCTGCACCGGGTCGCCAAGCACCGCATAACGCTCGCGCGCGAACGAGATCACCAGCACGCTGTTGGCGGTGGCAACGCCCATGCACATGATCGCGCCGGTGAGCGCCGGCACCGACAGCGTGGTGCCGGTCGCGAACAGCATCCAGACGATGCCGGCAAGTGCCGCCGGCAGCGCGGTGATGATCACGAACGGGTCGGCCCAAGATTGGAAGTTGACCACGATCAGCAGATAGATCAGCACGATCGCGCCGAGCAGGCCGAACAGCAGCCCGGCGAACGCGCTGTTCATGGTCTCGACCTGGCCGAGCAAAACGACCGATGAGCCTTTCGGCACCTCGGCCTTGGTCTCGTCGATCACCTTGCGGATATCGGCCGACACCGCACCGAGATCGCGCCCCTGCGTGGTGGCGAAGATCTGCACGATCGACTGGATATCATATTGCGACACCACGGCATTGCCGGCGGAGCGCTTGATCTCGGCAAGGCCGCCAAGGATCGGCGCGCCCGCCGCAGCCGCACCGGAGGCCGAGACCGGAATGGTCTCGAGCTTGCTCAGCGAGTCGACGTGATACTGCGGCGTCTGCATCACGATCGAATACGACACGCCGTTCTCGGGATTGAGATAATAAGTCGGCGCCACCTGCGACGAGCCTGCGAGATTGACGACGAGGCTATTGGTGACGTCACGCTCGGTCAGGCCGACATATTGAGCACGGGTGCGGTCGACGTCGATATTGAAGGTCGGGTTGTTGGGCGACTGCTGAATGCGGGCATCGGCGACGCCCGGGATGCGCTTGATCTTGGCCAGTAGCTTGCCGGCGTAATCGAAATTCGCTGGCAGATTAGCGCCGCGGATCTGCAGATCGATCGGTGCCGGCGCGCCGAAATTGAGGATCTGGCTGACGATATCGGCGGGCAGGAACGCGAAGGTCATGCCCGGGAACTGCCGAGGCAGTTGCTCGCGCAGGATCTTCACATACTCCGCGGTCGGCCGGTGCTCGCCCTTCAGCTTGATCTGGATGTCGGCATCCTGGGTGCCGATCACGCCGGTGTTGTTGTAGGTGAGATTGATGCCCGAGATCGGCATGCCGATGTTGTCGGTCAGGGTCTCGATCTGATCCGGCGGAATGATCTTGCGGACAGCCTTCTGCACCTCGGCGAGCTGATTGGCGGTCTCCTCGATCCGGGTCCCGACCTGGGTGCGGACATGCATCAGAATCTGTCCGGCATCGACCGAGGGAAAGAAGTTGCGGCCGAGATACGGCACCAGCGCGAACGACAACGCGACCACGCCGAGGAAGCCGGCGACGAACACCCGGCGATGCCCCATCGCCAGCGTCAGCAGATCACCATAGCCGTGGCGGAACCGGGCGAACACACCTTCGAACGCCTGCTGAAAGCGCACCAGCGGATTGCGCGACGGCTTCCGGCCCGACAGGCTGTCGTGATGGACGTGCGGCTTCAGCAGATACTTGGCCATCGTCGGCACCAGCGTGCGCGACAGCAGGAACGACCAAGCCATCGCGAACATCACCGCTTCGGCCATCGGCACGAACAGATAGCGCGCGACGCCCTGCAGGAAGAACATCGGTACGAACACGATGCAGATGCACAGCAGCGAGACGAAGGCCGGCGTCACGATCTGATTGGCGCCGTCAAGAATCGCAGGCTCGACCTCCTTGCCCTGCTCCAGATGCCAATTGATGTTTTCGATCGTCACCGTGGCGTCGTCGACCAGGATGCCGACCGCGAGCGCGAGGCCGCCGAGCGTCATTATGTTCAGCGTCTCGCCGATCGCCGACAGGCAGATGATGGCGCCGAGCACCGACAGCGGGATCGACACCGCGATGATGATCGTCGACCGCCAGCTGCCCAGGAACAGCAGGATCATCACACTGGTCAGCAGCGCCGCGATCACGCCCTCGACGGCGACGCCGGTGATGGCGCCGCGGACGAACACCGACTGGTCGCCAATCAGCGCGATCTTCAGCGACTCCGGCATGGCGTCTTTGACGTCGACGATCTTTTGCTTGATGCCGGCAATGATATCGAGCGTCGACACCGCGCCGGCCTTCAGCACCATCATCAGCACCGAACGGTTGCCGTCGACATGCACGATGTTGGTCTGCGGCGGGTTGCCGTCGCGCACCGAGGCGACGTCGCGGATGTAGACCATCGCGCCGCCGACCGCCTTGATCGGCAGATTGCCGAGTTCCTCGATCTTCAGCGGCGAGTTGTTGAGCTGAATGATGTACTCGAATTCGCCGATCTTCTGGGTGCCGACCGGGGTGATCAGGTTCTGTGCGGCGAGCGCGTTGGCGACGTCCTGCCCCGACAGTCCCCGCGCCTGCAGGGCACTTGGATCGAGGTCGATCTGGATCTGGCGCTGCTTGCCGCCGAACGGCCATGGGATCGCCGCGCCGGGCACGGTCACCAGCGGGGTGCGGAGCTGATTGATCGCCAGGTCGGCAAGACTCTGTTCCGTCATCCCCTCGCCCGACAGCGCAAGCTGCAGGATTGGCACGGTGGAGGCGGAGTAGTTAAGGATCAACGGCGGCGTGGCGCCGGGCGGCATCTGCTTGAGCAGCGTCTGCGAGATCGCGGTGACCTGCGCATTCGCGGTGCGGATGTCGACATTGGGCTGGAAGAAGATCTTGACGATGCCGAACCCGCCATAGGAGTTCGCCACGATGTGCTCGATGTCGTTCACCGTGGTGGTGAGCGCGCGCTGGAACGGCGTCGTGATACGTCCGGCCATCTGATCCGGCGGCAGGCCGGTGTACTGCCAGACGACACCGATCACCGGGATCCGGATTTCAGGAAAGATGTCGGTCGGGGTGCGGAGCGCCGCCAGCGGACCGACGATCAGCAGCAGCAGCGCCAACACCACGAACGTGTAGGGCCGGCTCAGTGCGATGCGGACCAGCGCGATCATTCGTCGGGTCGTCCCGGTCTTCTTGTTACGGAAAGGCCGCCTGCCCGGCGGGGCCCTTGTGTTGATTTATCGAAAGCCGCGCAATTAGCCAAGCGTCGCGCAGCCTGCGTCAACACGACAAACCGCTGGGTCGCTCACTGTTGAGCGGTTTCCGCCGAGCGGTCACGACAGATTGATTGCAGTGCAGCAAACTAGCGTGAGCTTGGGTCGCCGTCAGGTTCCGGCGCGGTACGCCTTGACCCAGCCGAGGCCATCCTCGGTCTTGCCGCGCGGCCGATATTCGGCGCCGACGAAGCCGGCGTAACCGAGCCGATCGAGCTCGGCGAACAGAAAGGGGTAGTTCAGCTCCTCGTCGTCCGGCTCATGCCGGGACGGCACACTGGCGACTTGAATATGACCGATCACCGGCAGCATTTCGCGCAGCCGCGTGGTGACGTCGCCGTGCAGGATCTGGCCGTGATAGACGTCGAACTGCAGCTTCAGATTGGGAATGGCCATCTCACAGACAAGCGCGTGAGCATGGTCGACATCGTCGAGGAAGTAACCCGGCGCATCCCGATGATTCAGCGGCTCGATCAGCACGTCGATGCCATGCGGCGCAAAGAAGTGCGTCGCAACCGCTAGCGACCGCCGAAACGCCAGCGCGGCCGCGCCGTCGCGGCGATCGGCATTGCCAGCGAGCAGATGCAGACGCTTCACCCCGGTCGCGAGCGCATAAGGCAGCGCGGTGTGCAGGCTACGCTGGAGTTCGTCGAACCTGTCGGGCAGAGCCGCAAAGCCCTTCTCGCCGGCAGCCCAATCACCCGGCGGCAGGTTGAACAACGCTTGAGTCAGCCCGAAGCGGCGCAACCGCTCGCCGATGGCATCCGGGTCGTGCTCATAAGGAAACAGAAACTCCACAGCCGTGAAGCCGGCTTTGGCCGCCGCCTCGAAGCGATCGAGGAAGGCGTATTCGGTGAACAGCAAACTAAGATTGGCGGCGAAGCGGGGCATTTGAGCGTCCCTCGGCATCCTTGGGTGCCCAAGAGATACAATGAATTCCATCATCCGTCATTGCGAGCGAAGCGAAGCAATCCAGGCCCGGTGCACTGACCTTCTGGATTGCTTCGTCGCTTTGCTCCTCGCAATGACGCGGAGAGATTGAGGCTCAACTCATGGCCAAACGTGCGAGGAGCTGGGCTAGAGCCCCAGATACGCCTTCCGGACGTCCGGGTTATCCATCAGCTCCGCGGCCTTGCCCTGCATTAGGACTCGGCCGGTCTGCAGGATGTAGGCGCGGTCGGCGATTTCGAGGCATTCGGCCATGCGCTGCTCGACGATCAGCACGGTCATGCCGGCGTCGCGGATCTTCTTCACCGACTGGAAGATCTCGCTGACCAGCTTGGGCATGATACCCTGCGACGGCTCGTCGAGCATTAACAGGCGCGGCCGTGTCATCAGCGCGCGGCCGATCGCCAACATCTGCTGCTCGCCGCCGCTCAATGTCTCCGCGCGCTGCTCCAGCCGCTCCTGCAGCCGGGGAAACAGGCTGAACACGAATTCCAACGGCTTCTCGCGGTCGGCTTCGCCGCGGTAGAGATAGCTCCCCAGCCGCAGATTGTCGTGCACCGAGAGGCGCGGAAACAACCGGCGGTTCTCCGGCACATAGGCGACGCCGCGCTTGGTGATCAGATGCTGCGGGACGCCGTCGAGCCGCTCGCCGTCGAACAGCACCTGGCCGGAACGGATCCGCTCGGCGCCGGCGATCGATTTCAGCAGCGTCGATTTACCTGCGCCGTTGGCGCCGGCGACGCAGACGATCTCGCCCTTCTCGACCTCGATCGAAACGTTCGAAATCGCGACCAGCCCTTTATAGGCGGTGGTGACCTCACGCACCGACAGCATGACGATCCCCAAGATAAGCAGTGATGACTTTCGGGTCGCGCACCACGTCGGCCGGCTTGCCTTCGGTGAGCACCTTGCCGAGGTCGAGAACGATGGCACGGTCGACCAGCGGCATGACGATTTCCATGACGTGCTCGACCATCAGCACCGTGACGCCAGCGTCGCGGACGCGGCGGACCAGTTCGACGCCCTTCTCCGCTTCGGTAGGCGTCAGGCCGGTGAGCACCTCGTCGAGCAGCAGCAGCTTCGGCTCGGTGGCGAGCGCGCGGGCGACTTCGAGCCGGCGCTTTTCCGAGGGAATGAGCTGGCTGGCGAGCACGTCGGCTCGCGCATCCAGGCCGCAGAACTTCAGCACCTCATGCGCCTTGCGCCGCGCTTCGCGCATCACCGTGGTGCGGATCAGCGCGCCGACGATGACATTGTCGATCACCGTCATCGACTCGAAGCTCTTCACCACCTGGAAGGTGCGGCCGATGCCGCGGGCGCAGCGCGCGGTGGCCGGCAATTTGGTGACATCCTCGCCGTCGAAGATGATCGAGCCCTGGGTCGGCGGCAGCACGCCGGCGATCAGGTTGAACAGCGTCGACTTGCCGGCACCGTTCGGGCCGATCAGGCCGACGATCTCGCCGCGCCCGACCTTGATTGAGACGTCGCTGTTGGCGACGAGGCCACCGAAGCGCTGCCAGACGCCGCGGGTCTCCAGAAGTGTCTCGCTCATTGCGGGACTCCCTTGGAAGCCGGACGGCGGGAGAACAGCCCGATCAAGCCTTCCGGCCGCGCCAGCGCGATCACCACGATCACGCTGCCGTACAGGATCAGGTCGACGCCCCGTCCCGAGCCACCGACGAACGACCGCGTCAGCTCGGTCAGCGGGATCAGGATCGCAGCGCCGAGCACCGGCCCCCACAGCGTGCCGATGCCACCGAGAACGGCGGGCAGCGCCATCAGCAGCGAGAACTGGAAGGTCATCACGCTTTCAGGATCGATGTAGGACACGAACATCGCGTAGAAGCTGCCGCCCACCGCAGTGAGAAACGCCGACACCGCGGCGGCGCCCATCTTGGAGTTGAACACCACCACGCCAAGGCTTTCGGCGGCATCCGGATTGTCCTTCACGGCGCGCCACCAGTAGCCCCATTTTGAGTCTTCCAGCCACCAGGTGATCAGCCACGCAAGGCAGCAGAAAACCAGAGCGAAGTAATAGTAAGGCAGCTTGCTACGGGTGAACTGGAATTTGGCCCAGCTGTCGCCGCGCACCGGAATGTCGATGCCGAGCGCTGCACCCGCCCAGTCCCAATTGTGGAACAACAGGAAGCCGATCTCGGCGATCACGATGGTGGCGATGACGAAATAGTGGCCGCGCAGCCGGAAGGTCGGATAGCCGAGCGCCAGCGCGATCACCGAGGAGATGATGCCGCCGCCGATCATGCCGAACCAGGGCAGCACGCCGAGCTTGGTGAACAGCAGCGCCGTGGTGTAGGCGCCGAGGCCGAAATACAGCGCGTGGCCGAGCGAGATCTGGCCGCAATAGCCGCCCAGGATGTTCCAGCCTTGCGACAAGGCCGCATACATCAGGGTCAGCACCATGATGTTCTGGACGTAGACGTCCTTGATGAACAGCGGCGCGCAGGCGGCAGCGGCGGCGAGCAGCGCGGCGACGATCAGGTCGCGGCGGCGGCGTTTGAGATAAGCCTCGTCCATCAGATCGATCCGAACAGGCCACGCGGCCGAATGAACACAACCAGCAGATAAACGGCGTAGATCCCGATCGACTTCAGCGACGGCGGCAGGATCATCGCCGTGGTCGCCTCGACCAGACCGACGATGATGCCGCCGGCAAAGGCGCCGAACACGCTGCCGAAGCCCCCGAGCGCCACCGTGACGTAGGCAATCAGCGCGAACGAGGCGCCGACATCGGGATAGACGTAGAAGAAGATCGCCATCACGGCGCCTGCGAGCCCGATCAGGGCCGAGCCGAGGCCCCAGCCCAAGGCAAACACTTTATTCTTGTCGATGCCGACCAGCGCCACCGCGCCGGCGTCCTCGCGGGTCGCTTCCAAAGCACGGCCGAAGTCGGTCTTCTTCATGAAGAAGTACAGTGCGCCAAAGGCTGCGATCGACACCAGCGCGCCAACCAACTGCGGCACCGGCAGGAACACGCCGCCGATCTCCAGCGTCTTGCCGCCGAGCCAGGAGACGTTGATGCTGCGATAGTCGGGAGTGAAGAAGTACTGCGCCAGGCCGCGCATCAGGATCGCGAGGCCGAAGGTCGTGAAGATCTGCACCATGCCGATATTGGCTCTGGCTCTCATCGCAAATCTGACGACCAATAGGTAGATCACCGCGCCGAATATGAACATCGCCGCCCCAACGAGTGGAGCGGCGAGGATCGGATCGATCGCGAAGAACGCGAACAGGAAGAAGGTGATGTACATCGCCAACATCAGGAATTCGCCGTGGGCGAAGTTGGTGACGTCCATCAGGCCAAAGATCAGCGCCAGGCCGACCGCGACCAAGCCGTACAGAAGTCCCATCAGCAGACCGCTGGCGAGAGACTGGATGATCGTCGCGGTGGTCAAAGTCCTCTCTCCGTCATTGCGAGCGAAGCGAAGCAATCCAAAACAGGCGCCCAGCGCTGGATTGCGTCGTCGCTAGGCTCCTCACAAAAACGGGCGCACCATGGTGCGCCCGTTTCAACTGTTGCGTTACGGCATCGGCCAGATCGCGTCGGCGACCGCGGCCTGGGTGGGGAAGATGGTGACGAACTTGCCGCCGACATATTGCAGCAGCACCGGATCGGCGAAGGTGTTCTGGCCGGTCTCGTCGAACTTGACGCGGCTCCACGGCATGATGGTCTGCTCGCCCGACATGTCGGTAGCGGCCAGTGCGTCGCGGATCTTCTCGCCGTCGGTCGATTTGGCGCGGTTAATGGCGTCGGCCATTACGATCAGGCCCATGAACTGCCGCGACGAGTAGTCGTTGAAGTCCTTGCCGGACTTCTCCTTGTACATGTCGTTGATCTTGCCGACCATCGGCCGCTTCTGCGCAAGGTCGATCGAGAACGAGCCGCGCGAGATCACGCCCGGAATCTTGTCGCCGACCGCGTCATACAGCGCCTTCTCGGAGAAGCCGGCGTCCTGCGCCACGATGTTCTTGGCCTTGTAGCCGAGCTCACCCATGGTGCGGATCAACAGGATGCCGTCGGTGGTGTAGCTCGATGGCATCAGCACGTCGGCGTCCGCAGCCTTGAGCTGCTGCACCTCGGCAGTGAGCGACGGCGAGTTGGCGCGATACTTGATGTCCGCCGCGATCTTGTAGCCACGCTCCTGCGCCAGCTTGAGCTGCGCGTTCGAGGAGTCGGTGCCGAAGATGGTGTCTTCGTGGAACAGCGCCAGCGTCTCGATCTTCTGGCCCTTCTTCTTCAGGGCATCGAAGAAGTCGAACATCGCCTGCGAGAACATCTCGTCGTGCGGAGCCGGCCGGAAATAATACTTCAGGCCGCGGCGATGCAGGCTAGGCGAGGAGTTGTCGGCGGAGAGGAACGGGACCTGATAGCGCTCGCAAACCTGGCTGACGGTGACCGCCACGGCGCTCTGGTAAGTACCGACGATGGCGCAGACCTTCTCCTGAGTGATCAGCCGCTCGGCTTCGGCGCGGCCCTTCTGCGGATCGGCCTGATGGTCGGCGAACACGAGGCGGACCTTGGCCCCACCGAGCCCCGGAAGGCCCTCGCCGCGCGCGAGCGGCAGATCGAAATCGTACTTGTTATTGATCAGTTCGGCTGCGGTCTGGAACGCCTTCTGCGCGTCAACGCCGATCTGGGCGCTCGATCCCGACAACGGATAGATCACACCGATGACGACTTCCTTGGTCTCGGCCCGTGCCGTCGCGAACGGCAGCAAAGCGGCGCTGGCCGCGCCGCCGAGAACGAGGTTACGGCGATTGATCTTCATGACGTCTTCCTTTGCTACCAGCGTTGGGAGTGAAGCGGTCAGAGGTTCGGTTCGGCGTTACAGCACGGCAAGGTGCTTGTTCTTCAGGTCGGTGACAAGCATCAATCCGGGCGCGTGGGTGATGGCGAACGGGACTTTAGCGGCGGCAATCACCGCCTGGGGAGTGACACCGCAGGCCCAAAACACTGGTAATTCGTCGGAGCCGATCGACACCGGATCGCCGTAGTCCGGCTTGGCGATGTCTGCGATCCCGATCGACTCTGGCAATCCGACATGCACCGGGGCGCCGTGAACGGAAGGAAAGCGCGAGGTAATCTGGATCGCCCGGATTGCATCCTTCGGCTTCAGCGGCCGCATCGACACCACCATCGGCCCGGAGAACGGACCGGCCGGCGCGCACGGGATGTTGGTGCGATACATCGGCACCCGCACCTTCTCCTCGATGTGGCGGATCGGGATGTCGTCGGCGAGCAGTGCCTCTTCGAACGAGAACGAGCAGCCGATCACAAAGGCGACCAGGTCGTCACGCCACTGTGCAAGAATGTCGGTCGGCTCCTCGGCCAACTCGCCGTCCCGCCAGACCCGGTAGCGCGGCAGGTCGGTGCGGATGTCGAGGTCGATCCCGAGCGATGGAATCATCGGGTTGCCGACGTCAGACATACCGACGATCGGGCACGGCTTTGGGTTAAGCTGACAGAAGCGGTGGAAGGCTGCGGCGTATTTTTCCGGCAGGATCGCCAGGTTGCCCTGGACGAAACCGGGCGCCACGCCAGCTGTCGTCTCGGCGAGTCCGGCGCGGCAAGCAAGCCGGGCCTGATGGGAAGCAAGCGGCCTTTCGGCGTCGTGGAACTGTTGCTCTGCCGCAAAAACAGTCATTCGCTCGTCCTGCCTAGTCTCTCGACAGTAGAGGAGCGGAAGCCTACTATAATGTCTAATCTTTGTTTCTGATCGGAAACAATAAACCTGCCTTATCGACCAAGGGAGTCGACCGATGGTGGACTTCAAAGCGCTCGAAACATTCATCTGGGTCGTCACGCTCGGCAGCTTCCGAGGGGCGGCGCAGAAGCTGAACACAACCCAGCCGGCGATCTCGCAGCGGATTGCGCAACTGGAGCGCGAGCTCGGGGTGCGGCTGCTGCAGCGCGACCACCGGGTCGCCTCCCCCACGCCGAGCGGCCGGCAGTTGATGTTGTATGCTGAAAAGCTGATCCGGCTGCGCACCGAGATGATGGCGGCGGTGAGCGATCAGTCGAGCATGCGCGGCGTGCTGCGGCTCGGCGTCGCCGAAACCATCGTCCACACCTGGCTGCCACGGCTGATCGAGCAGGTGAACCGGGTCTATCCCAATCTGTCGCTGGAAATCGAAGTCGACATCACGCCGAACCTGCGCGCGCGGCTGCTCGCCCAGGAGATCGAGCTGGCGTTCCTGCTCGGCCCGATGACGGCCTCGACCGTGCGCAGCCGGGTGCTGTGCGAGTATCCAATCGGCTTCCTCGCCAGCCCGTCGCTCGGCCTCGGCAACGGCCCGCTGACTGTCGGGGATCTGGCGAAATTTCCGATCATCACCTTCCCGCGCAAAACGCAGCCTTATGAGATCGTGCGCTCGCTGTTCAACAAGCCGGAGCTGCCGCCGATCCGCCTGCATGCATCGGCGTCGCTCGGCACGGTGATCCACATGGCGATCGAAGGCCTCGGCATCGCGGTGATCCCGACCGCGATCGTCGAGAACGAACTCGCCGAAGGCCGGCTGCAGCTGCTGCAAACCAACCTGAAGATCTCACCGCTGCGGTTCTCCGCAAGCTGGCTCGCCTCGCCTGACACGGTGGCGATCGAGCGCGTCGCCGAGCTCGCAGCCGAGATCGCACACACCGGCGGCTTCATGCCCGATCCTGCAATGCAGCTCCGCGATATTGCTCACGTCGTTGAACCGGCGATTGGTTGACGCGCGCCCAGCCGGCTTGACACACTTTCGTTCAGCCTCGCGCGTCCGCGCTGACTTTCCGGAGTGACTATGACCAAGACTGCCTCGAACCTGCAGATCGATTCCTCGCGGCTGTGGGACACCATCCTCGGCACCGCGCAGTTCGGCGGCACTCCGAAGGGCGGTGTCAAGCGGCTGACGCTGTCGGCGGAAGATAAGCAGGTGCGCGACTGGTTTCGCCAGGCGTGCGAGCAGGCAGGGCTCGAGGTCAGCATCGATTCCCTCGGCAACATGTTCGCGTTGCGTAAGGGCCGCGACATGACCAAGCCGCCGATCGGCCTCGGCTCGCATCTCGATACTCAGCCGACCGGCGGCAAGTTCGACGGCATCCTCGGCACCCTCGCCGCCCTCGAAGTGATCCGGACGCTCAACGACGCCGGCATCGAGACCGAGCTGCCGCTGTGCATCACCAACTGGACCAACGAAGAAGGCTCGCGGTTCGCCCCGGCAATGATGGGCTCGGCGGCGTTCGTCGGCGACTTCACGGTCGAGGACGTGCTGTCGCGCAAGGATGCAGCCGGCATCAGCGTCGCCGAGGCGCTCGACGGCATCGGCTATCGCGGCGACAAACCGGTCGGCGCCCAGCCGTTCACCGGGTTCATCGAACTGCACATCGAGCAGGGCCCGATCCTGGAAGCGGAAGGCAAGACCATCGGCGTGGTCGATCACGGCCAGGGCGTGCTGTGGTACGACGGCAAGATCACCGGCTTCGAAAGCCATGCCGGATCGACGCCGATGCATCTGCGCCGCGATGCGCTGGCGACGCTGTCGGAGATCGTACTGGCCGTCGAAAAGATCGCGACCGAACTCGGTCCTAACGCCGTCGGCACCGTGGGCGAAGCGGTGATCGCCTCACCGTCGCGCAACGTCATTCCCGGCGAAATCGCCTTCACCATCGACATGCGCAGCGCCGATGCGGCGATCATGGATCAGCTCGACCAGCGGCTGCGCGCCGCGGTTGCCGAGATTGCGCCGCGGCGCAAGGTCGAGGTCGCGCTCGATCTGGTGTGGCGCAAGGAGCCGACCCACTTCGATCCTGCCCTGGTCGGCAGCGTCGAGAACGCCGCCAACGCCCTCGGCTATCAGAACCGCCGCATCACCTCGGGCGCCGGCCACGATGCCTGCAACCTCAACACTCGAATTCCGACCGCGATGATCTTCGTGCCGTGCAAGGACGGCATCAGCCATAACGAGCTGGAAGATGCGACCCAGCCCGACTGCGCCGCCGGTGCCAACGTGCTGCTGCACACCGTGCTGTCGCTCGCCGGCGTCGCCAAGTAATCGCCGGCAACACCAGCGGATTTCGGGGGGAGATCACAATGCACGCGGTGTTCGTCGACGCCAGCGATACGCTTGCCGAGTTGATGGAGCGAATGGCGACGCCCGGCGATCCACTGGTGAAGATCCACCGCGACCCCGACGTCACACCGGAGCAATTGCCGGATGTGCTGGCCGGCGCCGCGATCGCGATGATCGACCACACCTATCTGCCGACCGAGATCGCCCGGCGCTGCACCGGGCTGAAGCACGTGGTATTTCTCGGCACCGGCGCCCGGAGCTACATGAACGTCGAAGAGCTCGCCGAGCTCGGCATCGAGGTTCACCTGATCCGCGGCTATGGCGACACCGCGGTTGCAGAGGCCACCATCGCGCTGATGTGGGCGGCGGCGCGAAATCTTGCGATCATGGATCGCGAGATGCGGCAAGGCCAATGGCTGCGTGAAGACGGCATGCAGCTCACCGGCAAGACCCTCGGCCTGATCGGCTTCGGCGGCATCGGCGCCGAAGTGGCGCGGATCGCTCACGGCTCGGGCATGAAGGTGATCGCCTGGAACAGGAGCATGAAGCAGATCGACGGCGTCAGTTTCGTCGATCTCGACACCCTGCTGCACGACAGCCACGTCGTTTCGATGCACCTGTTGCTCAATGACGAGACCCGCGGGTTCCTGTCGCGTCAGCGGATTGCCGCGATGCGGCCGGGCGCGATCCTGGTCAACACCGCGCGCGGGGCCCTCGTCGATGAGGCCGCGATGATCGACGCGCTGCGCTCGGGTCACCTCCGCCATGCCGCGCTCGACGTGTTCGACATCGAGCCGCTGCCCGCCGACCATCCCCTCACCGCGCTGCCCAACGTCACGCTCTCGGCGCATTCGGCCTTCCGTACCCCGGAGGCGAGCGAGAACCTGATCGCAGCGGCGCGCGCGCATTGCCGGCGGATCGCAGCCGCAAGCTAAGTCCTAACAACGGCAATTAATTACCGCAAAATGCGGGGATAGGCGGACGCCTCCGCGAAGCCAGTGCCGCGACCTGATCCGAATCAAGAGCAAGCAAACTAAGTCCGTGCGATACTTAGCGAATCGCACGGAGTCATTCCCATGAAGGATTGGTACGCGGTCTTCGCCCTCGCTCTGGTCATCATCATCGGTTCTGCCGCCGGCCTGGTCGGCACGCTGGCGTTCCTGCTGGCCTTCTTCGTTACGTGGTACTTGCTCTCCGCGCGAGAACTGGGCTTCACCCAGGCGCGGGCCGCGTTCGGCGTTCGGTTCGATCCGCCGATCTGGACCCGCAGCAACTGGCTGTGGCTCGAGCGACTGTTCGACGATAGCGACAAGCTGTTGAAGGCGGCTGCGGTCGCGATGATCGTGATGGCCAGCACGTTGATGGTCGGCGCGCCGATCACCTTGCTCGTGGCTGTCGTAATTGCAGCCTATCTCGCGTTCAGCATCCACCGCGACGGCCCCACGCCGCCGCGACGCGTGGTGCGGATTCACGATGCCGGCGCAGACGTCTCGGCACACGCGAACCGCAACACTCCGCTTCCGCCGCCCAACGACACGCAGAGCTCGGCAGTGCTGGCTCCGGTCGTGACGCCGGTTCAGCCGGCAGCTGAGCCGGCCCCGCTCCTGCTGCGGACGTCGACCCGCATCGTCGCGCCGCGGCCGCGGGAGGTCAACAAGCCGCGGCCCTCGCAAAACCGCCGGCCCGTTGCACGCGGCACCCGTAAGGCGGCAAGCAAGCGTCAGCAGCGTAAAACGACCCACAACCGGGCTCGTCCGCTTCCGCCGCTGCCGAGCCGCAAGCCCGGCTACGCGATCGCGCTAAAGCCACGCCGTCCGCTCCGGCAGCCGCCGCAGATCCGGCAACGGCGGCGCGTACGCAAGCCGATGATGCTGGTCCGGGGCAGCGCAGCGGGGGCGTCACCGACCCGCTGACGCCGGCTTCTGCGCGCTCCACAGCGGAGCGCTTACTCCACCATCTCGGCCACGCCCTTGCCGCAGGCCGAGGTGTCGGCCTGACCGCCGAGATCACGGGTGCGGAGCGTGCGCTCCTCCAAGGTGCGTTCGATCGCCTTGACGATCGAATCCGCCGCCTGCTTCTCGCCGAGGTGCTCCAGCATCATCGCGCCCGACCAGATCATCCCGATCGGATTGGCGATGCCTTGGCCGGCGATGTCCGGCGCCGAGCCGTGCACCGGCTCGAACACGCTCGGGAAGTCGCCCTCGGGATTGATATTGCCCGACGGGGCAATGCCGATCGTGCCGGTGCAGGCCGGGCCGAGGTCGGACAGGATGTCGCCGAACAGATTTGAGCCGACCACCACGTCGAACCAATCCGGATGCAGCACGAAGTGCGCTGTGAGGATGTCGATGTGGTACTTGTCCCACTTCACCTCCGGGTAACTCTTCGCCACCGCTTCGACGCGTTCGTCCCAATACGGCATGGTGATCGAGATGCCGTTCGACTTGGTCGCCGACGTCAGATGCCGCTTCGGCCGCGACTGTGCCAATTCGAACGCGAACTTCAGAATGCGGTCGACGCCGACACGGGTCATCACCGACTGCTGGGTGACGAACTCACGCTCGGTGTCCGGGAACATCCGTCCGCCGACCGACGAGTATTCGCCCTCGGTGTTCTCACGCACCACCCAGAAATCGATATCTCCCGGCTTGCGGCCGGCGAGCGGCGACGGCACCCCGGGCATCAGCCGCACGGGACGCAGGTTGACGTACTGATCGAACTCGCGGCGGAACTTGATCAGCGAACCCCACAGCGAAATGTGATCCGGAATCTTCGCCGGCCAGCCGACGGCGCCGAAGAAGATCGCGTCATGCCCGCCGATCTTCTCCTTCCAGTCGTCCGGCATCATCTGGCCGTGCTTTTCGTAATAGTCGTAGCTGGCGAAATCGAAGTGGTCGAACACCAGTTTGACCCGATGCTTCTTCGCGGCCGCTTCGAGCACGCGCAATCCTTCGGGCATCACTTCCTTGCCGATGCCGTCGCCTGCGATCACGGCGATGCGATACTGATCCTTGCTCTGATTCAACTCGGTTCCCCTTTGTGTCCCGCGTGGCGCGGCTTCATCTGGCCCAAAGTACGCTGGCGTTCAACGCTGCGCTGCACATAGCGAATCCGCGTGAATGCGAAAGCATTGTGCTTGCCTGCGACAAAACGCGCGCTACACTTTTCGTGGCTGATCAACAAGCCGCCGGCCAACGCGCCACCAAACAAAGACAATAAAGAGGAAACGCCATGTCTCCAGCCCCCTCGAATGTCCGTTCGTGGTCGATGCGCGCTATGGTCGCCGCGACTGCGCTCGGATTCGGAGCTTCGTCGGCACTCGCAGCCGACCCGATCAAGATCGGCGTGATCGCCGAAGCGCAGGCGATCGCCGGCGCGTCAATTCCGCAGGCCGCGCAGCTCGCCGCTGAAGAAATCAACGCCAAAGGCGGCATCGACGGCCGCAAGATCGAGATCGTCAGCTACGACAACCACTCGTCGTCCGCCGATTCCGTGCGCGCCTTCCAGCGCGCCGTGAATGAGGACAAGGTCAACGCGGTGATCGCCAGCTACATCTCGGAAGTTGTGCTGGCGCTGATGCCCTGGGCGTCGCGGCTGAAAACGCCGTTCGTGACGCCGGGCGCAGCGTCGAACGAGATCACCAAGGCGGTCAACAAGGACTACGAAAAGAACAAATACACCTTCCACGGCTATCTGACCTCGGGCGAGCTCGCCCAGTCGGTGTGCGATGCCGCGAAGGATCTGCTGGTCGACGCCCGGAAGATGAAGACGGCCGTGATCATGAGCGAGGACGCCGCCTGGACCAAGCCGCTCGACGTCGGCTACCAGGAATGCCTGCCGAAGGTCGGGCTCAAGGTGCTCGACCACATCCGGTTCTCGCCCGACACCACCGATTTCACGCCGATCTTCAATAAGATCGAAGGCTCGAAGCCGGACGTGATCATCACCGGCATCTCGCATGTCGGCGTGCAGCCGACGGTGCAGTGGAAGAACCAGCAGGTGCCGATCCCGATGTTCGGCATCTCCTCCCAGGCCACCAACGAGACCTTCGGCAAGGACACCAACAACGCGTCCGATGGCGTGCTGTATCAAGGCGTGTCGGGCCCCGGCGTCGCGGTGACGTCGAAGTCGGTGCCGTTCGCCGAGAACTTCAAGAAGAAGTACGGCAACTATCCGTCCTACGCCGGGTACACCGCCTATGACGAGGTCTATTACATCGCCGAAGCGGTGAAGCGTGCCGGCTCCACCGACGGCGAGAAGCTGGTCGAGGCGCTGGAAAAGACCGATTACGAAGGCACGATCGGCCGCGTCCAGTTTTACGGCAAGGACGAGCCGTTCACCCACGGCCTGAAATACGGCAAGGGCCTGCTCACTGGTCTGATGCTGCAATGGCAGGACGGCAAGCAGGTCGCGGTGTGGCCGCCGGAAGTGGCCAAAGCCAAGATCAAGTTCCCGGCCTTCATCAAGGCCGCCGCGAACTGACCGCTTCAACGAATGCTCCCGCCGGCAACGACGGGAGCATTTTTCGTCCGGCTGCAAGCTTCTCCACATCGTCATTCCGGGGCGCGGGCGACGCCCGCGAACCCGGAATCTCAGAACAACTCGGGATTCCGGGTCTGCGCGCCGGCGGCGCGCATCCCGGAATGACGTACCGGATTTGGCCAACTGAAGGTCCCGAATGCTCGCCCTGCAAATCCTGATCGACGGTTTCGCCATCAGCGCGCTGTATGCGCTGGGTGCGACCGGGTTCACGTTGATCTTCGGCGTCTCCGGCGTGCTCAACCTGTCGCATGGCGCCATCATGGTCGCCGCCGCGGTTGCGGCCTGGGCAGCGTCGAGCACGTTCGGCGTCGGCAGCTACGCCGGCGCGCTGATCGGCATCGCCACCGCGCTGGTGATCGCCCTGCTCACCTATTTCGCGGTGGTGCAGCCGATCCAGCGCTCGCGGCGGATCGCCAATGAGGAAAAGGAAATCTTCGTCCTCACCGGCACCCTGCTGTGGGGGATCATGATCCAGGAGGCGATCGCCTACCTGTTCACCAACAACGCCAAGACCGTGCTGCCGATCGTCAACGGCGTGGTCGAGATCTTCGGCGTCCGGACCCCGCGCAACGAAATTTTCACCGCGGTGGTGTGCTGCCTGGTGATCGCGCTGCTGTGGCTCTTGGTGAACCGCACCAAGATCGGCAAGGCGGTGCTGGCTGCCTCGATGAACCCGCGCGGCGTCACCCTGCTCGGGCTTGAGCTCACCAACATCTATGTCGTGGTGTGGATCATCTATGGCGTGCTGGCCGGCATCGCTGGCGTGCTGCTCGGCATGTTCCTCGGGGTGTCGTCCTACAGTGTCGGACCGCTGACCGCGAGTGCGTTTTCGATCGTGGTGCTCGGCGGGCTCGGCAGCGTCTCCGGCTCGCTGATCGCTGCTTTCGTGGTCGGCTATCTCGAAACCTTCACCGCCTACATGATCTCGCCGGCCTACCGCACCATCCCGGCGCTGCTGCTGTTGGTCACGGTGATGTATCTGCGGCCTCAGGGCCTGCTCGGGAGGCGCTGAGATGGGATTCTTCACGTCACGATTGTTCTGGATCGCGCTGCTGGTGGTCGCAGTCGCCTCGACACTGCCGCTCTATGTCTCGGGCTACATTCTCGGCCTGCTGACGGTCGCGTTCTATTTCGGCGTATTCGCGATGGCCTGGGACCTGCTGTTCGGCTTCGCCGGCGAGGTCAATTTCGGTCCGACCTTCCTGATCGGCGTCGGCGCCTACACCGCCGGCATCATCAACAATCAATACGGCGTGTCGCCGTATTTCTGCATCTTCATCGGCGCGATGGCCTCGGTGGTCGCCGGCTTCATCCTGGCGCTGCCGGCGCTAAGGGTGCGCGGGCCGTATTTCGGCCTGACCACGCTGGTCGCAGTGCTGATGTTGCAGAACTTCATCGTGGTGTTTGCCGACCTCACCGGTGGTGAGATCGGACTGACCATTCCGGACGTCATCACCATCAACGCCGGCGCCAATTACTGGATCGCGCTCGGCTTCATGACGATGAGCGGCGCGATCCTGTACGGCCTGTCGCAATCGCCGATCGGCCTGGTGCTGCAGGCCTCGGGCCAGGATCCGGTGCAGGCAGGCGCACTCGGCTTCAACATCGTCAAGCACAAGCTGTTCGCCTTCGTGGTCAGTGCCTTCTTCTCCGGCCTGTCCGGCGCGCTGCTGGTGTTCTACTTCGGCACCGCCTCGGTCGGCACCGTGGTCGACGTCGCAGTCGGCGTGAACGTGATTGTCGCAGCCGTGCTCGGCGGACGACGCACCGTGATCGGCGCTGCGCTCGGCGCGGTGTTTCTGATCGTCGCCGGCGAATTCCTGCGTCCGACCGGCGAACTCGCCACCTTCATCGTCTCGGCGATCGCTCTGCTCGTCGTGCTGTTCTTCCCCGGCGGCTTCCTCGGAGCGGCCATGTCGCGTGAGGCCCGGACTTGATGGACGCCGTCACCAGCAACTTCGCTCCCACCCTCGAAGTCCGCGGTCTCACCAAACGGTTCGGCGGCCTCACCGCAGTCAAGAACCTGTCGTTCGACCTGCGTGCCGGCGAAATCTTCGGGCTGATCGGACCGAACGGGTCAGGCAAATCCACCGCGATGAAATCGATCATGGGGATCGAACGCCCGACCGCCGGCGAGGTCATGTTTCAGGGCGAGAACGTCGCCGGCCTGCCGGCGCACAAGATCGCCCGCAAGGGCTTCGGCATGGTGTTTCAGCATTCGCGGCCGCTGAATCGGCAGACCGTGCTGGAAAACATTATGGTGGCGCTGCTGCCGGACAGCCTGCTGGCGCTGTTTCACGATCGCGCGCTGGTCGAACGCGCCGAGGCGATTGCCGAACGTGTCGGCCTCGGCGCGGTGATGCGGCGGAAGCCGCCGACGCTGCCGTTCGCAGACTTGCGCCGCCTCGAATTGGCCAAGGCAATCGCGCGCGATCCCAAGGTGGTGCTGGTCGACGAGCCGTTCGCCGGCCTGACGCTGGCAGAGGTCGGCACTTTCTCCGAACTGATCGCCGGCTTCCGCGATGAAGGCCGTGCAGTGCTGCTGGTCGATCACAACGTCAAAAGCGTCGCCGCGCTGGTCGACCGCGTGCTGGCGATGTATCTCGGCGAAGAGATCTGCACCGGCGCCGCCGGCGAGGTGATGAAGAACGAGACCGTGCGCCGGGTGTATCTCGGCGGCGCGATCGAGACCTCAGCCCGGCCGGAGACCAGCTTTCACGACAAGGTGCCGCTGCTGCAGGTCGAGAACGTCAACGTGTTCTACGGCAAGGCGCAGGCGCTGGAGAACGTCTCGATCCACGTCCACGAGGGCGAGTTCGTCTCGGTGGTCGGCCTCAACGGCGCCGGCAAGACCACGCTGTTCAACACAATCTCCGGGCTCCTGCCCTACACCGGCGCGATCAAGCGCGGCGGCGAGCTGCTTCGCGGCACTTCGGCGGCCAAAATCGCCCGCGACGGCATCGTGCAGTGCCCGGAATCCCGCGAACTGTTCGGCGAGATGACGGTGCGCGAAAATCTCGATCTCGGTGGCTATCACCTCGCCGACGACGTCCGCGACAAACAGATCGAATGGCTGTTCGATCTGTTTCCGATCCTGCGGGAACGTCATGGTCAGCTCGCGCAGACCTTGTCCGGCGGCGAGCAGCAGATGCTCGCGATCGGCCGCGCGCTGATGATGCAGCCAAAGATCCTGATCCTGGACGAGCCGACGCTCGGGCTCGCGCCAGTGATCCTGGAGCAGCTGTCAAAGGCGCTGGAGAAGCTGCGCCAGACGTCGTCGATCACCGTGCTGCTCGGCGAACAGAACGTCACCTTCGCGCTGCCGCACGCGGACCGTGTCTATGTGCTCGAGCACGCCCGCATCGTTTGGGAAGGCGATCCGGCGCGCTTTGCCGCCGAGGCCGGAGAGGGCTATCTGTAACGGCGGCGTCCGGCCGAACCGGACTTCACCGAAGGGCACTCGATGGACCTGCATCTGCGCGGCAAGCGCGTCCTCATCACCGGCGCGTCGAAGGGCATCGGCGCCGCCGCGGCCGAAGCTTTCGCCGAGGAAGGCTGTCACCTGCGGCTCGCCGCCCGCAACAAGGATGCGCTGGAAGCCCTCGCCGCCCGGCTCCGCGACCAGCACGGCGTTGGCGTCGCAGTCCATGTCGCCGACCTGCGCAACAAGACAGACCTGTCGCAGCTCGCCGCTCAAGCGACCGATATCGACATCCTGGTCAACAATGCCGGCGATATTCCGCGCGGCACGATCGATGCGATCGACGACGCGACCTGGCGCCATGCGTGGGATCTGAAAGTGTTCGGCTTCATCGATCTCACCCGCTTGGTGTACGCGCAGATGAAGGCGCGCGGCGGCGGCGTTATCATCAACGACATCGGCGCAGCCGGCGAACGGCTCGACCCCGGTTATATCTGCGGCTCCGCTGGCAACGCTGCGCTGATGGCATTCACCCGGGCGCTCGGCAGCCGCAGCCTCGCCGACAACATCCGCGTCGTCGGCATCAACCCCGGCCCGGTCGGCACCGATCGCTATCTCGGGCGGATGAAGGGCCGTGCCAAAGCCGAACTCGGCGACGAGAGCCGCTACCTCGAACTGCAGAAAAACCTTCCGCTCGGCCGCCCGGCGCAGCCGCGCGAGATCGCCGACCTGATGGCCTATCTGGCGTCCGACCGGTCCGGCTACACCACCGGAGCAATCTTCTCGGTCGATGGCGGCCTCAGCGCGGGCTGGCCGGCCTGAACCGCAACGGCCGCGCCGGCCGCAACTCAGCCATGACGGTGCTGCCGCGCAGGCCTTTCGCCACAGCCGTGCCGCAACGGATCGTCAACCGCACGGGCGTCACAACGTCGCTGTTTGATTCAACGCAAGCGGCGCCGTCAGCGCCGCGGCGTATCAAATGACACCTGCAATCGGAGATTTCGCCATGGCCTCATCGCTCACCCCTCCCACATCTGAGCCCATGCCCGGTTTGCCGGTGCTGTCGCACATCCGCAAAGACTTCATCTGGGGCGTGTCGACGGCGAGCTTCCAGATCGAAGGCGCCGCCAACGAAGACGGCCGCGGCCAGAGCATCTGGGACGTGTACTGCCGCGCCGGCTACGTCGCCAACAACGACACCGGCGACGTCGCCTGCGATCACTATCATCGCTATCAGGAAGACGTCGCGCTGATGAAGGCGCTTGGGATTCAGGTGTATCGGTTTTCGATCGCCTGGCCGCGGATCTTCCCGCAAGGCACCGGCGCGATCAACGAGCCCGGCCTCGCCTTCTATGATCGCCTGATCGACGCGCTGGAAGCTGCCGGCATCGAGCCGTGGATCTGTCTGTATCACTGGGATCTGCCGCAAGCGCTGGAAGAGCGCGGCGGCTGGATGAATCGCGAGATCGTCGGCTGGTTCGCCGACTATGCCCGGGTGATCGGCGAGCGCTACGGAAAGCGGGTGAAGCATTTCGCGACCTTCAACGAGCCCGGCATCTTCAGCCTGTTCAGCCGCTCATTCGGCGCGCGCGACCGCAGCGCGGATGAGAAGCTGCATCGCTGGATTCATCACGTCAATCTGGCGCACGGCGCCGCCGTCGACGTGCTGCGCGAGACCGTCCCCGACGCCAAGATCGGATTGGTCACCAACTATCAGCCGGTGTACCCGTCGAGCGACAAGCCGGAAGATGTCGCCGAGGCCAAGCTGATCAGCGACTATTGGAATCGCGCTTTCGCCGACCCGCAGTATCGCGGCGAGTACCCCGACCTGATCCGCGACGCCATCAAGCCGTTCATCCAGCCCGGCGACATGGAGCGCATCCACCGGCCGCTCGACTGGTTCGGCCTGAACCATTACAGCCCCGTCTATATCAACTCAGATCCGAACGCGATCGTTGGCCTCGGCTGGGGCCCGAAGCCGGAAGGCATTCCGCGCTCACCGATCGACTGGACGATCGAGCCGGACGCCTTCCGCGATACGCTGATTGAGATCAGCCGCCGCTACGGCAAGCCGGTCTACGTCACCGAGAACGGCTACGGCAGCAATATCGAGAAACCCGACGCCAACGGCGAGGTGATCGACCCCGGCCGCATTGCCTTCCTGCGCGACTACATCACCGCGCTCGACCAGGCGGTCGCCGCCGGCGCCGATGTGCGCGGCTACATGGTCTGGTCGCTGCTCGACAACTTCGAATGGGAATCCGGCTACAGCGTCCGCTTCGGGCTGATCTACATCGACTATGCGACGCTGCGCCGGATCCCGAAGGCGTCGTTCAACTGGTTTGCCGACGTAATCCGCCACGCCCGCGGCGCGAGCGCCTGAAGCAGCAGGCGGGGCTTTTACGACGACGCCAATTCGCGCGACGCCTCGGCCGGCGTCGCCGGCGTGCGGTCCGGCATCGCATCGATTGCGGCCAGCAGGGCGGCGACGCGGTTGGCCGACGAGCGCCAGTCCGCCAACCGCTGATAATTGTCGACCAGCCAGTTCACCGCGCCCTGCACGGTGACGAACGCCGCCGCGCTCTGCGTCACCTCGCCGAGCGTCATCGCGCCGGCGAGATATTTCGGAAAGCACAGGAAATACGCGGCGACCGGCGCGAACAAGAAGTTGCTGTGCGACACCAGCGTCATGTCGACGAGCTGCCAGCACAGTTCGCGCCACGACCGCAGCACTTCCTGCAGACGCCGCGCCAGCTTCGCCATCCAAGCCTTCTCGTCGGCCTCGCTGGCGGGACGCCCGCCGCGCATCACCTCGGCTGCCGCCCGGAATTCCGCCTCGTTCTGATTGCGCCGCTCGCTGATGCTGGTCATGCGCCGGCCGAACCACAGCATCAGCGCGGTCATCAGAGTGGAATATCCGACCACACCTACCACGAGGTAGCCCGGGATCTCGGCGCGATGTCCGAATACGCTGATGTCGATGCTGCCGCCGACGCTCCACAGCACGCTGAAGAAGGTCAGCGCCGTCAGCACCGACGACAGAAACGCCAGGATCAGATCGACCGGGGAGTCGGTGGCGATCCGGACATCCTCGGCGAGGCGATATTCCGGGTTCTCGGCGCCGTGATCTGTACCATCGATTGGGACGTTGTGGTCCTTTCGCGACCAGCGCGCCAGGATTTCACATGTCATGGACTCGCGCCATTTGCGCTGCCCGGTCATGCGGCCCCACACCGAGGTCGCAGCGACCAGCACGCTGGTGGCGGCCAGCATCACGAATATCCCGGTCTGCGCCCACAAGGCGCCGGCATCACGTCGTTCGAGTGCATCGAAGAAATGCCGATTCCACAAATTGAGATAAAACTGAACCAGCAGTTGTGCGAGCACGACGCCGATCAGCACCACGATCAGGCCCGTGACGCGCGGCTTGCCGCTCAGCCAAAATCTGCGGGACAGCAGCCAGAACCCGGTCAGGTTGTGGCCGTTCGAGTCGTTATGTGAGAAGAGTCCCATGACGCGATATAAGGCCCGGACCGGCAGGTTGTGAAGCGGTCCGGGGTACCCATTGCGTCTAGTCTTGGTATCCGGTCCAAAAGCGCTGACGGTGATGTACTGATACCGCCGCGCGATCAACTCAGGGGAGTTACAGGGTGGCGGCAGATCAGGCGCTGGTAAAGGAAACCGCTTGTGCAGTGGTCGACAAGCTCAAGTCCGGCGAGGTGACGCCGATCGAGGTTCTCGACGTGCTGCAAGAGCGGATTGCCGAAGTCGACGGCGCCGTCAATGCTCTCCCCGCGCTGTGCTTCGATCGCGCGCGCGCTCACGCCGCCGAGCTGATGAAAAAACCGCCGGCGGAGCGCGGTCTTCTCGCCGGTCTGCCGGTGCCGATCAAGGATCTCACCGCGGTCGCAGGCGTGCTCACCACCCAGGGCTCGCCGATTTACAAGGACAATGTCCCGGCGCGCTCCGACCTGATGGTCGAGCATCTCGAAGCCAATGGCGGCATAGTCTACGCCAAGTCGAACACGCCGGAATTCGGCGCCGGCGCCAATACGTTCAACGAAGTGTTTGGCGCGACGCGCAACCCGTGGGATCTGTCGCGCTCGGCGGCCGGTTCGTCCGGCGGCGCCGCGGCGGCCCTTGCATCGGGCACCGCATGGCTGGCCCACGGCTCGGACATGGGCGGCTCGCTGCGCAATCCCGCGAGCTTCTGCGGCATCGTCGGTCTGCGCCCGAGCTTCGGCCGAGTCGCGCACACGCCGGCGGCGAAGATCGACCGCAATCTCGGCGTCCAGGGCCCGATGGCCCGCAATGTCGAGGACGTCGCGCTGCTGCTCGACGCGATGAGCGGTGAATACGCCGCCGATCCGCTGTCGATCCCCTCGCCCGCCACCTCATTCCTCGCTGCAGCGCGGTCGCGGCAGAAGCCGCTGCGCGTGGCATATTCGCCCGACCTCGGCATCACGCCGGTCGACCCGGAAGTCGCCGCCGTCACCCGCAAGGCGGCCGAACGCTTCGCCGAAGCCGGCGTGATTGTCGAAGAGGCGCAGCCGGATCTGTCCGAAGCGCATGAGTGCTTCCAGGCACTGCGCGCATTCGATTTCGCGATCAGCAAGGCCGACCTGCTGCGCACCAAGCGCGACCTGCTCAAGCCGGAAGTGATCTGGAATATCGAACAGGGCCTGAAGCTCAGCGTCGACGATCTCGCCAAGGCCGAGGCGCAGCGGGTGGCGATGGCGGCGCGCGCGATCGAGTTCTTCAAGACCTACGATCTGCTGCTGTGCCCGGCAACGATCACCGCGCCGTTCCCAGTCGAGCAGCGCTACCTCGCCGAATGCAACGGCCACACCTTCGGCAACTATGTCGAATGGCTCGGCATCGTCTATGCGATCACGCTGGTGTGCTGCCCGGCCCTGTCGCTGCCTTGCGGCTTCACCGCAACCGGGCTGCCGATCGGCCTGCAGATGGTGGCAAAACCGCGCAACGAAGCCGGCCTGCTCGCCGGCGCCGCCCTGCTCGAGGATATCCTCGGCCTAAAGAGCACGACCCCGATCGACCCGCGCCCGGCGCCTGCCAGCCTGTAGGCGCCCTCGGGACTGGCGGTTGCAACACGCTGTGCTACTCTCACGCGTGTTGCAACACCGATAGATCCGCCGACAAAGGCGGACGATAGGGAAACGCCAATGTCCGATCACCTAAGAGCGTCCGAGACGCTGAAAATCCACGTCGACCAGGACAAGTGTCAGGGCCATGCGCGCTGCAAAGCGCTGGCTCCTGAATTGTTCGAGCTCGATGACTATGGAAATGCCCACGAAACCGGCGACGGCACGGTGCCCACCGCGCTGATCGACCAGGCATGGCTGGCCAAGTCCAACTGCCCCGAGAATGCGATCGTCATCGACGAAGCTTGATCACTCCGCCTTCTCCCCGTTCGAGCGGCGCCAAGACCGCACCGACATTCAGCAGAGGAAACGCCAGACATGAGCGAACGCGCACCCGTCACCGACTGGGTCAATGACTTCGACCACACCGATCCGCGCTGGACCGAGAACCCCTACCCGATCTGGGACGAGCTGCGCTCGGCCAGTCCGCTGGTCCACACCGATCGGTTTCTCGGCTGCTACATGCCGACCACTTTCGCGGCAGTGAAAGAGATCTCCTACGACACCGATCACTTCTCGTCGCGGCGGATCATCGTCCGCAACGTCCGCTCGGCGTCACCGCCGCCGGCACCGCCGATCACTTCCGACCCGCCCGAGCACAAACCGGCCAAGCGGCTGCTGTTGCCACCGTTCACACCCGATGCGGTCGCCAAGCTCGAGCCGCGGGTGCGCGCGATCTGCAATGAACTGATCGACGCCTTCATCGAAGACGACGGCTGCGACGCCGCCACCGCCTACACCAAGCACATTCCGGTCAAGACGATCTGCCACATGCTCGGCATTCCGGAAGACGACAGCGACATCTTCATCCGCTGGATTCACGAGATCCTCGAACTCGGCATCAACGACGATGCCGTCCTGATGAAGGCGGTGTTCGAAATGAGCGCCTACTTTCACGGCCATATCGAGCACCGCAAGCAAAAGCCGACCGACGACCTGATCACCACGCTGATGAACGCCCGTGACGACAAGGGCGAGCCGCTGTCGGACGCGCATGTACTCGGCTCGCTTCGGCTGTTGCTGATCGCCGGCATCGACACCACCTGGAGCGCGATCGGCGCGGCGCTGTGGCACCTCGCCACGCATCCGGCCGACCGCGAACGGCTGCTGGCCGAACCCGAGCTGATGCCGACCGCGATCGAGGAGTTTCTGCGCGCCTACTCGCCCGTCACGATGGCCCGCGAAGTGATGAAGGAAACCTCGATCGCCGGCTGCCCGGTGAAGCCGGGCAACATGGTGCTGCTGTCGTTCCCCGCCGCTAACCGCGATCCATCGGTGTTTCCCGAGGCCGACCGCGTGATGATCGACCGCAAGGAGAATCCGCACGTTGCCTTCGGGCTCGGCATCCATCGCTGCGTCGGTTCCAATCTGGCGCGGATGGAGATGACGGTTGCGATCGAGGAGTGGCTGAAGCGGATTGCTTCGTTTAGGCTCGACCCGTCACAAAAAGTGCGCTGGTCGGAGGGCACAGTCCGGGGCCCGCGCAGCCTGCCGCTGCTGTTCGGCAAGCCGAGCTGAGCCCCGCCCGAAAGGTCGCTGATGTCCGACGATGCCGAACTGCCGCCGGAGTCCAAACTCACCCGCAGCAAGCAGCGCTGGGCGGCAGAAGGCAAATTTCTCACCGGCCGGCACGTCCGGCCGGATGAGCAACGGCTACCGCCGGGGCAGCATCTGGTCAAAGATTGGCCGGTGCTCGATCTCGGCCTGACGCCGCAAATCGGCCGCGACCGCTGGCGGCTCGACGTCTATGGCGCGGTGGCGCACCCGGTGTTTTGGGATTGGGCGCAGTTCATGGCCCAGCCGCAGGCCGACATCGTCTCCGATATTCATTGCGTGACCACCTGGTCGCGCTACGACAATCGCTGGCAGGGGCCCGCGACACGAACGCTGCTCGACGCCTGCCAGCCGACCGATGCCGCCCGCTACGTCGTGCTGCACAGCTACGACGGCTACACAACTAATCTATCGATCGAAGACTTCGCCGCCGCGGATGCGATGATCGCACACAGCTGGTCCGGCGCGCCGCTCGATCAGGAGCACGGCGGCCCGGTGCGTCTCGTCGTGCCTCATCTGTATTTCTGGAAGAGTGCGAAGTGGCTGCAGGCCATCGAATTCCGCGACGACGACGCGCCCGGCTATTGGGAGGTCCGCGGCTATCATAACCGCGGCGATCCATGGCAAGAGCAACGCTATTCGAGTGATTGACGCCGCGCCGGTCATTCCGGGGCGCGCCGACAGGCGCGAACCGGAATCTCGAGGTGCTCTGCACTTCTGGATTCCGGGTTCGCGCTCCGCGCGCCCCGGAATGACGATCTGTGGCGAAGAGAGTCCACCCGTCATTGCGAGCGAAGCGAAGCAATCCAGCCTCGTGCACTGAAGTGGATTGCTTCGCTTCGCTCGCAATGACGAAAAGACATCAGGAGTACTTAAGATGCCCACCGAACGTTTCCAATTTCCAGGCAGCGGCGGGCATCAACTCGCGGCGGCGCTTGATCTGCCGGATGCGCAGCCGCTGGCCTATGCGCTGTTCGCGCATTGCTTCACCTGCAGCAAGGACAACCTGGCGGCGCGGCGGATCTCGGCGGCGCTGGCGGCACGCGGCATCGCTGTCCTTCGCTTCGACTTCACCGGATTGGGCGCCAGCGAGGGAGAGTTCGAGAACGCGACGTTCTCCTCCAACGTCGCCGACCTCGTGCTGGCAGCCGATCATCTGCGGTCGTCGCATCGGGCGCCGTCGCTGCTGATCGGCCACAGCCTCGGCGGCGCTGCGGTGCTGGCGGCCGCGGCACAGATCCCGGAGGCGAAGGCAATCGCCACCATTGCGGCGCCGTCCGATCCGTCGCACGTCACCGGACTGTTTGCCGATCGTGTCGCTGCGATCCGCAGCGAGGGCAGTGTCGATGTTTCGCTTGCCGGCCGGACGTTCACGATCAAGCGTGAGTTTCTCGACGACATCGCCGAACACAATCTGATGGCCGAGATCGCCAAGCTGCACAAAGCGATGCTGATCCTGCACGCGCCGACCGACGACACCGTCGGCATCGACAACGCCACTAAGATCTTTCTTGCGGCGAAGCACCCGAAGAGCTTCGTCTCGCTCGATCACGCCGACCATCTGCTGAGCGAACGCCGTGACGCGACCTACGCGGCGAGCGTGATCGCCGCCTGGGCGCAGCGCTACATCGATGCCGAGACGCCGGCCCCGACCGCCGGTGCGCCGGAAGTGCCGCGCCTCGTCACCGTGCAGGAAACCGGCGACGGAAAGTTCCAGCAGCAGATCAGCGTCGGACCGCATCGTCTGCAGGCCGACGAGCCGGCCAGCGTCGGCGGCCGCGACAGCGGTCCGGGGCCGTACGATCTGCTGTTGTCCGCGCTCGGCGCCTGCACCTCGATGACGATGCGGCTCTATGCCGAACGCAAAGCGCTGCCGCTCGATCGCGTCACGGTGACGCTGAGCCACGCCAAGATCCACGCTGAGGATTGCGCCGAATGCGAAACCAAGGTCGGGCTGCTCGACCGCATCGAACGGGTGATCGGCATGGAGGGCGATCTCTCCGCCGAGCAGCGCGCCAAGCTGATCGAGATCGCCGACAAGTGCCCGGTGCATCGCACCCTCACCTCGGAAGTCAGCATCATCACGCGCAGCACCGATTGACGCTGCCGGCCGCTTCCCCGACACTGCCGAAAAACAACATCAGGGAGGCGGCGATGCCGGCAGTGGCGCGGATCGATCCGAAAACGATCTTCACGTCCGACGAATGGGCGCGGCTGACGCATCGGAGCTCGGCTCGCGGCGTGTGGCTGGTGGCCCATGCCTGGGGCTGTATCGCTCTCGCCGTCGCGCTGGTGACGATCTGGCCGAACCCGCTGACCTGGCTGATCGCGGTGATGATCGTCGGCACCAGGCAGCTCGGCCTCGCCATCCTGATGCACGAGGCGGCGCATGGCGGGCTGCACCGCAATCCGAAGCTCAACGAGGCGATCGGGCAATGGCTGTGCGCGGTGCCGGTCGGCGCCGATCTGCCGGCGTATCGGCGCTATCATCTGCAGCATCACAAATACACCCAGCAGCCCGAAGATCCGGATCTGGTGCTGTCGGCGCCGTTCCCGATCAGCAAGGATAGCTTCACCCGCAAGGCGATCCGCGACCTCACCGGGCAGACCTTCGTCAAGCAGCGGCTGCCGGCGTTGAAGGCGCTGTTTGCGCCGGCGGACAGCGGCGCGCCGAAGCACGACAGCTTCGTCGCCAGCGGCAAGGCGCGTACCCAACGCTTCCTCGCGGCCAACGCCGTGTTGCTGGTGCTGTTCTGGCTGGCCGGCGCCGGCATTTGGTTCGTCGGCATCTGGCTAGGGGCGATGGCGACTTGGCTGCCGCTGGTGACGCGGGTGCGCAACATCGCCGAACACGCCTGCACCGCGACCGGCGCCGATCCGTTCAGCCAGGCGCGCACCACGCTGGCCAATCCGCTGGAGCGCGCGCTGATCGCGCCGTACTGGGTCAACTACCACGCCGAGCATCACCTGTTCATGTACCTGCCCTGCTACAACCTTCCCGAAGCGCATCGGCTGCTGCAGCAAAAGGGCTTGCTGGACCGCGTCACCGTGGCGCCGTCGTATCGCGACGTGCTGAAGCTGGCGACGACGCGGCCACGCGCGGTGGCAGCGGAGTAGCTGCGCGGCGGCTGCTCGGATCAGCGCCGGACGACTCTTTGTCGTCACCCCTCGCCTCCTTCATCACCCCTTTCTCCGTCGTCATCCCATTTTCCGTCGTCATCCCCCGCGCATGCGGGGACCCAGTATTCCAGAGCGCCTGTGGTGCAACTTCCGCACGGCGCAACGAGCGCTCTGGGATACTGGATCGTCCGGACGAGCCGGACGATGACAGTTATGGCTGGAGCGAGCGCTCCGCTCTGCCCTGCCGCGACCATCGATTCAAATCCCCACAGCCATGCCTGCGCGGTCTTGCGGCGCCAGCGGCGTCCGAGTTGTACGCCCGTCGCTATCGCAGCGAGGGGCGGATCATCGCGTGGTCGCGCGACGAGACGGTCACCGCCGGCGCTTCAACGCCGCCGGACCCCGATAGTGTAGGACGGCCGCTGCGTGGCTTCGCGCTGGCTTCGGATCAGGCGCAGATCGTCGTCGAGGTAGATGTTCTGCATCATCGGCTTGGCCTGGAACGACTTCGCCAGCCGCTTCGCTGATGCCGCATCGAGGCCGCTGAGGTCGGGAACGCCCAGCGTGGCGTTCGGAGCTTCGGCGTGATCGAGCTTCTGTGCCAGCACCGCATCGAACCAGGCTTCGGCGTCGTCGATGCTGAGGCCTTCGTCGCGCCGCCCGCGCGCGACCTCGATTCCGATATTCTCGATCAGCCACCGCCCGTCCGCGACTTCGAACCGCTGCACCAGCATCAGGTTGCAGGCGAGGCCAAGCGGTGTGAGCCTGTGCAGCAGCGCGTTCTGGTGCCCCGGCGCATGGTGCGCGACGTTGGCGTAGAAGCCGCGGTCACGGAAGATCTGGTAGGACTGCGAGGGAATCCGGCCCGGCAGCGCATGGTGAAACGGGATGGTCGACCACACCGGCGTCCACACTCCGATCACCGCCGCGACCTGATCCTCGGCGCGCGGATGCGGATTGCGCCGCGTCAGTTCGTCGACATAGGGCGCGAGCGGACCGTCCAGCAGTGCGAGCTTTTCGCTCAGCAGCTTGTTGTCCTGCCCTTCGACCAGTTGCAGCAGCCGGGTCTTGAGGGCCTGCGTACTCAGCATCGCGAGATCGGCGCCGTTCACCTTGTCCAGCATCGGCAGGGTCTCCGGTCAGAGCGAACGTCGCACCAGCTCGGCGGACCGCTCTTGCCGCTCCGCCGGGGTAGCCGGTCCCCGCTCGATCGGAGCAACCGGCGGACCTTCAACCATCGCCGGAGTAGCAAGGTTCCTGTTTGGAAACCGGTATAATAAGCGGGTGAACCGTGCGGGCGACGTGATGAGTTGGCCGGCGGCGAAACGTCCGGCGGCTTCGACGTGATACCGGGTCGAGAGAATTAATCGGGTCTGATGATCACCCGGTCGCGCGATGAGCCTGCCACTGCACGATACGCGGCCTGTGCTTGATCGAGCGGATAGACCGCCCCATCGACGATCGGGAACGGCTTGAGATGGCCGCCGGCGAAACCGTCGCCGAGCGAGCGCAGCACCTCGCCGGTCGCGATCGAGGAGAACGCCAGCGTGTCGATGCCGACGTAAGTATGTTGGCCGCGATAGAAGGCAAGAATGTCGAACTCGACGATCCGGTGCACGGCGGCGATCAGGATCTGCCGGCCGCGCAGCGCCAGGCACTGGTTCGCCGCCTTGAAGTACGGATCGCCGACGGTGTTGAACACCACATCGGCGCCCTTGCCGCCGGTGAGCTCACGCACCTTGGCGGCGACGTCGGTGGACGATGAGTCGATGATCTCCACCGGCGCGGTGGCATGGCCCGCATAGGCTTCCGCCTTGCGCACCACACCGATCACCCGCGCGCCGCGCCAGCTCGCGATCTGCGCGGCCGCCTGCCCGACCTTGCCGTTGATGCCCATGATCACCAGCGTCTCGCCGGCCGCGAGCGCGGCGCGGCGCAGGCCTTCGGTCGCGGTGACGAACGGCACGCCGATGCCGGCGGCCTCTTCCCACGACACACTCGCGGGCTTCTCGACCAGCGCGTCGGCCTCCACGATCAAGTGGCTCGCATGGGTGCCGTCGCGGCGGATGCCGAGATCGCCGGACGAGCCGAACACATCGCGGCCGGTCCATTCGGCCGGACCGTCGATTACCCGGCCGGCGAAATCGCGGCCCGGCGTGCGCGGAAACACCGCGTACGGCATCAGCCCGGTCGCGGCCTTGACGTCGGATGGATTGACCGCCGCCGCCTTCACCTCGATCAGCACCTCCGAAGCGGCACGCCGCGACAGCCGCAGGGGCTCGATGACCGGCTCGATCGCCGCGACATCAGCGGCCTTGTGGTGCAGGCGAACGCAACGTGCCTCGATCGACATAGCAGCGGTAACAGAAGAATCGGACATGGTGACGGTCTCGGCAGGAAAACGGCGCCGCGCGCGAGCGGCACCGCGTTGTGCCAGATTCCGCCGCGCCGGGCTATGCTGCCGGCCGGGAGCTCATCGTCAACAGGTCATAGCGCGCCACCGGTTCGCCGTTCTGGTTGACGACCTCGACGTCCCAGCGCACCTCGCCATATTCCGGCCGCCGCGCCGGCGATTTCTGCTTCACGGTGAGCTTCACCTTGATGCTGTCGTCGGGCGAGACGGGTTTCAGGAAGCGCAGATTGTCGAGGCCGTAATTGGCGAGCAGCGGGCCCGGCGCGGGATCAACGAACAGGCCGGCGGCAAATGCCAGGATCAGATAGCCGTGGGCGACACGGCCGGGGAAGAACGGATTGGCCTTGGCTGCCGCCTCGTCCATGTGGGCGTAGAAGGTGTCGCCGGTGAAATGCGCGAAGTGCTCGATGTCTTCGAGCGTAATCGGCCGGCTTGCGGTCTCGATGCTCTGGCCGATTTCGAGCTGATTGTAGTTCAGCTTGAACGGATGCACCTCGGCGGCCGGCGCCGGCGCGCCGCGTGTCCAGGTGCCGGTGAGGCGCGCAAGACGACGCGGCGAGCATTGGATCGCGGTGCGCTGCATGTAGTGATACACGCTGCGCAAGCCGCCGAGCTCCTCGCCACCCCCGGCGCGCCCCGGACCGCCGTGCAGAAGCGCCGGCAGCGGCGTGCCGTGGCCGGTGGATTCTGCCGCATCGTCGCGGTCGACGATCAGCAGACGGCCGTGGAACGGCGCCAGACCGAGGATCATTTGCTCGGCGATCGTATCGTCATAAGTGAAGAGCGACGCCACCAGGCTGCCCTCGCCGCGACGCACCAGCTCGATCGCCTGCGCGACATCGTCATAGGCCAGCACGGTCGCGACCGGGCCGAACGCCTCGGTGGCGTGAACGTGGCTGGCCTGCATCGGCTCGCGCGCGCGGAGCAACACCGGCGATAGGAAGGCGCCAGCCTGGGTGTCGATGCCCGCACCTTCGCAAACGTTCGGATCGCCATACACGATCTCGGCCTCGCTCTGTAGCGTCGCGATCGCGGCGCGCACCGCCTCGCGCTGGCTGCGACTGACCAAGGGGCCCATCGCCTTGTCGTCGCGGCGCGGATCGCCGAGCCTGACGTCGGCGGGCTTGGCCTTCAGCGCCTCGACCACTGCGGCCTCCTGCGCGCGCGGCACCAGCACGCGGCGGATCGCGGTGCACTTTTGCCCGGCCTTGGCGGTCATCTCGCGCACGATCTCGCGGACGAACAGATCGAACTCCGGATCGGCCGGCGTGATGTCGGGGCCGAGGATTGCGGCATTCAGCGAGTCGCGCTCGGCGATGAAGCGGATCGAATGGCGGGCGACGTTCGGATGCGCGCGCAGCTTCTCCGAGGTCTGCAGCGAGCCGGTGAAGGCAATCACGTCCTGGCCGTTCAGATGATCGAGCAGATCACCAAGGCCGCCGCAGACAAGCTGCAGCGCGCCTTGCGGCAGCAGCTTCGACTCGTCGATCAACTTGACCAGCGCCTCCGCCACATAGGCCGTCGCCGTCGCTGGCTTGGCGATCACCGGCACGCCCGCCAGCAGCGCCGGCGCGAGCTTTTCCAGCACCCCCCAGCACGGGAAATTGAACGCATTGATATGCACCGCGACGCCGTGCAACGGCGACAGGATGTGCTGGCCGACGAAGCTGCCGCGCTTCGACAAAGCCTCGACCTCGCCCTCGGTGATGAAATTCGCATCCGGCAATTCGCGGCGGCCGCGCGACGCGAACGCCGCGAGCGTGACGAGACCACCGTCGATGTCGATCGCGTTGTCGCGGCGGTTGGCGCCGGTGTCGGCGGCGAGCGCGTAGAGCTGTTCCTTGCGCTCGCCCAAGTAAACGCCGAGCGCCTTCAACATATCGGCGCGCTGATGAAACGTCATCGCCCGCAGCTTCGGCCCACCGACTTGCCGGGCATACCGGACGATGGCCGCGAAATCGAGTCCCGCGCTGGACGCACGCGCCACGACGCGGCCGTCGATCGCGCTCGGAATATCGACCAGCCCGGCCGCCGGCGTCTCCCAACGATCGCAGGCGAGGCTTTGCAGGATGGCGGTCATGGCGTCTCTCCCCGACGTGTGGTCCGCGATCGCGGCGCGGTTTGACGTCCGCGCCGGCCGTTGACACGATGATTGCTTGGGCTAATAATTGACTGACCGATCGTTCAATTCAAGAGGCTTTGCGAAAGCCCGCGACGTGAGGGAGAGAAACGTGACCGACCTGATCGCCGATCAGGCGTCGTGGCCTTGTGCCATGTCGCTGTCATGCGCTTGCAGGAGCCCGCAGTGACCGTGGCGGCTCCGCAGACGCAGGCCGAACCATCGCCGGACCAACTGGCGCGAGCCTGCGCCGACGCGATGTGGGCGAACGATCACGCCAGCAAGGCGCTCGGCATGGAGATCGTCGAGATCGGCGCCGGGGTCGCGACGCTGGCGATGACGGTGACCACCGACATGGTCAATGGCCACGGCATCGCCCATGGCGGCTTCATCTTCACCCTCGCCGACTCGGCCTTCGCCTACGCCTGCAACTCCTACAACGACTCGACCGTCGCGGCGCAGGGAGCGATCACCTTCATTCGCCCCGGCAAACTCGGCGCCCGGCTGGTCGCCACCGCGCGCGAAGTGTCGCGCTCCGGCCGCAGCGGCATCTACGACGTCCGCGTCACCTCGGGTTCGACGGTGATCGCCGAATTCCGCGGCCATTCGCGCTCGATCGGCGGCACGCTGGTGCCCCCGCAACAACCAGACCCACGCTGAGGGAGGAGACGGCGATGGCCGCAACCGTGCACCAGATCAAGCCGGGCACCTACAATCCCGAACTCGACGACGCCGAACGCGCCTCGCGCGATGAGATCGTCGCGCTGCAGACCAAGCGGCTGGCCTGGTCGCTGAAGCACGCCTACGACAACGTCGCGCACTACAAAGCGGCGTTCGACCGCAAGGGCGTGCATCCGTCGGACTTCCGCGAGCTTTCCGATCTGTCGAAGTTTCCGTTCACGGTGAAGACCGATCTGCGCGACAACTACCCGTTCGCGATGTTCGCGGTACCGCGCGAAAACCTGGTGCGCGTCCACGCCTCGTCCGGCACCACCGGCAAGCCGATCGTGGTCGGCTACACGCAGAAGGACATCGACACCTGGGCGACCGTGATGGCGCGCTCGCTGCGCGCCGCCGGCGCGCGGCGCGGCATGATCATTCACAACTCCTACGGCTATGGCCTATTCACCGGCGGCCTCGGCGCGCATTACGGCGGCGAAAAGCTCGGCTGCACCGTGGTTCCGGTGTCCGGCGGCATGACCGAACGGCAGGTGCAGCTGATCAACGACTTCCGCCCCGACGTTATCACCGTGACGCCGAGCTACATGCTGGCGATCCTCGATGAATTCAAACGCCAGGGCCTCGACCCGCGGCAGTCGTCGCTGAAGTACGGCGTGTTCGGTGCCGAGCCGTGGACCAATGCGATGCGCGCCGAGATCGAGCAGGCGTTCGACATGGACGCGACCGACATCTACGGGCTGTCGGAAGTGATCGGTCCCGGCGTCGCGCAGGAATGCGTCGAGACCAAGGACGGCCTGCACATCTGGGAGGATCACTTCTATCCGGAAGTGATCGATCCCGAGACCGGCGACGTGCTGCCCGATGGCGAGAAGGGCGAATTGGTGTTCACCTCGCTGACCAAGGAAGCCTTCCCGGTGATCCGCTATCGCACCCGCGACCTGACGCGGCTGCTGCCCGGCACCGCGCGGCCCGGGATGCGGCGGATGGAGAAGATCACCGGCCGCTCCGACGACATGATCATTCTGCGCGGCGTCAACGTGTTTCCGACCCAGATCGAGGAATTGCTGCTCGGCACCGACTGGTGCGGCGGTCACTTCATCATCGAGCTGACGCGCGAAGGCCGGATGGACGAGATGACGGTGCTGGCCGAAGCGCGGCCCGAAAGCTGGGACGGCGTCGGGCTGGTGCCGCACGCCGAACGCGTCGCGCACCTGATCAAGAACACCATCGGCATCTCGACCACCATCAAGGTGGTGCCGCCCGACACGCTGGAGCGCTCGCTCGGCAAAGCCCGGCGCGTGTTCGACAAGCGGCCGAAGGGTTAGCGCGCGCTACAAGGCCTTGCGAAAGGTCAGGTTGATCCGCTGCCGGCCGAGCAGCGGATGCTCGCCTTCCTTCAGCGTCAGCACGCCGTGATACACCAGCCGCGACGGGCCGCCCCATACCAGCACATCGCCGTGGCGCAGCTCGTAGCGTCGCGGCTTGTCGCTGCGGGCCATGCCGCCGAACTGAAAGGTCGCCGGCAGGCCGAGCGACACCGACACGATCGGCGCCGAGAAATCGGCTTCGTCCTTGTCCTGATGCAGCGCCATCTTGGCGCCGGGCACGTAGCGGTTGATCAGGCAGGCGTCGGGATCGAAGCCGGCAAAGCCGATCTCGGCGGCGGCGCGTTGCGCAAGATCGCGGAGCACCGCGGGCATCTCCGGCCACGGCGTCGCGCTGTCCGGATCGGTCGGTGAGTAGCGATAACCGCGGCGGTCGGTGACCCAGCCGACCGAGCCGCAGCTGGTCATCGCCACGCTCATGGTGTGACCGCCCGGCGTCATCATGTGCCGGAATGGTGCGCGCGCCACCACCGCGTCGATCGCGGCGAGCAGGTCTCGGTCATTGGCACGGGCGAAGCCGCTCAGCAGCGCAGCGCCCGGCGCGATGTCCTCCCGCCGCGGCGCGTCGTCGAGACCGTCGAACAGATCCGCTGTCACGCCCCGCTCCTCTTCCCATCACCGCCGAAACGCCAATCGCTCGTTTCCGCCGCAAGATCGATGAAAGCCCGGACCTTCGCCGACAACAGGCGCGAGGTCGGATACACGATCGCAATCGGCAGCGGCGGCACTTCGTAGTCCGCCAGCACGATCTGCAGCCGACCCGCGGCGATCGCGTCCGCCGCCTGATAGGCCAGCACCCGTGTCAGACCGCCGCCCCGCTCGGCATCCAGGATCGCGACGTCCGCGACATTGCTGATAAGGCGTGGCGTGCAGGCGATCCGAATATCGCGACCATCGACGACGAAGTGCCAGCCGACCGGCGCGCCGGTCTGCCCAAAATGGATCACATCGTGCGCCGCGATCTCTGTCGGCGTCGCCGGAATGCCGCGCGCCGCCAGATAGTCCGGGGACGCCACCACGATGCGTCGCATCGCACCGAGTTGCCGCGCCACTAAACTCGAATCCGCCAGATGCCCGATCCGGACCGCGCAATCGACGCCGTCCTCGACCAGGTTGATCATCAGGTCCGACAGCCGCAATTCGCCGGTCACCTCCGGATAACGCCGCAGATAGTCTGACAGCAGCGGCGCGACATAACGCCGGCCGAAACCGACGGGCGCGGAAACCACCAGCCGGCCGGAGGGCGTGACGCGCTCGGCCGCGGCCGACGTATCGGCTTCTTCAACATCGGCCAGAATCCGGCGTACCCGCTCCAGATAGCGGGCCCCCGTATCGGTGAGCGCGACCGAACGGGTCGTCCGCTGCAACAGCCGGGTGCCGAGACGTTCTTCCAGCGCGGCGACCATCCGGGTCACCGCCGAGGGCGACAGCCCGAGCTTTCGCGCGGCCGGTGCGAAGCCTTGAAGGTCGGCGACCGCGACGAACGCCGTCATTGTGTCCAATCGGTCCATGCCATCATTTCAGAACGCGCAACAATGAAGTGTCAAATCAACTGATTGTTCTGGCTAGGGGGAAGAACGATCTGTTCGGGGACATCAAGCAGGAGGGTCACATGGCCGAAGCCCAGCACGTCTCCAGCGACATCGCCTTCACGCCGACCGTCAAGGCAATCCAGGCTCGCAAGGGATCGCGCGACGCCTATGCCCGCGTCGAGCGCAACGGCGGTTGGTCGACCACGATCGACGACAATCTGGCCGCCTTCCTGCGCACCCAGACCAGCGTGCTGCTCGCCACCGCCAGCGCCGATGGGCAGCCCTACATCCAGCATCGCGGCGGGCCCGCCGGCTTCCTTCACGTGCTCGACGAGCACACCATCGGTTTGGCCGACTTCAAGGGCAATCAGCAGTTCATCACCCAAGGCAATCTGGCCGAAAACCCGAAAGCCTATCTGTTCGTGATCGACTATGCGCACCGCCGCCGCATCAAGATCTGGGGCCGCGCCAAGGTGATCGAGGGTGATCCTGAGCTGATCGCGCGGCTGATGCCGAAGGGCTACAAGGCAAGGCCCGAACAGGCGATCCTGTTCGAGGTTGCGGCCTGGGACAGCAATTGCCCGCAGCACATCCCGCAGAAATTCGATGCGGCCGACGTCGCCGCGGCGATCACGTCGCGCGACATCCGGATCGCCGAGCTGGAGGCGCTGCTCGCCGCGGCCACGAAGGCGCGGGAATAATGATGGGGCGATCCGCCCAAGCGGCGGTTTCCCGCCCGGCTATGGCGGGATAAAGAGGGGCGATGAGCGCCCCTCCCCCGATCGAAGCCGATAACCCTTGCCAGAGCTGCGGCGCCTGCTGCGGCTATTCGGAAAACTGGCCGCGCTTCACGATCGAGGACGACGCCGCGCTGGACGCGATTCCGGCGGCGCTGGTCAACGAGCGGCTGTCGGGAATGCGCTGCAAGGACAATCGCTGTACCGCGCTGAACGGAACCATCGGCCAGGCAACCGCCTGCACGATCTACGCTCTGCGCCCTGAGGTCTGCCGCGACTGCCAGCCCGGCGATCCGGAATGCCTGATGGCGCGGCGGAAGTTCCGTCTCCCACCGCTTTCCACCGCGATCGCAGGCTGAAGTCGATCAGTTAGGGGCGTCCGGCGCCGGCTGATCGTCGAGTTCCACGTCCGCTTCCTGATCGAGTGGCGCGAAACTGGCGAGCGGCGCAGTCGAGAGCGTGATCGATTTGCGCTGCGAGTAGCTGCTGATCGCCGGACGGCGCTTTTCGTGCGCCAGGGCATAGAGAACGGAACCTGCTCGGCCACCGGCCTGGATCAGGTCGCGTTCGTCGCACGTCGCAGCAACAGCCAGCGCCAACGGCTGCAAATGAGCGCGGCGATAGCAAAACAGCGCCAACATCGCCCGGACATCGCCGGATACGCTGTCGACGAGTTGCGACAGCCCGTTCTCATTGGCTCGGTACATCTGGCCCAGCAGTTCCTCACGGACCGGGCAAGCGTCGTTCTCGAAAGCTTCACGGCTGGACCACATCGGCCTTCTCCCGAACAGGTTGCGATCGCGAGGATGCGGCCGATTTTGTTAAGGACCTCTTAACTACACAACCTGATACCACTACCAGCCGTTGCACCAGACGCATGGAACTAAACGCCGATCACGATTTGCGACGATGTGCAGTTTCGTCGTGACGCCGCCATCTAATCGGTTAACTATTTCGCTGCCGCACTTGAAGAGCGGCTTTTCGGTTCAGTGAGTTCGTTCATCTTCACGATGGAGAGTACCCATGGCTGATCCGGTCTCGTTGTTCCCCAACCTGTTACAGCCCGCCGCCAAGACCTACGCCCCGATGGGCATCAAGTTCTGGGAAGGCGAAGCAACCGTCCTCGACAGCATGAAAGAGTTTGCCGACGGCTGGTTCGAGCGCCGGCGAATTGGAACCCGAGCCGCTCTCGAAGCGGCCCGGAGGATCGGCGAAGCGACAACGCCGCTCGATGCCTTCCGCGAGTATCAGGACTGGCTCAGCGGCGCGGCGGCTCGCCTGCTCGAAGACGGCATGGCCTGGCAGCATCAATTCATGAAGGCCAACGCCAAGCTCGCCCCGCATCTGCCACCGCAGGATTCGCCGAGCGAAAGTTCGGGGTCGGAGACGCGCTTGAGCGCATAAGCCCGCTGTCATGAGAAGACCTGGATGGCCGGGACAGCCGGCCATCGTCAGTCTGGCAACCAGAGCTGCTTACGAAATCCTGCTAATCCAGGATGGAGCGTTTCTGTGCGCTGCTGGTGCCTACGCCGTCGGTGAAAGCTCGACGACTTCTATCACCGGCAGGCTGAGCTCGACCCGGTTGCGGCCGTTCAGCTTCGCCCGATACAGCGCGTTGTCGGCGCGAGCTACCAACGTGTCGGCATGATCGCCGGGCATAACCTGGGCAACGCCGAAGCTCGCAGTGATCGTGCCGACATGCTCGAAGATGGTATGCGCCACCAGCAGGCGCAGCTTCTTGGCTGTCTCGTAGGCCGCCGCCGCCTCGGTGTCGGCCAGTAGGATCACAAATTCTTCGCCACCCCAGCGGGCCAGCAGATCGCTCTGGCGGACACTCGCTCCGACCGTCCGCGACAGCCGGACCAACACTTGGTCGCCGACCGGATGGCCGTAGATGTCGTTGACTTCCTTGAAGTGATCGATGTCGAATATGATCAGCGAGAATGGTCTTCCGCTGCGCTGCGAGCGCGCCAGCTCCTCGTTCAGGCGGGCGTCGAACTTCATCCGGTTGGCCAAGCCGGTCAGAGGATCCGTGGCGGCCTGGCGAGCCAGATCTTCGGTCTGGGTCAGCAACTCTTCGCGGAGCTTGCGTTCGAAACGGTCTCGCACGCCACGATCCATGCCGAAGAAATAGAACAGCACAGCGATCGCGACCTGAAGCGTGATGATGATGCCGAGCAGCCGGCTGGCGAAGATCCCCTTCACCGGGATGACGAGGACCAGCGACATCTGAGTGCTGTCGATCGGCTGCCTGAGCACGTAGCTGCGTCGCCCGCCGAACTCCACCCAGTCGCCGCCGAAGATCTCGCGGGCCAACATGGTGCGCCCCGATGCCCCGAACTGTTCGGCGATCTGAAGACGCGGCAGATCCGGCCGCGGCCACAGCGTTCGGAACAGTTCGTCCCTGCGGTTCGTGATGATCACCAGCCCACGAGCATCGACAACGAAGAACGCCTGGTCGAAGCGGGCCATCAGCTCCGCGAGCGTCTCCAGCGAGATCTCGAGCATCGCGATGCCTTGAATCTCTCCTTGCGCATCGCGGATCGGGGACGCGGTCAGATAGGTCCGCAAGCGTTGGGGCGGATCGACCCTAATCTGGTGCACGGGCCGACCGGCGATCGCCTGCTCGAACCAATCCACCGAGCGCAGGTTCGGCATGCCCAACCAGCTCTGATCCGACGAATCTGACGATCCGACGATGTCTCCGGCGCGATTGACGATCAGGCCGCGCATCGCGTGGATCACCCCGGCGTCGATCTCGAGCATCGACAGATTGGTCACGCGGCCGCTTTCCCTGTCACCGAGCAGCAGTTGAACCGATGGAGACGCCGCGATCGCCTTCACCATCGCGTCGGCGATGGTGGTTTCGAGCTCCACACCGCTGACCAGCAGAGCAACGTCGCCGGCAGCTTCGCTTTCGACGTCGTCACGATGGATCTCGCCGAGATAGTCGGTCAGCGCCCAGCCCAGCGCCAAGACCAGCAGCAATGTCGCCAGCACGCCGACGAACTGCCGTTTCAGGTGCAGCGAATAGCCGGGGTAGTCGAGCGTTTCCATCACCCGGCGGCCCCAGGCCGCCCAGATCAGTGCCGCCAGTGCCACCGCGATCAGCCCGCGCACGAGTTGAATTGGCACGCCGGTGACGCGCTGGAACATCTCCTGATTGAAAGTCCTGGCCGGCCAGAACGGCGCGGTTTCGACGATCATGCCAGCCGCCACCGCGTAAAGTGCGAAGGCGATCGCCACGCCCGCCATCAGCGAGCGGTTCATATGGAGATCGTGATGTCGGCCGGTGAACACCGTGAAGGCCACCAGGATCGCGCCCGGCGCGGCGAGCAGATAGCGGGTCGCCGCCTTCGCGGATTCGATGCCGTCGACGAAGCCGATCGCGCCGATTGCGACCAGGATCGGGATGTAGATCCAAGGTCCAGGCATGGCCAGGTCGCGTGTGATCCCGCCGTTTCGTCCCGCCTCCGCCAGCAGGACGAACGACGCGGTCAGGACGGCCGCGCGCACCACCAAGAATTCACTACTATCGCCCGCGATCAGCGCGAGCATGTCCAGCCATTCATTGGCGCCATGGACGCAGCCGAACAGTCCGATCAAGCGGATCGTTGTTCCACGATCGTCTTCACGGCCGCGCGCCAGCACAAGGCACAGGGCGCCGAGCAGGATGAACGACAGCCCATAGAAAAAGAAGATGAAGTCGAGCTGCGATTCCAAATGGCGGGCCATTGCGCTGAAACTTTGGGTTATCCGCCACGACACCGCGTGCGGTCAGCATCCCTGCTGATCGCATTGACGCTAATCACTCGCAGGTCATGCAGCAGTTAACGTCGTCCTGCGTACAACTACGTGGAGACACCTGGAATCCGCGTAATCAGGCGGATTGAACGGTCCGATTGAGTGCGATCGTGAGTTTTTCGTGCACGCCGCGCTGACAAATTGAGGAGTGGGGAACCGGCGGATTGCAAAACCGGTCTTACTACTCAGATCACGCTAGAGCAGTTCGTTTTGACAAAGTCCGGACCGCGCCTGGGAGTGCTCGCCACAGGCAGAAGAGGAGGCGCGAAGCGCCGTCTCGAACCATGAGCTGGAGGCGATGCGGCTCCTCATCCTTCGAGACGCCCGGCTCCTCAGGATGAGGACGTCAGGCCCCTTGGCAAGGGCCAAGTCCGCTTCAACCCATCGATGAACCGCTCTAACGTCTCACGGGTTTGCGGCGAGGACGATGGCGAGGCCGAAGCCGGTCAGATGATGCAGCGCCTGATCGGTGCCGATCAGCCACCAGAACCAGCGGTCCTGATTAGTCACGTCGTATGTGGCGACGATGAAGCCCTTGAGGCGATCGATCGCGAGATGGATCAGGAAGTCGATCACGCCGATATACCAGTAGCGCGGCGCAAAGATCAGCATCAGCAGCGTCGTCATCACCAGATGCACGCTGCAATGCGCGAGCAGCGGCAGCGCCCACCCGGTCTTGGCGTCCTTGCCCATCGCCATCCACTTGTTCTGGAAGATGAAGTCCGCGAACACGTGTTTGATGGTGAGGAGCAGCATCCAATAGATCAGTGCGCCCACCGCAATCGACGACGACAATTCGGGAAGGATCAAGCTCGCACCTTCGCTTGGGCCTTGCGGGTGGTGATGGCGACGGCTGCCGGGGTCCGACAATCCGATCGCCTTCCCTCCCGTGCAGAGGCTTCGCATCGCAGCCGGTCGGTATCGACCAGCGCAGTTTTATGACATTTCTCGCGGACGAATGCACGTGGCCGCCAGCGTACGGCCTTCATATGGCTGTGCAATTCACGCCGCGCACGCATCGCACATAAACGGTACCCGGGTGGCACGATCACCCCGGAGATCACGACGCCGCCGCCTGGATCGGCATGGCATCGCACCTTGCCCTGATGGCTTCGATCGCGCGCTTCAAGCTGGTCTGTTTGCGATCTGGCAGCGCGGCAGCTCGCGCTTCCGCAATCGCCTGCACCAGATCCGGCAGCGGCAGCGTGCCGCTCAGCGCCGGCTTCACCAGCGCGTCGATGATCAACGACCAGTTCGCCATGCCGTAGCGATAGCCGTCGCCATAGCCACGAACCATGGTGGCGCTTTCGACCACGGCCGTCGCGGCTTCAGGACGGGCGGCGAGGCTGCGGTCGATCATGTGCAGCCAGCGCTCCACCCATTTGCGCTCATTGGCGTAGCGAATCGACAGCAACCGCCAGCGCCGCAACCAGGAGATGATCCGCAGCTTGCGGATGCCGAGCCAGCCGCTGCCGTTGAAGCGCATCTTCACCGGCATGTGCAGCCAACCGAGATAGTTCAGCACCTTGAGCGTCGGATCGGCCACCACCACCGGCAGCGCCGCCACCACCTCGTCGATTCGAAACCGGCACCTGCGGTCGATCCGCGGCATCGCACGGCCGGACGGCGCGCTCGCGGCCTCCTGCAGCGTGAGCTGCGCAATCCGGCTCGGGTCTTCATACGCCATCCGCATCGCGAGCAGCTCGGCGATCCGCAGCACCATCGCGTCGTCGACTTCGCGCCGCCCGACGAATCGGCCGATCCGGTCGAGATACAGCCGCGCATAGCGGCGGCCCTGATAGTTCACCAGCCGGGCGGCCGCGTCCTCCAGAGCCTGGGCAATTTCGGGCGACGCAGCAGCCGGCGCGTTCAACACCACGACGCGATCATTCTCGCCGAGCATTTCGGCGAGCGTGAAGCGCAGCGCGTCGATGTAGCCGGCCAACGGCGCAGCCCTCAGGCGGTCCGGCCGACGGCGTCGGTCCGCGGCGGCGGCGCGACCGCGGCCAATCGCGCCTGCAGGGATTCAATGTTTTCGAACAGCCGCGCGCTGGCAAGCCGCAAGAAATAGAATCCGAATTCCGGATTCTGCACGTACAGCTCCTCCACTTGGCGATAGCTGACGCTCAGCACCGTGCCGGCCTCGACGCATTCGAGGGTCTGCGTCCTGGTATGGGTCGGCGACAGCATACCGAGCTCGCCGACAATGGCACCCACCGGCAGCTCGATGCCGGATTCGACCAGACGGAAGCGCCCGCTGACGATGTAGAACATCTCCTCGGCGCGCTCATCTTTGTAGAACAGCTCCTCGCCGGTGGCGCATTTGCGCTCGGTCATGAACGGCTTCAGCCAATCCATCGACAGGTCGCTGTTCACCGACTTCCTCACGTCGCGCACCAGCTGCAGCATCTGGTGCAGCCGCCAGGCGTTGAGCGGCAGCAGCACCGCATGCAGCGCCAGCGTCGGATAGTTGTGGGTCGGGATCGACACCGCGATCAGCAGCAGATTGGTCAGAATGCCGAACACCCGCAGTGGAATCATCGTCCGCATCGTGGCAGTGGCGAGCACGAAGATGGTCGCGAACACGCTGCTCACCATGCCGGCATTTTGGGCGATGACGGACATATCCATGTGGGACCCACCGTTGTCTTGCAATCGAGGCGCCGTAGCCGGCGGAAGCGATCTGAGAGATAGCCGCGGGTGTTCGGACCGCAGTTCTCCCTACACGCTGGTGCGGACGGAATTATAAACCAGCCGGCATAGGTTACGCGAGCGGTGGCCGCGGCCTCTCCCGCTCCCCGGCGAGTTGACGGACGCCCGGCCGGCGGGCAGTTTGCCCGGCCCATTTCCCCCGTCCGCCGCGGCGCTGTCCGCGGTCCTTGCAGGGCCCGGCGCCGTTTTGGCAGCCGCCCCGCTTCCGATCAGGAGACCTTATCGATGTCCGACAGCGACACTGCCAGCGCTCCGGTGCTGACCATCGACGGCCCGCGCGCCACCATCCGGCTGAACCGGCCCAAACATCTCAACCGGCTGCAGCCCGACGACCTCGCCGCGCTGCTCGATCAGTTCGCGCGGCTCGACGCCGATCCGGCGGTGCGGGTGCTGGTGCTCACCGGCACCGGTCGGGCATTTTCGGCCGGCTTCGATCTCGGTGAGGTCGCCGAGCGCGCCACCGCGGAAGTCGAGGCCGAATCCCCCGGCTCGGCGTTCGAGGTGGTGGTCAACCGGCTCGAGGATCTGCGGATGCCGACGATCTGCCGGCTCAACGGCGGCGTCTATGGCGGCTCGACCGATCTGGCGCTGGCCTGTGATTTCCGCATCGGGGTCGACACCGCCGAGATGTTCATGCCGGCCGCCAGGCTGGGGCTGCATTACTATCCGGGCGGCATCAAGCGCTACGTCTCCCGTCTCGGCATCGACAATGCCAAGCGGCTGTTCCTGACCGCGCAGCGGATCGACGCCGCCGAGATGCTGCGGATCGGCTATCTCACCGCGATGGTGCCGATGGACCGGCTCGACCGCGAGGTCGATGCCCTGGCGACGACGCTGGCCGGCAACGCGCCGAACGCGGTCGCCGGCATGAAGCGCGCCATCAACGAATTCGCCCGCGCCGCCTTCGACGAACAAGCCGCCGACACCCGCGCCCGCGCCTCGATGCGCAGCGATGAAATCAAGGAAGGCATCGCCGCGTTCACCGAGAAGCGCGCGCCACGGTTTTGAAGGCCGCGCATTGCAGCCTCTCCGTCGTCACTCCGGGGCGCGAAGCTGCGCAAAGCCTATCCGCGAGTCATTCCGGGGCGCCGCGCAGCGGCGAACCCGGAATCCCCGGCGCAGTGCAAACATCAGATTCCGGGTTCGCGCTGACGCGCGCCCCGGAATGACTCGTTGAGAAGCCGTTACTTGTCCACGAACGTCGCGACCTCGCCGAGTGCGGCGCGGTTGGTGCGATACGAGTTTGCCTTGTGATCGGGGTCGGCGTAGCCGAACGAGATGCCGCAGACGACGCGGCGATCGTCGCCGAGGCCGAAGTGCTTGCGGACGACGCCGGCATGGAACGCCAGCGCGGCCTGCGGCACGGTGGCGACGCCGAGCGCCTGCGCGGCCAGCATGAACGACGTGACGTAGCCGCCGCAATCGACCGCGCCATAGACGCCGAGCGCTTCGTCGGTGGTGATGATCGCGACATGCGGCGCGCCGAAGAAATTGAAATTCTGCAGCGCCTGCTGGGCGGCCGCGGCCTTGTCGCCGCGGGCGATGCCGACCGCGTTGTAGAGCTGAAAGCCGCTCTCGCGGCGGCGGTCGAGATAGACGCCGCGATACTCGCGCGGAAACTCGAAATCGCCCGACATCGGCGCGCCGCTCGCGGCCGCCGGATAGATCACGTCGCGAAACTTCGCCGTCGCCTCGCCCGAGGTGATCACCACCTGCCACGGCTGGCTGTTGCACCACGACGCGGTCTTCTGCGCCGCCCCCAGGATCCGCTCGATCGTCGCGCGCGGCACCGGATCGGGCCGAAACCCCCGGCACGAATAGCGCGCCGCCATCAGGTCTTCGAGGACGTCGATCGGAGCGGTGGTCGCAGCGGCGTCGGTCATGATGGCCTCATTCCTGAATGGTCGTCATTCCGGGGCGCTCACGAAGTGCGCGACCCCGGAATGACGGCGGCAGCAGTACGTCACCGCCCCTTGGTCGGGATCTTGTTGAACGGCACGTCCTTGTCGACCCGGATGTCGCCGGGCAGGCCGAGGACGCGTTCGGCGATGATGTTGCGCAGGATCTCGTCGGTGCCGCCGGCAATGCGCATCGACGGCGAGCCGAGCAGCATCGCCTGGAAGCTGCCGCCGGCTTCGGCCTCGGCCGGATCGGTGAACACGCCCGCGGCGCCTTCCAGATCCATCGCGAACGCGGCGATGTCCTGCAGCATCGGGCCGGCGACCAGCTTGCCGATCGAGTTCTCCGGGCCCGGGCGCTGGCCCTTGGACAGCGCCGAAATCGAGCGATACGAGGTGTACTTCAGGCCGCTGGCCTTGACCGCCCAGTTCGCCAGCTTGCTGCGCACCGCCGGATCGTCGATCGCCGGACCATTCTCCGTCACCAGATCGTTGCAGAACGCGAAGATCTCCGGGAAGCCGGTGGCGAGCCGCGCGCCGATCGACATCCGCTCGTTCATCAGCGTGGTCAGCGACACGTTCCAACCATCACCTATTTCGCCGAGCCGCTGGCTGTCCGGAATTCGCACGTTGGTGAAGAACACCTCGTTGAATTCCTGCATGCCGTTGGCCTGCTTGATCGGCTTCACCTCGACGCCGGGGCTCTTCATGTCCAGGAAGAACATGGTGAGGCCCTTGTGCTTGGGCACATTCGGGTCGGTGCGGGTGATCAGCAGGCCGTAGTCCGAGTAGTGCGCGCCGGAGGTCCAGATCTTCTGGCCGTTGATGATCCAGTCGTCGCCCTCCTTCTCGGCGCGGGTGCGCAGACCCGCGACGTCGGAGCCGCCGGCCGGCTCGGAGAACAGCTGGCACCAGATCTCTTCGCCCGAGGCGAGCTTCGGCAAGTAACGGCGCTTATGCTCCTCGGCACCGTAAGCCATCACGGTCGGGCCGCACATGCCCTCGCCGATCTGGAACGGCTGGGTGAGCTTGCCGTAAACGCCCTCTTCCTGCTGCCAGATCACCTTCTCGATCGGCGTCGCGCCGCGGCCGCCATATTCGCTCGGCCAGGTCAGGCAGGCCCAGCCGCCCTCGGCCTTCTTCTTCTGCCACGCCTTGCCGACTTCGACGATGTCGGCGTTCTTCAGGCTGATCCGGCCGAGGCCCGACTTGGTCAGTTCCTCTTCGTACTGCTTCGGCGCGTTGGCATCGATCCACGCGCGAGCCTTGGCGCGGAACTCGGCTTCCTGCGGGGTATCGTCGAAATTCATGGTCGATCTTTCGCTTCAGTTCAGGATGGATTCGTCATTGCGAGCGAAGCGAAGCAATCCAGGGCCAAAATGGAAGACTGGATTGCTTCGTCGCTCCGCTCCTCGCAATGACGAAGATGATGTGAACACTAGGCCCGCCCCTTGGTCGGGATCTGGTTGAACGGCACGTCCTTATCGACGCGGATGTCGCCGGGCAGGCCGAGCACGCGTTCGGCGATGATGTTGCGCAGGATCTCGTCGGTGCCGCCTTCGACGCGGGTCGCCGGCGAACGCAGCAGCATCGCCTGGAAACGGCCGGCGACTTCGGCATCCTCCGGCCCGCTCAGCACGCCGGCGGCGCCCTGCAGATCGAGCGCGTACATCGCGACTTCCTGGATCATCGAGCCAGCGACCAGCTTGCCGATCGAGTTCTCCGGCCCCGGACGCTGGCCCTTCGACAGCGCAGAGATCGAGCGGAACGAGGTGTAGCGCAGGCCGCTGGCCTTCACCGCCCAGTTCGCGAGCTTGCTGCGCACCGCGCGATCATCGAGCGCAGGCGCGCCGTCGAGCGTCAGCGACGAGCAATAGTCGAACAGCTCGGGGAAGCCGGTCGCGACGTTGGCGCCGATCGACATCCGCTCGTTCATCAGCGTCGTCAACGACACGTTCCAACCGTCGCCGACCGCGCCGAGGCGCTGGCTGTCCGGAATCCGCACGTTGGTGAAATACACCTCGTTGAAGTCGGAATTGCCGTTGGCCTGCTTGATCGGCCGTACCTCGACGCCGGGGCTCTTCATGTCGAGGAAGAACATCGTCAGACCCTTGTGCTTGGGTACGGTCGGGTCGGTGCGGGTGATCAGGATGCCGTAATCCGAGTAGTGCGCGCCGGAGGTCCAGATCTTCTGGCCGTTGATGATCCAGTCGTCGCCGTCTTTCTCGGCGCGGGTTCGCAGGCCCGCGACGTCGGAGCCGCCGGCCGGCTCGGAGAACAGCTGGCACCAGACCTTCTCGCCGGAGCCGAGCGGCGGCAGGTAGCGCCGCTTCTGCTCTTCCGAGGCGTAGGCCATCATGGTCGGTCCGCACATGCCCTGACCGATGATGAACATCGCGGTGAGCTTGCCGAACACGCCTTCTTCCTGCTGCCAGATCACGCGCTCGATCGGCGACGCGCCGCGGCCGCCATATTCCTTCGGCCAATGCGGCACGGCCCAGCCGGCATCGGCCTTCTTCTTCTGCCAGGCCTTGGCGACCTCCAGAATGTTGGCGCCCTTCAGCACCACCCGGCCGAGCGACGCTTTGCGCAGCTCGTCCTCGTATTGCTTCGGCGCGTTGGCGTCGATCCAGGCGCGCGCCTTGGCGCGGAATTCGGCTTCCTGCGGGGTATCGTCGAAGTTCATGGCACACCTGCTATCGATGCATTCAATTTCTCCGTCATTGCGAGGAGCGAAGCGACGAAGCAATCCAGCTCAGTGCACGGGGTCTCTGGATTGCTTCGCTGCGCTAGCAATGACGGTTGGGCACTCACCGTCGCGCGTTACGCCGCGTTCTTCTGGCGCATCCGATCGATCAGCTGATCTTCCCAATACGACTGGCTGCCGAGGCTGAGCGCCAGCGCGTTGGAGCGGCGATAGTACAGGTGGCAGTCGAACTCCCAGGTGAAGCCCATGCCGCCGTGCACCTGGATGTTCTGCTTGGCGCAGTGCTGGAACGCCTGCGTCGCGCTGATCCGCGCCGCGGCAGCGGCCTCCGACAGCTCGGCCGCGTCGGTCGAGAGCGCCCAGGCTCCGTAGTAGGAGTTCGAACGCGCCAGCGTCGCCGAGACGTACATATCGGCCAGGATGTGCTTGATCGCCTGGAACGAGCCGATCGGCCGGCCGAACGCGATACGGTCGAGCGCGTAGTCGCGGCCCATTTCCAGCGCCCGGTCGGCGCCGCCAACCTGCTCGAATGCGATCAGCACCGCGGCGCGGTCCATCACGCGCGACAGAATGCTCCAGCCTTCATTGGCAGCGCCGAGCGGCTCGGCCTTGGCGCCGGCGAAGGTCAGCTCGGCCTGCTGGCGCGACGGATCGACGTTCTGCAGCGACTTGGCGGTGACGCCACCGGCCTTGAGATCGACCAGGAACAGCGAGACATCGGTCTCGCGGCCGCTGTTGCCGGTGCGCGCCGCGACGATGGCAAAATCGGCGATCGCGCCGTCGGCGACCGGCTTTTTGGTGCCGGTCAGCGTGCCGTTCGATACCGCGAGCTTGACCGCGGCCGGCGACGGATTGCCGGTGCCTTCGAACAGCGCCAGCGTGCCGATCGCCTCACCCGACGAGATCTTCGGCAGCCACTTCTGCTTCTGCTCTTCCGAACCCGCCAGCAGCAGCGCCTCGGCGGCGAGATACACCGTCGACGAGAACGGCACCGGCGCCAGCGCGCGGCCGAGCTCCTCGGCGATCACGCAGAGCTCGAGATGGCCCGCACCGGTCCCGCCGTATTCCTCCGGAATCGCGACACCGAGGAAGCCCATCTCGGCGAGGCCCTTCCACAGATCACGGTCATAGTCGGCCTTGCCTTCGAGCACGGCACGCACCGCCTTCGGCGAGCACTTCTCGGCAAGAAACCGCCGCGCCTGATCGCGCAATTGCTTCTGGTCGTCGGAAAAATCGAAATTCATGGGCGAGGTCTCGTTGTTGTTAGTTGTTAGTCTTGAATGTCTTCACCGTCATTCCGGGGCTCGCCGACAGGCGAGAACCCGGAATCTCGAGATTCCGGGTTCGCGCTGCGCGCGCCCGGAATGACGGAGAGTTAAGTTCGCATCGCTCACTGCAGCACCATCACATCCGAATCCGGATGCTCGGCATACAGCCGCTCGACCAGGGCGGCGCGGCGTTCGAGGCCGGCGCGCTGGTTGATGTAGCCTTTGTCGGTGAGTTCGTTACCGTCGATCGACGGCGGCTCGACCATCAGCATCGCGCGGGCGATCCGCATCGAGCTGGCGCCTTCGACTTCGCGGTTGTGCTTCTGCAGCCCGGCACGCAGCGCCGCGAGCACGTCGGGATGCTTCACGACGTCCTCGAAGCTCGCATTCGGATCGCCGATCATCACCCGGCAGGCGTTGAGGTTCGGCCAGGCCAGCAGGCCAATATAGGCGCGGTCCTGCCCCGCCACTAAGGCGTCCTGGATCACCGGGCTCGCCGCGGCAATCGCATCGGTGCGCACGGTGCTGACATGCACGAAGGTGCCGGTCATCAGCTTGAAGTCTTCGGCGACGCGGCCGGCGAAGATGATGCCCTTCACCGGATCGTTCGGATCGACGAACACGCCGGCGTCACCGATCTTGTAAAAGCCCTCTTCATCGAACGCCTTCTCGGTGAGATCCGGCTGGCCGTAGTAACCGGGCATCACATTGACCCCGCGCAGCCGCAATTCGTATTTGTCGCCGATCGGCAGCATCTTCAGTTCGACGCCCGGGAACGGCAGCCCGATCAGGCCGACGCGCTCGGTGTCCCAATAGGTGCCAGTCGAGGTCGGCGAGGTCTCGGTCGAACCCCAGCCGGTGTAGAACACCAGCCGGTGTCCGGTGGCGCGCACCGCCAGCGCCTGCATCCGCTCGTACAGATCGTCGGGCAGCCGGGCGCCGCCATAGGCCATCAGCTGCATGTCCTTGAAGAACGACCGGCACAGCGCGTCGTCCTTCTCCATCGCGCTCGCCAGCGCCGCATAGCCGGCCGGCACGTTGGCATAGTAGGTCGGCGAGATTTCGCGCAGGTTGCGCAGCGTCTCTTCGATCTGGCCCGGCACCGGGCGACCGTCGTCGATGTACAGCGTGCCGCCTTCGATCAACAGCGGATTGAACGCCGCGTTGCCGCCCATGGTGTGATTCCACGGCATCCAGTCGAGCTGCACCGGCGGCGGGCCGTTCGGATCGCGCGGCCGCACCTGCATCATCATCGCAGCATTGGCGCACATCATCCGCTGGGTGTTGATCACCGCCTTCGGCATTCCGGTCGAGCCGGAGGTGAACAGGAACTTGGCGACGGTGTCGGGCGTGATCTGCGCGATCGACTGCGCCACCTGGTCTGTCACCGGGGTCGCCACCATGTCGTCGAACGCGATGCTGGCGATGCCGTCGGCCGGATTGACGACGTGGATCACCTGGACGTCCTTCAGATCGAGCGCGTGCAGCGCCTTGGTGAACGGAGCGCCTTCCTGCACCATCACGGCAGCAGGCTTCACCAGATCGAACAGGTACTTCAGCTTGAGGTGGTCGTGGCTCATCAGCGAATAGGCCGGCGACACCGGCGCGGTCGGAATCCGCGCCTGCATCGCCGCCATCATGATCAGAGCGTGCTCGATCGAATTACCCGACAGCACCGTGAGCGGCCGGCCTTCCGGCAGCTTCAGGTCGAGCAACGCCTGAGTGAGACCATCGACGATGCGCTTGGCCTCGGCGTAGCTGACCTTGCGCCACTGCCGGTCCGGCCCCTTGCGCTGCGCCAGCCAGATATGATCCGGTCGCTGCTTGGCCCACTTCGCCAGCGCCATCGGCAGGTTGGGATCGTGATCCATCAGCGGGAAGCGCGACTTCATCACGATGACGCCGTCCTCGCGGCGATCGACATCGATCTCGCGCGGCAGCCAGTTCACCTTGCGAAACGGCGGCTTGGTCATCACTGCGGCTGCGCTGGCAGTCATCTGGTGTTCTCCCGTTTTCTCGGCCTCTTGCCGGGCCAACGTTGAATTGGTCAGCGGTTGCCGTAGACCGGCTTGCGCTTCTCGAGGAACGCGGCGACGCCTTCCTTGAAATCCTCCGAGCGCGAACACAGCACCTGGTTGCGATCCTCCATCGCGATCACCTGCTCGATCGAGCCGGCATCCACCGCCATGTTGAGGCACTCCTTCGACAGCCGCAAACCGACCGGCGACGCCGCCATCATCGCATCCACGAATGGCTGGGCCGCAGCTTCGAGCTGATCGTCTTCCACCAGTTCGGAAACCAGCCCGGTCATCAGCGCGCGCTCGGCGCCGATGAAGCGGCCGGTGAGGATCAGTTCGGACGCCACCGAGACGCCGACGAGGCGTGGCAAAAAGTAGCTGGTGCCGATGTCGCAACCGCCAAGGCCGAGCTTGATGAAGGCACAGTTCATCCGCGCGCTGCGTCCGGCGATGCGGACGTCGGAAGCCAGCGCCAGCGCAAAGCCGCCGCCGGCCGCGGCGCCGCGGATCAGCGAGATGATCGGCTGCGGGCAGCGGCGCATCAGCATCACGATGTCGGCGATCCGACGCTGCGAATCCAGCGACTCGGTGACGCCGGGCGTGGCGTTCTCACCGGCGCGGCGCGCCATCGCATGTTTGAGGTCGAGGCCGGCGCAGAAATTGGCGCCCGCGCCTTTCAGCACGACGACGCGCGTCGTCCGATCGCGCTGCAGGCGGCCAAAATACGCGTTGAGCGCGTCGATCAGGCTTGGATCGAGAGCATTGAGGCTATCCGGCCGATTGAGCGTGACCCAATCGACCCCGTCACGATGATCGACCAGCAAGGCCTCGGTCACGCCATCACTCCCGTCAGTTCTTGTTCTTATACGCCGCTGCTGCGACGTTTAATCGGATCGCCGTTTCGGCGATAGTCGCTCCCCTCCCAAATCCAGGGAAAGAAACAATCCCGTGCTTCGAATTCCGCCGCGCGAGAGATCGTCACTATGTGACGAACTACACGCGGCGGAGATCGAAGGCTCACCCTCTCCCGAAACGGAAAGGGTGAGAAGTGCGCGTTTAGCGCGGCGCCATGCGGATGGCGCCGTCGAGACGAATGGTCTCGCCGTTCAGCATCGGGTTCTCGACGATCTGCACCGCGAGCGACGCATATTCCGACGGATCACCGAGGCGGGCCGGATGCGGCACCTGGGCGCCGAGGCTCTTGCGGGCGTCTTCCGACAGACCCATCAGCAGCGGGGTGAGGAACAGGCCCGGCGCGATGGTCATGACGCGGATGTTCATCGACGCGAGGTCGCGCGCCACCGGCAGGGTCATGCCGACGATACCGCCCTTCGAGGCGGAGTAAGCAGCCTGGCCGATCTGACCGTCGAACGCCGCCACCGAGGCGGTGTTGATGCAGACGCCGCGCTCTTCGCCGATGGTCGGCGCGCTCTGCATGCGCTCGGCGACGAGCCGGATGCAGTTGAAGCTGCCGATCAGGTTGACGTTGATGATGCGCGAGAAGTGGTCGAGCGGATAGGCGCCGTTCTTGCTGACGGTCTTCACCGCGCCGCCGATGCCGGCGCAGTTCACCAGCACGCGGACGATGCCGTGCGCGGCTTCAGCCTTGGCGATCGCTTCCTTGACCGGCGCTTCCTGCGACACGTCGCCGACGCAAGCGACGCCACCGATCTCGGCGGCGACCTTCTCGGCGTTGTCCTTGTTCATGTCGAGCACGGCGACCTTGGCGCCCTTGGCGGCCATCGCCCGCGCGGTCGCGGCGCCGAGCCCCGAACCACCGCCGGTGATGAGAACGGAGACGTCTTTCAACTGCATTGGATATCCCTTTCCTTGGGCGCTTTCTTGAAGCTTGGTCTCGGACGACACCGCTCGCCGCCTTTTAAGAGCGGTCGGGCCGACGCGTCCCGCGTGGTTATTGCGCTGTTGGTCCGGGCCTTCAACAGCCCCTTGGGCGTTTCCCCGATCGTTGAGGCCGGCAAAAGGTCGCGACTTGGTCCGCTACCGATCCGGCTCGAGGTCTCTCCTTGGGTGGCGTTTCGTTGAGCTCGCGTTCCGACAGATTGCTTGGGCGTTTCCTGGCGTTTTCTTTTTATAGAGACACGAACAATTTCCCGGGGGTGCCTGAAGCTCCATTCCGCCTACCTTCTTGCGGGCAGGTTCCGTGAACTGGTCCTTGGGCGTTATTGGTTTTTGTTCGGATTTTCCTTGGCTTGTCCCGGTCTTGATTGAAAGGTCTCTGTAGTTGGGTGGGGTCGTTTCTTCTTTTTGTTAGCTCAGGATCCGGCGGCGGAAGGCTGACGCGCTCTGTTCGACAGCAACCCACCGAGGACAATCTTTTCGATATGCGCCACATAGGCGCGGCAGACTTCTTCAGTCACCGGACCGACGCCGGCCGCACGCATCATGGTCTGCCGACCGAAAAACAGATGGTCGCAGGCGCCGATCAGCGTGGTGTAGAACAGCACCGGATCAACCTCGCGGAAGTCGCCGGTGGCGACACCCTCCGCCAGCAGCCGGCGATGAAAATCGAGCAGCGGCCCGACGAAGAACTTGGTGACCTCGTCGGCGGCCTCGCGATTCGAACCGTGCAGCAAGTAATGGATCAGCCGGTTCAGATAGGGAAACTGGTGATACGCCTTGATGATGCCGGCGATGTGCAACTTCATCTTGGTGGTCGGCGACAGCGGCTGCGTCAGCAGGAAATCCAGATGCGTCATTTCGTTCGACGCATCGCGCTCGAGCAGCGCCAGAAGCAGACCGTCCTTGTTACCGAAGTGATACTTCACCAGCGCGGCGTTGACGCCCGACTTCTGCGCGATATCGGCCAGCGAGATCTCGACCGAGTTACGCTCGATCATCAATTCGCCGGCGGCAACCAACAGCTTCTCGGCGGTGGAGTTTTTCGCCGCCGGTACTTTAGTAGCCGCAGAATGGTTGAGATGCGCTGCCATTGCTGTCGGACTTACAGCATCGTTTGACATGGCTCAAGCGTTAATTGATCGATTGACTAAATCCTCCCCCACCACTTAAATCGCGGCGGTCCGAAACCCGCACCCAACAACCATTTTCAGGGAGAGAACACATGGCCGAGGCCTATATCGTCGCCGCTGCTCGCACTGCCGGCGGCCGCAAGGGAGGCCGTCTTGCCGGCTGGCATCCGGTCGATCTCGCCGCCTCCGTCATCAATGCGCTGGTCGACCGTTCGGGCGCCGCGCCGGATCAGATTGAAGACGTGATCATGGGCTGCGTCGGCCAGGGCGGCGAACAGGCAGTCAATATCGGCCGCAACGCGGTGCTGGCCTCCAAGCTGCCGGAAAGCGTGCCGGGCACGTCGGTCGACCGGCAGTGCGGCTCATCGCAGCAGGCGCTGCATTTCGCCGCACAGGCGGTGATGGCCGGCACCATGGATATCGTGATCGCCGCCGGCGTCGAATCGATGACCCGCGTGCCGATGGGCTCGCCGAGCATCCTCGCCGCCAAGGCCGGGCTCGGTAACTACAAGAGCCCGAAGATGGAAGAGCGCTACCCGAACATCCAGTTCAGCCAGTTCGTCGGCGCCGAAATGGTGGCGAACAAGTACAACCTGTCGAAGGACGAACTCGACGAGTTCGCGTTCAACAGCCACCAGCGCGCGATCGCCGCGACTCAGGCCGGCAAGTTCAAGGACGAGATCATCCCGCTCGAGATCACCCGTGCCGACGGCTCGACCGATATCCACCACATCGACGAAGGCATCCGCTTCGACGCGACGCTCGACGGCATCAAGGGCGTCAAGCTGATCAACGAGAACGGCGGCAAGCTGACCGCGGCGACCGCCAGCCAGATCTGCGACGGCGCCTCCGGCGTGGTGGTGGTCAACGAGAAGGGCCTGAAGCAGCTCGGCGTGCAGCCGCTCGCCCGCGTCCACCACATGACGATGCGCGGCGGCGATCCGGTGATCATGCTGGAAGCCCCGCTGCCCGCCACCGAATACGCGCTGAAGAAGGCCGGGATGAAGATCGACGACATCGATCTGTTCGAGGTCAACGAAGCGTTCGCCTCGATCCCGACCGCGTGGCTGAAAGCGACCGGCGCCGATCCGGCGCGGCTCAACGTCAATGGCGGCGCGATCGCGCTCGGCCATCCGCTCGGCGGCTCCGGCACCAAGCTGATGACCACGCTGATCCACGCGCTGAAGCAGAACAACAAGCGCTACGGCCTGCAGACGATGTGCGAAGGCGGCGGCATGGCTAACGTCACCATCGTTGAGCGGCTGTAAAGACAACAAGCAGCAGGCCTCATCCTGAGGAGCCCGGCACAGCCCCAATGGCTGAGCCGGGCGTCTCGAAGGATGAGCCCTACACCCCATGGTTCGAGACGCGCGCCGAACGGCGCGCTCCTCACCATGAGGTTCAGTGCCGGACAGAGCGGAGCCAATCCGCCGCATCACCAAAGAGGAAACTGCCATGACCCATCCGTCGATTCACGCCAAGACCAATCCCGACAAAGTCGCCTACCGGATGGCTTCGACCGGCCAGGCCATCACCTATCGGCAGCTCGATGAGCGCTCCAATCAGGGCGCGCATCTGTTCCGGTCGCTGGGGCTGAAGGCCGGCGATCACATCGCGCTGCTGATGGAAAACCGGCTGGCGTTCATGGAGATCTGCTGGGCGGCGCAGCGCGCGGGCCTGTACTACACCGCGATCAGCCGTTACCTGACCAAGGACGAGATCGGCTACATCGTGCAGGACTGCGGCGCCAAGGTGGTGATCACCTCGGCCCAGGGCAGCGAGACGATAAAGTCGCTGCTGTCGGACGCGCCGGGCGCGCCGCTGTATTACATGGTCGATGCGCCGATCACCGGCTTCCGCTCGTGGGAGCAGGAAACCGCCGCGCAGCCGACCACGCCGATCGCCGACGAGGTCGCCGGCTACGACATGCTGTATTCCTCCGGCACCACCGGCCGGCCGAAGGGCATCAAGCGCGAATTCGAAGGCAATGCCATCGACGTGCCGAGCCCGTTCCTGCGCCTGCTGTGCGAGAAGATGTGCGGCATGAACGCCGAGAGCATCTATCTGTCGCCGGCGCCGCTGTACCACGCCGCTCCCCTGCGCTTCAACATGATGGCGACCACGCTCGGCGGCACCTCGATCATCATGGAGCATTTCGACGCCGAGCAGTTCCTGGCGCTGGTCGAGAAGTACAAGGTAACGCAGTCGCAGCTGGTGCCGACGATGTTCGTGCGCATGCTGAAGCTGCCCGACGAGGTCCGCAGCCGCTATGACGTGTCGACGCTGAAGGGCGCGATCCACGCCGCGGCGCCCTGCCCGGTCGACGTCAAAGCCAAGATGATCGAGTGGTGGGGACCGATCCTGATCGAGTACTACGCCGGCTCCGAAGGCAACGGCGTCACCGTCTCGACCTCGCAGCAATGGCTGGCGCATCGCGGCACGGTCGGCAAGGCGGTGGTCGGCACCATCAAGATCCTGGACGATGAAGGCGACGAGCAGCCGATCGGCGAGATCGGCACCGTGTACTTCGCCGACGCGCCGTCGTTCAGCTATCACAACGATCCGGACAAGACCAAGAAGGCCTACAACGAGAAAGGCTGGTCGACGCTCGGCGACGTCGGTTATCTCGACGACGAGGGCTTCCTGTATCTCACCGACCGCAAGAGCTACATGATCATCTCGGGCGGCGTGAACATCTACCCGCAGGAGACCGAGGACGTGCTGCTGACCCATCCGGACGTCGCCGACGTCGCGGTGTTCGGCGTGCCGAACGCGGAGATGGGCGAAGAGGTCAAGGCGGTGGTGCAGCTCCGCGATGGAGCCGCTCCGAGCAGCGAGCGGGCGGCCGAGCTGATCGCGTTCTGCCGCGAGCGGCTGTCGCCGATCAAGTGCCCGCGCTCGGTCGACTTCGAGGCCGAGCTGCCGCGTACCCCGACCGGCAAGCTGGTCAAGCGTCACCTCAAGGACCGCTACTGGCCGTCGCAGCCGAAGGCCACCGCCGCGACGGCCTGAGCCGCTCCGACCTTTCCACACCTCCGCCGCCTGCCGGCGGGGGTGTGACCTCTGATCCACCGCGGGCCGCCAAGAACGACTCCGCACCGTCGTCCTGCCGCGCTATGCTGGCGGCGATGCGGCCCGGTTCTGATCCCACCTCGTCATCCACCTCGCACCGGGCCGGCGCCGCCGTCTCGGTACTGGCGCATGTCGTGCTGGTCGGCACGGTCCTGCTGCTCGCCGAAGTGCATCCGTTCGCCGAAGTGCCGGAGCAGCGGATCGAAGTGGAGGTGGTGACCGCCGACGAAGCCCCGCCGCCGGTGCCTGAGAAAGAGCCCGAGCCGAAGCCGGTCGAGCAGCCGACGCCGAATTTCGAGGTGTCGCCGACACCGACCGAGGAGCCCAAGCCGCAACAGCAGGCCTCCGCGAAACAGCAACCGGCCGAAGCCAAGCCGCCAGCTCCAGCTCCGCAGCCGCCGCAACAGAGCGCGCAGGCACCAGCGGCTCCTCCGCAACAGCAGCCCGCCCCGCCATCTCAGCCTGTGCCGCAGGCAGCTCCGCCTGCGCCGTTCCCCCC